>CAYUVK010000048.1:0-36545 GCA_964448105.1 uncultured Ignavibacteriaceae bacterium
TCATTTTATATTTAAATTGATTTTACATAATAAATAGAATATTTTACCCAATAAAAATGAGGTATTTTTGACCGCCGAAGAAATAATTAAATCAGTGCCAAAAGTCTTGCTTCATGATCACCTGGATGGCGGGTTGCGCCCCAAAACAATTATTGAACTGGCAAAAGATCTTAAGTACAATAAATTGCCAACTAAAGATCCTGATGAGTTAGCCGCCTGGTTCCATAGAGGAGCAAACAAGGGAAATCTTGTAGAATACCTGCATGGTTTTGAACACACAACGGCAGTTATGCAGACTAAAGAAGGTTTGGAAAGAATTGCTTATGAAATGATGGAAGATATGAAAAATGACGGAGTATGTTACGTCGAAACACGATTTGCACCTGTTTTTCATACGGCAAAAGGACTTTATAACGAAGATGTGGTAACTGCAGTTTTAAACGGATTGGAAAAAGGTTCAAGAGATTTTGGTGTTGGATTTGGATTGATTCTATGCGGTATGAGAAATATGAAAAATACGCTCGAGATCGCTGAGCTTGCTGTCAATTTTAGAAACCAGGGAGTTGTTGGATTCGATTTAGCAGGTGAAGAAGGCGGTTATCCTCCCAAAAAACATATAGAGGCATTTCAATTTATTCAAAGAGCAAATTTTAATATAACAGTTCATGCCGGGGAAGCTTTCGGCAAAGAATCGATCTGGCAGGCAATCCAATGGTGTGGTGCTCACCGCATCGGGCATGCAACTCATCTTATTGAAGATGTTTCAATTGATAAAAAAGGAAATGCTTTTGGCTATGGAGATCTTGCCCAATATGTTTTAGATAAAAGGATTCCCCTGGAAATCTGTCTATTGAGTAACGTTCATACCGGAGCTATAGATAAAGTAGAGAATCATCCTTTCGGAATTTTTTATAAAGAAAAATTTAGAGTTACAATAAATACCGATGACAGGCTAATGAGTGATACTACAATGACAAAAGAGTTCTTAACTGCTATTCAATATTTTAATTTAAATCTCGAAGATGTTGAAAAAATTACGATAAATTCTATGAAATCGGCTTTTATTCCTTACAAAGAAAGATTAAATTATATTTATAGTATAATAAAACCCGGATTTCAAACTATGAAAGATAATCTGCTATCATTTAAAAACTACCCAGGTGCACATGAAGAAACTATTCACAAATTATAATTTCGAATTCGATAAAAATGAAAAAAAATTATTAACAACATTTTGCAAACAAACATTAAAACAAATAGAAGGAGACAACGAGTTTTTTGCTGAAGCAAGGGCATTTAATTCAATCATCGATAAATTAAATAGTAATGCTGAAACTTTAAAATTTACTAAAGATGAAAGAACCCGCTTATTGCATCAGCTTGAAGAGAATATTAAATTTTTGAAAAATCAGGTTAAAAAAAGCTGGTTTTTAAAGAAATGGATATACAAATCGATGCTGAACCAGTATGAAAATATTTTAAATGTTCATTTTAAAGATTAATTTTTAGTTATAAAAATGTTAGTTATAGATGTATATGGTATAAGAATTTAAAGTTGCCCCCTATACCTTTATAACATATACTCATGTTCCTCGAGGGAAAAGATGATTACTGAAATGGATAAATTAAACATTAAAGCTCCGCATGGTTCCCAAATTTCATGTAAAGGCTGGCTGCAGGAGGCAGCAATGAGAATGCTGATGAACAATTTGGACCCGGAAGTGGGTGAGAATCCTGCAGAACTTATTGTTTATGGCGGAAGCGGAAAAGCTGCTAGAAATTGGGATTGCTATAATGCAATAATTTCTTCGTTAAAAGAACTTGAAAACGATGAAACTCTTCTTGTGCAATCCGGAAAACCTGTTGGAATTTTTAAAACGAATATTAATGCCCCGCGTGTGATTATTTCAAACTCTATGCTTGTACCACACTGGGCTAATTGGGATGAATTTAGAAGATTGGAAGCCTTAGGTTTAACAATGTTTGGACAAATGACTGCCGGCAGCTGGATTTATATAGGAACACAGGGTATTCTTCAAGGGACATATGAAACTTTTGCCGAATGTGCAAGAAAATATTTTTCCGGAACATTAACCGGAAAGTTTTTATTGACTGCCGGTCTAGGAGGAATGGGAGGAGCACAACCGCTTGCTGCAACTATGAACGGTGCAGCTTTTTTAGGTATTGAAGTTGATAAAAAGAGAATTCAAAAAAGAATTGAAACAGGATATATTGATATACTTTCTGAAGATCTTGGAGAAGCTCTCGATTTAGTTTTGGAAGCTAAAAAAAATAAAAAAGCTCTGTCGGTAGGATTAGTTGGAAATGCTGGTGAAATTCTTCCAAGGATCTTAGAAAAAGATATTATACCAGATGTATTAACCGATCAAACATCTGCACACGATACTCTAAACGGATATGTACCTATGAATATGAGCTTTAAAGAAGCACTTTCACTGAGAAAAATTAATCCTTCCGAATATATAAATGCTGCTAAAAAAACTATTGTTCAGCATGTTAAATCAATGCTGGAATTTCAAAAAAGAGGTGCAATAACATTCGATTACGGGAATAACATCCGGGGAGAAGCTAAAGATAACGGAGTTGAAAATGCTTTTGATATTCCGGGATTTGTACCTGAATTTATTAGACCATTATTCTGTGACGGCAAAGGCCCCTTTAGGTGGGCAGCTTTATCGGGAAATCCAAAAGATATTTATGTAACGGATGATGCTATAAAAGAAACTTTCCCCGAAAATGAATCTCTTTGCAACTGGATTGACCTGGCTCAAAAGAAAGTTCATTTCCAGGGATTACCTTCAAGGATTTGCTGGTTAGGTTATGGTGAAAGAGCAAAGATGGGAAAAATTTTTAATGACCTTGTTGCATCCGGAAAAGTAAGCGCTCCAATAGTAATTGGTAGAGATCATCTTGATTGCGGATCTGTTGCTTCTCCCAACAGGGAAACCGAAAATATGAAAGACGGCAGTGATGCTATTGCCGACTGGCCTATCTTAAATGTTTTAATGAACACAATCGGCGGTGCAAGCTGGGTTTCTTTGCATCATGGTGGAGGTGTGGGAATTGGAAATTCAATTCATGCAGGAATGGTAATTGTTGCCGACGGTACTAAAGATGCAGAAAGAAGATTAAATAATGTCCTAAATTACGATCCAGCGATGGGAATAGTCCGTCATGCTGATGCTGGTTATGATAAAGCTATTGAAAATGCCAAAAAGTTTAATATAAAAATCCCAATGCTTAAAAAGGAATAACAATTACCTTGATAAATCTATTCATCCTTTATTTGATTTTGTAAATCATGTGCTTCTATTAATGCAGAATCATCATTAAATTCTCTTTTAGAACTTTCAATTGCTTTTTTTAACATTTCCTTTGCTTTTTCATATTCATCTTCCCTGATGTATGCTTTGGCCAGATCAACATAAAACATTCTAAAGTTGGGGTATAATTTTATTGCTATATTATATTCATCAATTGCTTTATCAATATCTGCCCATCCAAGACCTAAAATGGCACGGGCAGGAGCCCACTTTTCACTCACCTTTGCATTAGTTCTAGCCAAGACATAATGAGCAAGTGCTTGAGTATAATTTCCACCATTCCCCAAGCTTATAGCTTTTTCACAATCATCCCGAACTGCATCTACAACAGAAGCAACTGAAAAAACACCCTTAAATAAGGCAATTTTCCCATTAGCAATTCCCCTTCTCAAATAAGTAATAGATTTGTCAGGTGCAAGCTTTACTGCTTTATCTGCAAGATCATAAGCTTTCTGGTATTCTGCAACCTGAGCATCTTTCTGCTCCCCGGTTTTATCCGGCATTCGTTCGGCAGTATAAACATAAGTGCGGCTAAGCCGCCAATCTACTTCCCAGTTATTAGGAAATAATTCATCAGCTTTTTGATATGCATCTCTTGCTTTATTTAAGTCAAATTCCAAATCAAGATATGCATCCCCCTGTTTAAGCAATTCATCCAGAGATTGCGAAAATAGAAAAGAAGACATGAGAAAAAAATAAAAGAAGAAAAATGAAGAAACAGATTTTATATAATATAATTTCATATTTACACCCCTTAAAATTTAATCAAAGAGAGTTTTATTAATTTCGTCTTCTACTTCTACTTCAGATGAAATACCATGGTTATATAAATCAGTTGAAGCAAGAGAAATAAATTTAGTCCATTTATTTTCATTTAGTGTTCCGGCTTGTATTGCTCTTTTATATGCGTTGATTTTTGCACTTAATTCATCTGCGTGGTATAATGCGATTGCTTCCATTGTTTTGGGAACGACGGGGGAAGCATATTCTAGTTTCCCCTGGTGGCTTAAAATTAAATGTATCAAACATTCCTTTAAATCTTCCGGGAAATCCGGGATTTTTTTTGCTTCTTCATTAATCTTCATCGCAGAAATTACAATGTGACCTATAAGTTTCCCTTTGTCCGTATATTCAAAAGAAGAATCAAATTTCAGTTCTTCAGTTTTACCAAAGTCATGCAACATAGCGCCACAGATTAAAAGATCCCGGTTAAGTTCAGGGTGTATGTCACACATGAGGTCGCAAATTTTAATTATTTCCAGTGTATGTTCAAGTAAACCATGTATATATGAATGATGCCATGATTTTCCCGCAGGAGCAGTTGAAAATTTCTTAAAATTATCTTCGTCGAAGATTAATTTCAACAATAATTTCAATTTAATGTTAGAAATTGATTCCATCCTGTTGAAAAATTCATCCTTCATTTGGTTTAAATCTCTTTTTGATTTTTCGAGGAAATCAGAAGGATCAACTTTATCCGAAGGTTCTGCGAAACGAATATTTGTAATTCTCACCTGGGGTGAGCCCATATATTCTTCCATAAAACCTGTTACAAAAACCACATCACCATTTTTCACTTTTTCAAAAAAAGAATCAAAATTCTCCCAGACATTGCTTTGAATAGTCAAAGAACTATCGGCTAATTCAAGAGATAAATATGGTTTGTTTGATTTAGCAGTACGAACATCACATTTTCTTATTAAAAGGAAATGCTTTATCACATCCCCCTTCTTTAAAGAAATTAATTCTTTTTGAGTAAGCATTAATTCATCTTTGTTTAAAAATCCCTAAAAATAATTTATTACAGACTAAAATCAGTATAATATAAAATAATTTATTTTAAAATTTCAAATAGACTTTCCTGTGGAAGATGAGCAATAACCGATCTATTAAGAAGATCGATTGAAACTGCTATAGTTCTTCCTTCTTCGATCTTACTGACTATTCCTATTACACCCTCAAATGGTCCCTCAATTATCCTAACTTTTGTACCTGGGACTAAACCTTCAGTTATATAAAAGTCCGCTTCGTTTTTAAGCATGTTTTTTAAATTCTCAATTTGCCAATCCGGTATTTTAGCCGGTCTTCCTCTTTCAGTTAAGCACCTGACAACGGCGTTTTGTTCAAGTGATTTTATTCTTTCTTTCTCATTTACAAAGACAAAAATATATCCTCTAATTAATGGCTCAGTAATTTTCTTTTTTCTATCGCTCCATTGTTTGTATTTAGTTACCGTGGGCAAATAATATTCTATATTAAGTGCGCCTATTTGCTCAGCAGCTTTAAATTCACTTCTCGATTTTGTATATAAAGCAAACCAGGCCCTTGAGGTAACATCCCGAATTCTATCTATCATTTGTTTATAACTGCTTTTCTACCGACTGAATAATAAGTATAATATAGTTCATTCATTTTGTCAGGATCATATAAGTTTCTACCGTCAAAAATAACTGGAGCTTTGAGTAATCCACTGATTTTATTAAAATCAGGGTTTCTAAATTCATTCCATTCTGTAGTAATTATTAAAGCATCTGCATTTTCAAGGGTTTCGTAGGAACCAGCACAATATTCAATTTTATCTCCCAAAACAACTTTAGTAGTTTCAATAGCTTCGGGATCATAGGCAGAAACAGAAGCTTTCTCCTTTAAGAGTTTTTTAATTAATGATATAGCAGGTGCTTCCCGGACATCGTCTGTATTCGGCTTAAATGCCAATCCCCAAACAGCAAAATGTTTTCCCCCTATATTTTTATTATAATGATTCTTAATTTTATTAAAAAAAAGTTCTACTTGTTTTTTATTTATATCATAAACCGATTTAAGAATTTTAAAATCATATTTGTTTTCATTTGCTGTATTAATTAAAGCGATAACATCTTTGGGAAAACATGATCCGCCGTAGCCAATACCCGGGAATAAAAATCTTTTCCCGATTCTTGAATCCGATCCTATACCTCTTCTAACTTTATCAACTTCGGCACCAGTCAATTCACACAAATTTGCAATTTCATTCATGAAGGAAATTTTTGTAGCTAAAAACGAATTTGCAGCATATTTGGTCATTTCAGCGGATTTCTCATCCATAAAAAAAATGGGATTCCCCGAACGTACAAAGGGTTCATAAAGCTCATCCAAAATTTTCTTGGCTTTTTCATTGCTTGTGCCAATAACAACCCGTTCAGGTTTCATAAAATCTTCAACAGCCATCCCCTCCCTTAAAAACTCCGGATTGGATACTACATCAAAATCAAAATTGGGAGTGTGTTTTTTGATAGTTTTTTTGACTTTATCGCTGGTGCCGACAGGTACTGTGCTCTTATCAACAATTACTTTATAACCGATATAAGGTTCTTTTTGAAAGATTTTTCCAATATCATCTGCAACTCCTAAAATATATTTCAAATCCGCACTCCCATCTTCGTCTTGCGGTGTAGGTAAACACAATAAAATTACTTCCGATTTTTTTACTGCATCCTTCAGTTCAGTAGTAAATTTTAACCTTCCATCTTTTATATTCCGCTCAAACAAAAAATCAAGCCCTGGTTCATAAATAGGAACAATACCCTTTTGCATTTTTTCAATTTTATTTTTATCAATGTCTACACAGATTATGTTATTACCGGTTTCTGCAAAACAAGTACCGGTTACCAATCCAACATAACCGGTTCCAACTACAGCAATATTCAATTGAACCTCCCTAATTAGTTAAAAAATTTAAGGTTAAATCTAAAAAATATTTTTATAAATACATATTTTCAAGAAATATATTAAATGATAAAAACCTTTGCTACATCGGCAAGCAGTGAAGGCTGGTTGAAAAGTGCAGTAACGAATATTCTGCCAAGCGTTCTTTTGTCTTTTGGTATCTTATTAAATGATTCTGCTATTTTGTTAAATTTTTCATCCGAGAAATTATAGACGCCGTTTTTCAAACGGTTATAGATTTCATGTTTTTTACCAACTCTTTCGTGCCATTCTTTATCATAATTAAAAATATGATTAAGTTTATTCATCTTAACTGCTTCCCCTGCAATTCTTCCCGCAATACTTCCACCGATCATACCTGATGCAATGCCACCACCGCTTAATGGATTAACCTGTCTTGCTGCATCACCGGCAAGCATAATTCCGGAAGAGGTGATTTTACTTAATGTTATTGTAGAAGGAACTCCTCCGGCTATAGATGTAAGAATAGGAGAACCAGGATATTTCCTTTCCATAAAATTATTTAAAAAAGACAATGCAGATCTCGTTTTACCAACCATTCCGCTTACACCTAATCCTATATTTGCTATATTTTTCCCTTTTGGGAAAACCCAAAAGTATCCGCCCGGGGCATAATTTTGACCAAAGTAAAAATATAGTGTGTTTGAATCCACAGGAATATTTGATGCTGTAATTTGAGTACAACATTCCATGTCCCGAAAATCGATATAAGTTTTTATACCAGCCCAACGCCCTACTCTAGATTCAACACCGTCTGCACCAATTACAATTTTAGATTTTAATTCTCTTTGCTCTCCTTGGAATTCATACTTAACACCGGCAACTTTATCATTCTCAATAATTAATCCGTTAACATAAGCACGTGTTAATATTTCCGCTCCGGCATCAGCGGCAGTTTTGGCAAGCTCATAATCAAATATTCTTCTTTCGAGTACATACCCTGAATCACTAAATTCAATTACAGCTTCATCTCCGTTGGGTGCATTAAGTGAAAATTTTGTTATATGAGCAGTAATCCATTTTTCATCGGGTTCAATAAATTCTTCTACGCCCTTTTTGCTGATTGCTTCACCGCATCTAACGGGGTAACCAACATCCCTGTCTTTTTCGAGCATTAAGACAGAGACCCCCTGCTCAGCGGCAAACTTTGCCGCCATAGAGCCGGCCGGGCCGGCGCCAACAACAATTACGTCGTATTCCTTTTTCATCTTAACATTTCATTGTAATTTAACTTTTTATAAAATATTATATCTTTTAAAATAAACAATGGACAATAAGCAGTAAGCAGTAAGCAGTAAGCAAAATAGTAATAAGCAATTAATTTTTATCAGATTTTCTTAAATATTTTTCTGGATCTTTGCCTATTTTATTTTTTGCTTATTTGAAAACTACTCCTTCCTTATTAAACCTGATAACCTCAATAGGGCAGCTCCAAACACACTTGGCACAATTAGTACAACGGGGATCAATTATAAATATTTCAGCTTCTTTTAATTCTATTGCATCTTCGGGGCAAACTCCTACACAGCATCCGCAAAAGTCGCACTTATTCGGCAGAATTTCTATTAATAGCCTGCCTGTTTTTGCTTGTCGGTATTCCATATTTAAGTTTCAAATCAGAAGGTTAAATATCAAAAAATAAATTAAAGAATTATAATTCAAAAATATTTAGCTCAGTTTCTTATCAAAATAGAAAATATTAAAAAACCAAGCACTGAAATATTTATAAATATATTTTAATATATTATTCTATTCTTTTTTTTAAAATCAAAAAATCCATTAATCAATATAAAATAATTTTACAATTTGAATAGTATTGCCGATCCAAAACTTGAGCGTGGTTTAGGATTAAAAGAAGCAACTGCTCTTAATATGATTGATATGGTGGGGATAGGTCCGTTTATCGTCCTGCCAATCGTAATCCAGGAAATGAATGGCCCGCAATGTTTGCTTGCATGGATTTTAGGAGCAGTACTATCTTTCATGGATGGAGCAGTTTGGTCGGAGCTTGGCGCAGCAATGCCAGCTGCAGGGGGCAGCTATGTTTTCCTAAAAGAAATTTACGGACCCAAAAGCTGGGGAAAATTGTTCTCATTTCTTCTAATATGGCAGACGGTTTTTCAGGCACCTCTTGTTATAGCATCCGGTTCAATCGGCTTTTCACAATATTTTACATTTCTTTTACCGCTTAATTCTTCCGGACAAAAAATCGTTTCGGGACTTTTAGTAATTGCAATAGTTCTTCTTCTTTACCGAAGAATAACAACTATCGGAAAAATTTCTTTGTTTCTCTGGATTGGAGTAATCGCTACGATTCTATGGTTAATATTTGGTGGAGCAACACATTTTAATCCAAAACTGGCTTTTGATTTTCCTGAGAATGCTTTTAGTTTTTCTTTCATATTCTTTGTCGGGCTTGGCAGTGCTTCGGTTCAGACAATTTATACATATCTGGGTTATTACAACATATGTAATCTTGGCTCCGAACTTAAGGATCCTGAAAAAAATATTCCCAAAAGTATTTTTATTTCGATTGCAGGGATTGCAATTCTTTACCTGGCAATGCAATTAAGTGTGCTCGGAGTAGTACCATGGCGTGAAGCAATGAATTCTCATTTTATAGTAAGCACTTTTGTAGAAAAAATTTATGGTTCCAATGCTGCAATTGTTATTACTATATTAATTTTATGGATAGCTTTTTCATCATTATTTTCTGCTACGCTCGGTTATTCAAGAATTCCATATGCTGCAGCTGTTGACGGAGCATTCTTTAAAATATTTTCACATACACATCCCAAAAAACATTTTCCCGACGCCTCATTAATTATTCTTGGTACAATTGCATTCATATTTAGTCTATTATTTAAGCTTAGGGAAGTAATTAGTGCAGTACTTGCAATGAGAATTTTAATTCAATTTATCGGTCAAGCTTCGGGTGTTTTAATTTTAAGAAAGAAAAAACCTTCATCTTTTTTCCCATTTAAAATGTGGTTATATCCGCTTCCGGCATTAATTGCGATAGTCATGTGGCTGGGATTATTTTTCTCAACGGGTACATATTTTGCGGTTGGGGGTATTGTTGTAATGTCAATTGGTGCAGGAATGTTTTTGCTTAGATCATATATTAAAAAAGAATGGCCGTTTGAAGTTCAACAGCAACTGTAAATTTATTTGTTTATATATCTTTTTTATTTATTTGAAATAAACAAAAAAGCCAAGGACATAAAGTCTCCGGCCTTTTTCCTTAAAAAATTATATCATTTGGTTCCTGACACAGTTATGCTGAACATTCCCTGCACATTATTTTTAAATGATTTAATCTCTTCAGAATTAAGATGTTCCTCTAAAAGTGAATCGGGTAACGGGGTCGATTGAATTCTTTTAATTTCAATGTTTGTAAAACCGGCATCTTTAATTATATTTAAATATTCCTCTTGATCAATTGCACCCGAAATACATCCTGCATATAACGAAGCGGATTTTTTAAATTCTTCATTCATATTGCCCTTTAATACTATATCGGAAACACAAAAATGGGCGCCCAGTTTTAATATCCTGTAAATTTCCGAGAAAGCTTTTTTCTTATCGGGAACAAGATTGAGAACACAATTTGAAATAACAACATCTGCAGTTTCATCATCAATAGGCATATTTTCAATTTCGCCAAGCTTAAATTCTATATTGCCGTAACCAAGCTTTTCATTATTTCTATTTGCTTTATTGATCATTTCTTCGGTAAAATCTAAACCGATTACTTTCCCTTCTTCACCTACAATAGCTCTGGTAATAAACACGTCATTACCTGCACCAGAACCTAAATCAACGACAGTATCTCCTTTTCTAATTTCTGCCAATTCGGTTGGAACTCCACAACCCAATTTCAAATCGGCTTCTTTAACATAACCATCCAAGCTTAGATATTCATCTTTTAGAATTTCATAACCCGAAATATTCTCAGTTCCGCAGCAGGATTTTTTTCCCGAAGCAACTGCAATTTCAGAATATTTTTCCTTAACCATTTTTTTTAATTCATCCCCGGTAATCATTTTTGTTCTCCTTTTAAGTTTAACAATTGCAAACCATCGAAAAAAGGTTTTCTAGTTTTATTTTTGCTTTTTCTAAAACTTTATTATTTATACAATAACAAACTTTTGGCCCATCAATTTCGCCTGTAATTAAACCAACTCTTTTGAGTTCCTTTAAATGTTGTGAAACTGTTGACTGTGAAAGAGGAAGTAGTTCAACAATATCACCGCAAATACAGACATTCATTTGTGCCAATATTTTTAAGATACTTATCCTTGCAGGATGAGATAAGGCTTTGGCTATATCGGAAAGCCAAATTTCTTCTTCTTTAAATTCTTCTTTTTTTGAGAATGCCACAATAAATATCAATTGTATATCGTAAATATACGATAAATTAATTTAGCTGTCAACCATTTTTATGATTTTTTTAATTATTATTTTTATTTTATACTTAATTTTGCAGTAAAATGATATTTAAACATAAACTCTAATCAATTTTTACAGTGCATAGGACAGGGGAAATACAAAAAGTCATTTTACAATACTTAAATGGTTTTCATTTTATTTTAGATAAAACCAATTCCGTTATTTTTTTTGCATCTGCGAATTTTTCTGCTTTAACTTCCACATAAAACTTATTTTTTAGAAGGACATGAATGATTGATTGCTCCTCGGTTGCATTGTGGATTACATAAGATTCATCTCCATAACCGGTAAGCTGTTCGGTTGTTACTTTCTGATTAAGACCTTTAGCAGTTTCCAATGCCGATTGTGAATCCTCATATAATGATGTCGGATATAACCAGACAGCACAATATTCATAATTATCCGGACCGGCAGGATCAATTTCATATTCACATCCCTGGGTAGAACCATAATCGGAATGCTGCGATGGCTTCAAAACTTTCCCCCCTATTTTTTCTGCCAATAAGTCTGCAGGTATAAGTTCGCATACATTTATCTTTGAGATACCGGCACTTTGTTTATTTTGCTGTGTTGTATTTTCAATATTCTTATTCTCGTTTTCAGGTTTTTGTTCTGACTTGTTATTAGAACATGCGATGATGATGAATAAAGATAATGCAACTATAATATTAATTTGTTTCATTTCTATCTCCCGCTTGAAATTATTTTAATTATTTAATTAATAACTTTCTCGGTAATAATGATTATTTTTTAATTAATTATATTAAGATTTTTAAAAACTTCTCGTTAAGCTTTGAAAATCAATAGATTTTTCTACAAAAGCTGTGATGTATACAATATTTAGAATTTATTATTCATATTTAGGAACCGATTAACTTGATTTCTCATCAAATATGCAATTCAAATATTTATTGTTTAGGATTAGGTCTTTATATACTGAAAAAGAATTTTATCGTGTAAAATTTTCTGAATAGTCTGTTTTTTACCCTTTTTGTCTCAAATATTATTTTTTATTTTGGTAATTTTACTAACCTTGTTTTGCGATATCATTCAAAAATTTAATGAAAAAGTTAATACTTCTAAATATAATATCCCTTTTATTCTTATTATTAATACTATTAGGATGTTCAACTTCTGAAAATTCTGCTTCAAGCGGTCAATCCGGTACAAACTTTGTTACAGGTGAAATTCTGATGGTTAATAATGAACCTTTTGCAAGGGTTGCACTAATGAATGATACATCTCTTTATTTACTTGATTGTTCAGGTGAAATAAAAGATACACTTTATAATAACCAGGGTAAAAAAGCTAAAGTTTATTACAGTTCGGTTTCTACTAACAATGAATCAATTAAAGTTCTCAAAGTAGATAAAGTTGAAATAATAAATAATAATTAAATATCTAAAAACTTTTTACGAGAATTTCATGAATATATATTTGAAATCTTTGATAATCATTTTTTCAGTGTTTATTGTGTTTCACGGGCATACATTCGCCCAAAAAAGTAAATACAAAACTTTAGTAAAAGAAAAAGCAACCGGCAGCTACCCTATTGCCGGCAGTCATCTTTTAAGAGATAGATACGAAAAAGTTGCACAATTTTTAAAAGACAATCCCAATTATTTTTCTCAAACAAAATTAAAAAAAACTACCGCATGGAATTTTACCGTTGGTTCAACAAAATTCTGGACAGCAATAGATTTTGTAAATAACAGTGAATATTCCGTTGCTTCAACCTGCAGGGCGGTTGGTGAACATTGTTATGTTTTTGTTGCTAATGATGTCTGGGGAACAAGAGTTGATTCCAGTGCAGTTGCTGCTGTTGAAAATGATTTTGATAACCAGACTCCCGCCGATACAAATAAAGGTATCTTCCAGATGGATGTGGATGCATTCGGCAATCCGCCTGATGTTGATAATGATCCTAGAATTATTATTTTAATTCTCGATATACAGGATGGCTATTCGGGCAATGGCGGATATGTTGCGGGTTATTTCTCTTCGGATAATGAAACTAGAGGTGGAGGACTATCTGCCGAAATATATTTTATGGATGCAAATCCTACTAATCTTAAAACTCCTGAAGGTTTAAATGTTGCCCTAACAACTGCAGCCCACGAATTCCAGCATATGATAAATTGGAATTACCATAAAACAAATCTGGAGATGACATTTATTAACGAAGGTCTGTCAATGGTTGCGGAAATTGTATGTGGATATGGCGCATCCATGCAAAATTTATATGCAAATGAACCAAATCACTATCTATTTGATTGGAGGTCGGATATTACCCTTTCTTTAAACGATTATGCAAGAGCCCAGAGATTCTTTCTTTATTTAAAAGAGCAATATGGTGTTAGAATATTGAAACAAATAGTATTAGATTATCAAAATCTTCAATTAATAGGAGTTCCTGCATTAAGTAAAATTTTATCCCAGAATTATTCCACTTCTCTTGGTCAAGTTTTTTTGAACTGGGAAATTGCAAACGGTTTGAATAATATTAATGTTGATTCTACTTATGGTTATTCTTACCAGTCCATCCCTGTAACTATAGGTAATACATATTATAATCCCAATTTAAACTTAACTTCAAGCACAGTCCAGAGGCTGGGGGCAGAGTATTTTACTTTTATTAGTTCTTCAGACCTTAATATTACATTTACCTCAACAGGGAGCAATATTATTGTTAAAGCTTTGGAGATTGGTTCCGGTTCTTCAAGAGTTGTTAATGTCCCGTTAAATACACCATTTACAGAACCTGACTACCCGTCTGTTTACAGCACTATTCGCTTTGCTGCAATTGATACCAACCAAACCACCTCCCAGCCTTATCAATACCAGGCGTCTGGTACTGCTATAAATGCTGTATCAGAACTAAAATGGGATAATACCGAACCAGTTGGTTATTTGCCACTTTCTCAGGGTGACAGTATCGCTGTGCAATTTGATGGTTTAATCGGTGCAAAGCTGGATTCAATTAAAGTAGCTCTCCGCGACATTACCCCAATGACTGGAAATATTTTTACTTTTCCAAATATTTCTAGTCAATTAGGAGGACACAAATTATGTTCATTCACTGCCACACCAACTCTTAAGACAAAACCTGCTGTAATAGACCAAACAGGTGATTATCCATATGAAAAGCCTTACCCAAATTGGGTTAATGTTGATTTGACTTCACAAAATATTGATGCTAGCAATCCATTTGTTGTTGAATTTCCTATGGTTGCTGAATATCCAACATCAAACGTAGTATTGGTTACATATTATCAAACATCTGAAGCATATCATAGTTATTCTTATAATAGTCAAGATAATCCTCCCGATTGGGTCATATACAGTGTCAGCGGAAAACCAGGTTACATTTTTATTTATTTGGTTCGTGCTTATGTTAGTTTTGTAACCGGTATTGTTAAACAGGATATAGAATTAACTCCAACTACATATTCATTATCACAAAATTATCCTAATCCTTTTAATCCTTCTACAACTATTAAATTCCAGGTTGCAAAAGACGGTTTTGTATCATTAAAAGTTTATGACATTTTGGGGAATGAAGTAAGGACACTGGTGAATGAATTCATGAATAAAGGGAAATATAATGCTGTATTTGATGCATCAGGCTTAGCCAGCGGAATTTATTTTTACAAGTTACAGACTGATAGTTATACTGCAGTAAAGAAACTAATGCTTCTAAAATAAATTTCGGATTGCGGATTGTGGATTAATTCGAAATCCGCATTCCGAAATAACATAGTGAATCAGGTTTATAATATTATTTCTTTTCCTGTTTCAGCTTTATAGACTTTAATTGATTTAAATTCCTTTAAAATACTTGCACCAATCCAATTAATTGCATCAGCGTCGCCATGCACTAAAATTACTTTTTCCGGTTTTAGTCTTTTCACTATTTCAATTAAATCTTCCCTTTTTGAATGTGCAGTAAACCGAAATTTTTCGATTGTACATTTTATTTCTTCTTCCTTTTCAAATTCAGATAGTTTTATTCTTTCCCCTTTTACTGCATTAGCAAATTTGAAACCCGGAGTTGATTTGTCCATGTAACCGACAGTATAGATAGCAGAATTCTGCTGCTTTATCCATCTTTTTGCTAATCTATATGAAGCTGTCCCTTCGATCATCATACCACTTGAAGCAAGAACAATGCAAGGTGATTTAAAGAAATAATTCGGATCTTCAACTTCATATAAATTTTTCTGGGGTATTGAACTTAATTCAAATTCTGGATCATTCATATTCACAACATACCTGTTGTAGTCATAAGCTCTATTTATTTTTGTGCCAAGACCTCCCGTATAAATATCTGCATTCACCAGCTTTCCTTTAAGGATTAAATCCCAGATTGTTTTTAACATTTCTTGGGTTTTGCCTAAAGAAAAAACCGGGATTAATACAGAACCTCCTTTATTTAAAATTTTATTTATTGAAGAAGCAAAACGTTCAGCTTCTTTATCCCAAGATGATAAAGTTGAAGAATCTGTTGCTCCATAAGTAGTTTCTAAAATTAAAATATCGATTTTCGTATCAGGAAGATCCGCACCCTTTATTAAAGGTTGCTCTGTTAAGTTAATATCACCTGTATAAAAAATATTCTTTTTACTTTCAATTAAAATTCCAGCTGAACCTAAAATATGACCGGCGTCATAAAATTTAATTTTGATTATTTCCCTGTTTTTATAACCCGTAATTTCAAACACTTCTTTATAAGATTTATAATCAAACATTTTAATTAATAAATCGATTTCATCATGTGTATAAATTTCAAAACTATCATCCTCAACTTGCTCTTTAAGAATTGAGACAGAATTATGTAATGTCAATTCCGCTAAAGCCCTTGTTTGCGGAGTAGTAATAATTTTTAAATAAGGAAATCTTTTGATAAGAAATGGAAGTGCACTTAAGTGATCCTGATGAGCATGTGAAATTAAAACATAATCCAAAGGCAGGCTATTTACTAAATTGAAATTCGGCAGGGATTCCAATCCGGTTTTTTGGGGGTGAATTCCGCAATCTAATATTATTCCGGTCCCATTTAAATTTAAATAATAACAATTAGCACCAATTTCCTGTGCCCCGCCCAACGGAAGAAAATTAATCATAACTATTTAAAGATTTTTAAAAAAATAAGTATAAACATATATCGATATAATTTTAACTTTTTACTTTTACCTTTTAACTTATGAATAATATCATAGATCACATGAGCTTGGATCATCATTTTATATTTTTATTTTATAAATCATTACTAACAAACGAATTTAAATAATTTAACTTATTTAGGAAAATTTTTGCAGCCTTCAACCGAACATTCTTCATTACTTTGGCCGCTTCTTTTATATGCCGGTGCTGTTGTACTTTTAGTGGGTATAATGGTAGGACTCTCTTACATCTTGGGACAAAGACATAAAGAAGCAGAAACAGATGAGCCATTTGAGTCGGGTATAAAAACAACCGGTGATGCAAGAATTCGTTTCCCGGTTCACTTTTATATTGTCGCAATGTTTTTTGTGATATTCGATCTTGAAGCTGTGTTCATTGTTGCTTGGGCAATTTCTTTTAAAGACTTAGGATGGACAGGATATTGGGGCGTATTGGTATTCATTTTCATTCTGGTTGCAGTATTAGTTTATGAATGGAAAATCGGTGCTTTGGATTTTGGTCCAAGCGGTAAAAAAATATTGAAGGCAATGAAGAATAATAAAACTCAGATTATAAAATGAAATGGTGGTTAACTAAAACAATAGATCCTTCTATTCCGTTAAGCGGAAACAGTTCTTTTGAAGAAACAATAAAACAAAGTGTTATATTAAGTCGTCTGCAGGATCTTCTAGCCTGGGGAAGAAAAAATTCAATGTGGCCGTTTAATTTCGGATTATCATGCTGTTATGTCGAAATGGCAACAAGTATTACCAGCAGGTATGATATCTCCCGCTTTGGTGCTGAAGTGATCCGTGGAACTCCGCGTGAAGCCGATGTAATGATTATTGCAGGCACTGTGTTTATTAAAATGGCACCAATTATTAAAAGATTATATGAACAGATGATGGAACCGAGATGGGTAATTTCTATGGGATCATGTGCAAATTCAGGGGGTATGTATGATATTTATAGCGTCGTTCAGGGAGTGGATAAATTTATGCCGGTCGATATGTATGTTCCCGGATGTCCGCCGAGACCCGATGCATTTATGGAAGGATTAGTTTTGTTAAGAGACACAGTAGGTAAGGAAAAAAGACCTTTAAGCTGGGTCGTCGGTCCACAGGGAGTAACAAAAGCCGAAAAGATTTCTATGAAAGAATTGAAGAGAGAAGAACGGATGAAAATGACTGAAATTAAATCTCCGGATGAAATATGAGTATAAAAGTCAAAAATTTTTTAAGAACTTCAGAATTTGAACCTGTTCAAATATCATGAATAATAATTCTACAATAACTGAAGATTTAAAATCAAAATTTGGTGAAGATCAATTTATAGAACAACAAACCCATGATGATTTCCCGACCCTCTGGGTTTCATCAAATAAAGTAGTTGATGTTTTATATTATTTAAAAAATGAGATTGATAAACCATACAAAATGCTGTATGATCTGACAGCAATTGATGAACGGACCCGTGCAAAAAAAGATAACCAGCCCGATAGTGATTTTACAGTTGTTTATCATCTTTTATCTTTCGATCGAAATGATGACATTAGATTGAAAGTATCTTTAAAAGAGAGTTCATTAAATATTCCCAGCATTACGAAGGTGTGGCAAAATGCAGATTGGTATGAACGCGAAACATTTGATATGTTCGGAATTAATTTTGAAGGCCATCCGTATTTAAAAAGAATTTTAATGCCGTTTACATGGGAAGGACACCCCCTTCGTAAAGAACATCCGGCAAGAGCCACAGAAATGGGACCTTTTCAATTACCTGAAGATAAGCAGGAAGCAGAACAAAAAGCATTACAATTTCACCCGGAACAATGGGGATTAACGCGCCAATCGGAAAATTCTGAATTCATGTTTCTTAATTTAGGTCCTCAGCATCCGGGCACACATGGTGTTTTACGACTTGTCTTACAGCTTGATGGTGAAGAAATTTTGGATATTGTACCGGATATTGGTTATCATCATCGTGGTGCAGAAAAAATGGCCGAAAGGCAATCATGGCACACTTTCATACCTTATACTGATAGAATAGACTATTTAGGTGGTGTAGTTAATAACCTCGCTTACGTACTGACAGTTGAGAAATTGGCGGATATTAAAATACCTGAAAGAGCAAATGTTATAAGAGTTATGATGAGCGAATTTTTTCGAATTGCCAGTCATCTTGTATGGTACGGCACTTTCGCCCAGGATGTTGGAATGCTTTCCCCGGTATTTTATATGTTCTCAGATCGTGAAAGAGTTTTTGATATTGTGGCTGCAGTTTGCGGTGACAGGATGCATCCGAATTGGTTTCGTATCGGCGGAGTTGTTCAGGATCTTCCTAAAGGATGGGAAAAAATTGTAAAAGAGTTTGTTGATTATTTCCCATCAAAACTAAAAGAATATGAAAAATTAGTTTTAAAAAACAGAATATTTAAAGCTCGTACAGTTGGTATTGGTGCTTATACTCGTGATGAAGCAATTGAGTGGGGAATTACAGGCCCAGGTTTAAGAGCTACCGGGTACGAATGGGACTTTAGGAAGAAACGCCCTTATTCAGGTTACGATCAATTTGAATTTGATATCCCTACAGCACAAAATGGTGATTGTTTTGATCGTTCACTTGTTAGAGTAGAGGAGATGAGGCAGTCTTTAAGAATAATTGAACAATGTTTAAAAAATATGCCTGAAGGACCCTATAAATCTGATAATCCAAGAGCAACCCCTCCTATTAAAGAGAGGACTATGCATGATATTGAAACCTTAATAACACATTTTTTGAATGTCAGTTGGGGTCCTGTAATTCCTGCGGGTGAAGCTTTTCATGGCATTGAAGCAACTAAAGGAAACAATGGTTATTATCTTATTAGTGATGGAAATACTTCTTCGTACCGCACGAGGATAAGAACACCATCGTTTCCGCATATTCAAATGGTTCCATATATAAGTAAAGGCTATACAGTGGCAGATTTATTATCAATTTTAGGAAGTATTGATTTTGTATTAGCAGACATAGATAGATGAGTTCAAGTGTAAGTTCAAGAAGAAGTTTTTATTATTGAATGAAAAATAATGACAATGAATGACTACCGAATGACAATAAATGATCACGTTTCGTCCTTCAGACTACGCCTGCAAGGCAAAGCATTTAAACTAATTAATAATGACAAAATACTAATTATTAATTTATGCTGACAGAAGAAGAATTAAAAGAAATAGATGAACACGTAAAACAATATCCGCAGAAAAGAGCCGCATGCATAGAAGCATTAAAAGTAGTTCAAAGAAAAAGAAGGTGGATTTCGGATGAAAATTTAAAGGATATTGCCGGAGTTCTTGATATGACTACGGATGAATTAGATAGCGTTGCAACCTTTTATAACCTGGTTTTTAGAAAACCTGTGGGGAGACATGTAATCTTAATTTGCGATAGTGTTAGCTGCTGGGTAATGGGCTTTGAAAAAATACTGGATCACATTCAAAATAAACTTGGAATTAAATACGGTGAAACTACTCCGGATGATAAATTTACTCTTTTACCGATACCTTGCTTAGGAACATGTGATCATGCACCTGCTTTGATGATAGATAATGACCTGCACAGGGATTTATCAGTTGAAAAAATTGATGAAATATTAGAAAAGTATAAATAGAATTTCATGGAAAAACCTTTAACTAAAAATATTGATTTTAACCGCAGACCCTTAAATCTAAAGGATTATGAAAAAGCTGGCGGGTATCAATCCGTAAAAAAAGTCTTAAAGGAATTAGGACCCAAACAGGTTCAACAAATTGTTAAAGACTCAAATTTAAAAGGGCGTGGCGGAGCAGGTTTTGGAACAGGAATGAAATGGGGTTTCGTTCCCATGGGTGATGATGCCCCGAAACCAAAATATCTTGTATGCAATGCAGACGAAATGGAACCGGGAACATTTAAAGACAGGCTTCTGCTTGAAGGAGATCCGCATCAATTAATTGAGGGAATGATAGTGAGTGCTTATGCAATACAGGCAACTACTGCTTACATTTTTTTACGCTGGGCCTATAAAGTGTCGGCTTCCCTTCTTGAAAAATCAATTGCAGAAGCTTACGAAGCAGGTTATCTCGGAAAAAATATTTTAGGTTCAGGGTATAATCTTGATATGCATCTGCATACCAGTGTAGGACGGTACATGTGTGGAGAAGAAACAGGTTTATTAAATGCACTTGAAGGTAAAAGAGCTCAGCCAAGGGTTAAACCACCATTTCCGCAAGTATGCGGACTATTTGGAAAACCTACTATTGTAAATAATGTAGAGACTCTAAGTAACATTCCTCATATTGTCAACAACGGAGCAGCATGGTTTAAAGGATTAAGTTTATCCGATGAGGGTGGAACCAAACTTTACGGAGTAAGCGGAAAAGTAAAAAAGCCCGGTGCATGGGAACTTCCTTTAGGAGTTACAGGTCGGGAATTAATTTTTGAACACGCTGGCGGAATGCAGGATGGAGTAAAATTTAAAGGCGCCCTTCCGGGTGGTGCTTCTACTGATTTTTTAATAGAAGAGCATCTTGATGCCAAAATGGATTTTTCGTCCCTGCAGAAATTTGGCAGCAGGCTTGGAACCGGAACAATGATTATTCTTGATGATAAAACATGCCCGGTTGGTATGCTTCATAATATGCAGCACTTTTTTGCACAGGAATCTTGCGGTTGGTGTACTCCATGCCGAGATGGTCTTCCCTGGGTTGAAAAAATTTTAAAATCAATCGAAGACGGCAAAGGTAAAATGGAAGACCTCGACACTTTATCATTTCATACTCATTACCTGGGACCCGGTAATACTTTTTGCGCTCTCGCACCCGGTGCTATGGAACCCTTGCAAAGTTCATTAAAATATTTTAAAGATGATTACGAGAAACACATTAAAGAACAGAGGTGTCCTTGGAAGTGAAAAAAGTTAAGATTAATGTTGACGGAAAAAATTATGAAGTAGATTCTTCCATGAATCTCCTGGACGCCTGTCTTTCTTTAGGTTTTGATTTGCCTTATTTCTGCTGGCATCCTGCAATGGGTTCTGTTGGAGCCTGCAGGCAGTGTGCTGTAAAGTCTTTTAAAGACAATAAGGATCAAAAAGGTAAGCTTGTTATGGCATGTCTGGAACAAGTAAAAGACGGAGCCAGATTTTCTATAATTGATAATGAAGCTAAAGAAATGCGTTCAAACGTGATTCAATGGCTAATGACTAATCATCCCCACGATTGCCCTGTCTGTGATGAAGGAGGTGAATGTCATCTCCAGGATATGACAGTTATGACAGGTCATGATTACAGGAAATTCAGGTTTAATAAACGTACTTATCGAAATCAATATCTCGGACCCTTCGTTAATCATGAAATGAACAGGTGTATTCAATGTTACAGATGCGTTAGATTTTACAGGGATTATGCAGACGGACGGGATTTTGATAGCTTTGCTGCTCATAATCATGTTTATTTTGGCAGAGCAGAAGATGGCGCATTGGAAAATGAATTCAGCGGCAATTTAATTGAAGTCTGTCCAACGGGTGTTTTTACGGACAAAACTTTAAAGAAACATTATACCCGTAAATGGGACTTAACAACAGCACCATCTATTTGCCACAATTGCTCACTTGGATGTAATATTATTGCCGGTGAAAGATACGGTATATTAAGAAGAATTTTAAGCCGGTATAACAGCCAGGTTAACGGCTATTTCCTTTGCGACCGGGGCAGGTTCGGTTATGAATATGTAAACAGCAATAATAGAATTACCAAACCATTATGGAACAGAAAAGGAAGCAGTGGTCCTTTGCCCGCATCAAGCAGCGAAGTACTTAATGAAGCAGGAAAAATAATTTCGGAAAGTAAAAACATAATAGGAATTGGTTCCCCCCATGCTTCAGTTGAATCAAACTTTATTTTACAAAGATTAGTAGGTGAAAAAAATTTTTATAACGGGATATCCGGCAGCGAATCCCAATTAGTTTCATTAGTAATCGATATTCTGAAGAAAGGTCCTGCTTATTCACCTTCAATGCACGATGTTGAACAATCGGATGCAGTGTTAATATTGGGAGAAGATTTAACAAATACAGCTCCCATGATGGCTTTGGCTGTCCGGCAATCTGTAAAACAGAAAAGAAATAAAATAGCTCAAAAGTTAAATATTCCAGCCTGGCAGGATGCTGCTGTAAAAGAAGCTTCCCAGGAAGAAAGAGGTCCTCTTTTTGTTGCAGGTTATTATCCATCTAAATTAGATGAGATTGCAACTGAAACTTATTACGCAGCACCACCGGATATTGCCCGGTTTGGGTTTTCTATTGCTAATATTATTAATAAAGAAGCTGGAACTGCAAATGATATTTCAAATGAATTAAAAAACAGTACAAAAAACATTGCTGAAATTTTATTGAATGCGGATAACCCGGTAATTATATCGGGAACAAGTTCTAAAAATAAGGAAGTTATGGAGGCCGGTGCAAACGTTGCATGGGCTTTATGCAAAGCCGGAAAAAAAGCTGGTTTATCTTTTATTGTTAAAGAGTCGAACAGCATGGGAGTATCTATGCTGGAGAATAAAAATTTAAATGATGCAATTAATTCTGCAAAAGGTGACCAACAAGATACTTTATTTATTTTGAAGAATGATCTTTATTCAAGAGAAAATAAAAAAACAATAGACGATTTTATTCAAAATTTCAAAAACATAATTGTTCTGGATTCCTTTGAAAACCCGACAACTAAAATTGCTGATATTGTAATTCCCGTTGGCACTTTTGCAGAGTCAAATGGAACAATTGTAAATAATGAAGGAAGAGCACAGCGTTATTACAAGGTATTTATTCCAAGAGCTTCCGATGTAAAGGAAAGCTGGCGCTGGCTAAATGAGATCGTCAATGTTTCCGGCAAAGAAGAATTCCGGGATTTGAATTCATTTTATGATTTTACAAAATTTATTTCTGAAACTATACCAATATTTAAAGAAATAGATAAAATCACTCCTCCACCGGGTTTTAGAATTGCAGGACAAAAGATCCCCCGCGAGCCGCATAGATTCAGCGGACGAACTGCAATGAATGCAAATTTAAATGTTAGCGAACCAAAGCCGCCTGATGATCCTGATTCAGCATTAACGTTTACAATGGAAGGTTACAGAGGTGAACCGCCTTCATCCATTATTCCTTTTTTTTGGTCGCCGGGTTGGAATTCTGTTCAATCTATTAATAAATATCAAATTGAAGTTGGCGGTCCTCTTCATGGCGGTGATCCGGGGAAAAGACTAATTGAACCGGGTAATAACGATTTTAATTTTTTTGATCCTTCATCAAATTACTTTAAGGGAAAAGATGGAGAATTATTCTTATTGCCTGTTTATCACATTTTCGGTTCCGATGAATTAAGTAATATGTCCCCTGCAATTCAGGAAAGAATTCCAAAGCCGTATATTCTTCTTAACGAAGAATTTCTAAAAAAAGAAAATTTAAAAGAAGGAGATGATATAAAATTAGAGCTTGATAATGAAAAGATAAAACTTCCCGTAAAATCAAATAAAAATATTCCTGAAGGAATTGCAGGATATCCTGTAGGTTTGCCTGGAATTACTTTTTATGATTTGCCTTTATGGTGTAAAGTTGGAGAAGCTAAATGAGCGTAACATTAGAAGTAATATTAATTATAATTGGCGTCTTGTTGGTAATGATGTCAATAGCTGCCGGATTAATTTGGCTTGAAAGGAGAATGCTGGCTTTGTGGCAGGATCGAGTCGGCCCAAATAGAGTTGGCCCTTTTGGCTTGCTGCAATCTTTAGCTGATATGATTAAAATTTTCTTTAAAGAAGATTGGATTCCGCCTTTTGCAGATAAAACTATTTTTGTAATTGCTCCTGCAATAGTTGTTGCAACTGTTTTAATGACTTTTGCGGTTATTCCTTTTGCAGAAGGAATTTATGTGGTTGATCTAAATGTAGGTTTGCTTTTCTTTTTAGCAATGTCATCTCTTGGTGCATACAGTCTGGTTTTAGGAGGCTGGTCATCGGATAACAAGTACTCTCTTTTGGGAGCTTTAAGAGGATCTGCCCAGATGATTACTTATGAAGTTTTTATGGGATTATCCCTAATGGGAGTAGTTATGCTTTCAGGTACATTTAGTCTAAGAGGAATTGTTGAAGCACAAAGAGGAATGTGGTTTGTAATTCCGCAATTTTTAGGATTTATAATTTTTACAATTGCCGGGATTGCAGAAACACACCGTCTCCCTTTTGACATTCCTGAAGCGGAAAGTGAATTAATTGCCGGGTATCATTCGGAGTATTCAGGAATGAAATTCGGGATGTTTTTTGTAGGTGAATATTTGGGTATTACTCTCATTTCAAGTTTGATTGTTACATTTTTCTTTGGCGGATGGCTCGGACCATCATTTCTGCCAGGAATAGTCTGGTTCTTTATTAAGGTTTTTGTTTTTATTTTATTTTTTATCCTGCTTCGTGCTGGTTTACCACGTCCGAGGTATGATCAGCTTATGGAATATGGATGGAAATTGTTACTGCCGCTGGCACTATTGAATTTACTTGTAACAGGAGCAATAGTTCTTTCAGCGTAATAAACATTATTTATTGTTGATAACATTTTAACGATATAACAATACGGTAATAAAACAATTTTTAAATGATAAGATTGAATAAGAAAATATTATAACAATAAAGTTGAGATTATGTTCAGTTCAATTAGAAGTTTATGGATTGCGTTTCTTCACATGTTTAGTAAACGGGAAACAATTCAGTACCCAGAAGAAAAACCAAATCTTCCTGCAAGATGGAGAGGAAGGATCGTTTTAACCCGTGACCCGGATATGGGTGAACGTTGTGTTGGATGCTACTTATGTGCTGTTGCCTGTCCAGTTGATTGTATTGCATTGCAAGCAACAGAAGACGAAACAGGCAGAAGATATCCAGAATTTTTCAGAATTAACTTTTCACGCTGCATATTTTGCGGTTTTTGCGAAGATGCCTGCCCGACGTACGCAATACAATTAATTCCTGATTTTGAAATGAGTGAATATAACCGTCAAAACCTTGTTTATGAAAAAAAAGATTTATTAATAAACGGTCAGGGAAAATATCACGGTTATAATTTTTATAAAGTAGCAGGATTAGCAATCGGAGGAAAAGATAAAGGTCAGGCTGAGAATGAAAGTCCCCCGATAGATATTAGAAGTTTGATACCTTAATTGTCAGGTAGTTGGTTGGTTGTTGGTGGTTGGTTGTTTGTAAATTTAAGAATTTTTGAAAAGAAGAATATGACTTTAGTTTTTCACATAGCAGCAATTGTAGCAATTGTTTCCACGGTACTAGTGATAACTCAAACTAATGCTGTACATGCTTTGCTATATCTTGTCGTATCGCTTTTGTCGGTTGCTGTAATATTTTTTGTTTTGGGAGCTCATTTTGTTGCCGCACTTGAAGTTATAATTTATGCAGGTGCAATAATGGTTCTTTTCATCTTTGTTGTTATGATGTTGAATATAAATACCGAATCTTCAAAAAAAGAAGAGAAATTAATTACACCGGCAATGTGGGTCGGCCCCGGAATTTTAACTTTAATCCTTTTAGGTGAATTTATTTTTGTGCTGGCCTCGGGAAGCAATCAAATTTTCCGGACACAAGAAGTAACTCCAAAACAAGTTGGGCTTTCACTATTTAATACTTATTTAATCGGAGTAGAATTGGCAGGAATGCTCTTAATGGCAGGGATAATTGGTGCATATCACCTTGGAAAAGAAAAGAAGAAACCGGCACATAGATTTTTTAAAGGAGAAGCTGAATGAGTGCTGTTCCTTTAGAAACAGGTTTATTATTAGCTATAATTTTATTTGTAATAGGATTAATCGGGTTATTAGTAAGAAGGAATATAATTTTCATGTTGATGTCAATCGAGATAATGCTTAATGCTGCAGGATTGGCCTTTGTTCTCGGAAGTGCCAGGTGGATTCAGGCAGATGGTCAGGTAATGTTTATATTCATACTTGCAATGGCAGCAGCCGAAGTATCGGTGGGCTTAGCATTAATTCTTAGAATATATAATACATTTAAAACTCTTGATTCCGATTCAATAAATGAAATGAAAGGTTAGGATGAAAATGTTAAACCTGTCCGGCAAAGTTCTTCCCAAGGAATGCCGCTGGCAAAAGAACGAAGCTGGATGGAAAATGGAAGATATAAAACGGGAAATGGAGATTTTTAATTAATATGTTTAATATTTTATGGATAATACCTGCTCTTCCTTTTGCAGGATTTTTGACTCTTGCACTTGCAGGAAAAAAGCTGTCCAAGCAAATCAATGCGTTAGTCGCAGCAGGTTCTATTGGATTATCTGCATTATTAACGATCATTATCGGGATAACTTTTATCTCTTCTCCTCCTTCAGGATATTCATTTAACCAGAATTTATGGACATGGTTTACTGTTGCAGGATTCTCACCTGGTATTGCCTTCCATCTGGATGCGCTTACTGTTGTTTTCATGTTTGTAATCACTTTTGTTGGATTCTTAATTCATCTTTATTCTGTTGAATTCATGAAAGATGAAGAAGGATATTCAAGATTTTTTGCATATATGAACTTGTTTATAGGTTCGATGTTAACATTAGTAATGGCAGAAAATTTGCTTCTTCTTTATTTGGGATGGGAAGGTGTGGGTTTATGCAGTTATTTATTAATCGGTTTTTGGTATAAGGATAATAATAATAATACCGCTGCTCGGAAGGCTTTTATTGTAACACGTGTGGGCGATACTGCAATGGCCATCGGACTTTTCCTTCTGGTTTCATCTTTTGGAACACTGAATATTCAAGATATTCTTAAGCAAGCTCCTGTGCAGTGGATGCAAAGTTCACCGATGGCAAATGCTGCTGCTTTGTTACTTTTAGGAGGAGCATTAGGAAAATCTGCACAGCTTCCACTACAAACCTGGCTCCCTGATGCAATGGCCGGTCCGTCTCCTGTAAGTGCTTTAATACATGCGGCTACAATGGTTACTGCGGGAGTGTATCTTATTGCAAGAACGCATGTTTTGTTTTCCTTGGCGCCTGGTGTTCAAACACTTGTTGCGGTTATCGGGGCTTTGACCTTACTGCTTGCCGGATTTAGTGCTTTAACACAAAGCGATATCAAAAGAGTTCTTGCCTATTCTACAATTAGTCAAATTGGTTATATGTTTTTAGCACTTGGAGTAGGAGCATGGTCTGCAGCAGTGTTTCATTTTATGATCCATGCGTTTTTTAAAGCACTTTTATTTTTAGGTGCGGGTGCTGTTATTCTGGCTGTTCATCACGAACACAATATGTTTAAAATGGGAGGTTTAAGAAAAGAACTTCCGGTAACATTCTGGACGTTCTTAATTGCTTCGGCCTCACTAGCCGCACTACCGTTAATTACAGCAGGTTTTTACAGCAAAGATTTAATTGTTTGGTATACATGGTCTTCTGAAAAAGGAAGTCCGTGGTTGTGGGCTGCCGCATTGTTAGGAGCATTTATTACCGCTATTTACACATTCCGGATGGTTTTTATTACTTTCTACGGCGAGCCAAAATCAAAAGTTGAACATAAGCCGGGCAATCTTATAAAAATAGCTCTTGTAGTTCTTGCAGTACTTTCTTTAATTGGAGGATTTATTGAACTTCCTGAAACTCTCGGCAACTTCCCGCTATTTACGGATTTTGTTAATATAACTTTACCGGCCGCCAAGTTAATTCATGAAGGAATAAGTACTGAACTGATTTTTCAATTGATTACAGCAGTTACAGCAATATTGGGTGTTTATCTAGCATACATTTTTTATTTGAGGAAACCTGAATTAATTAAAGGATTTAAAGAATCGGCTTTACATGATTTTTGGTTTAACGGCTGGGGATTTGATTGGTTATATGATAAAGTTTTTGTTATACCGGTTGTATGGATTGCTCAGATTAACAAAAATGATTTTCTTGATAAAATATACACGGGAATTGCCTGGTTTACCGGCTTAGGAAATCATCTTCTGTCTTTAACTCAAACCGGTAAGCTTAGATGGTACGCCGCGGGAATAGTCTTAGGTGCAATTATAACAATAACAATTACAGCATTCTTATGATTCTTTTCTGGTTAATAGCAATATTATTAATAGGAGGCTTATTAGCCTGGCTTTTTGAAAAAGTAAATGTTACTGCGGTACGAGTTATTTCTCTCCTTGCATTATTAGTTGATTTTATAATGATAGTTATTTTCTGGATAACTAATTATGACTCTATAAAATTAGGTATTAATAATGATTGGATTACAGAAATAAACTGGAATTGGATACCTGAGTTTGGAATAAGGTTTCATCTTGCTATAGATGGTTTAAGTTTGATGTTAATTGCTCTTACACTTTTCCTTGGGATCCTTTCTGTTTTAACTTCATGGTCGGAAATAAGAGAAAGAGTTGGTTTCTTTCATTTTAATATCCTATGGATACTTGCCGGGATAATGGGAGTTTTTCTTTCTCTTGATTTATTCCTTTTTTACTTCTTCTGGGAAGTAATGTTAATACCGATGTATTTTATTATCGGGATCTGGGGGCATGAAAACAGGGTTTATGCTGCATTTAAATTCTTTATCTTTACCCAGGCTAGCGGTTTGCTGATGTTCATAGCGATTCTTGCATTATATTTTATTCATGGAAGCCAAACCGGAAATTATACTTTTGAATATGAAGCGCTTCTGGGAACATCTTTATCTTCAACGGCTGCAATGTGGTTAATGCTGGGATTTCTTATTGCATTTGCAGTCAAACTACCGGCAATTCCATTCCACAACTGGCTTCCCGATGCACATACCGAAGCACCGACCGCAGGCAGTGTAATTTTAGCAGGTTTACTTTTAAAAACAGGTGCTTACGGAATGCTTCGTTTTGTTCTTCCATTATTCCCGCTGGCTGCAAAAGAATTTGCTCCTATTGCTATGCTAATTGGAGTTGCAGGAATTTTATACGGAGCCAAACTTGCATTTGCTCAAACAGATCTAAAAAGATTAGTTGCTTATTCAAGTGTTAGTCATATGGGATTTGTAATGCTTGGAATTTTTGCAATGAACCAATTAGCCTTCCAGGGTGTTATTATGCAGATGATTGCTCATGGTATAAGCACCGGTGCTTTATTTATTCTTGTCGGTTCACTCCAGGAAAGAATTCACACCAGGGATTTAAATCAAATGGGAGGACTATGGGAACAAGTTCCACGGATGGGTGCGATAGGACTTTTATTTACGCTGGCTTCGTTAGGGCTTCCCGGCCTGGGAAATTTTGTTGCGGAGTTTTTAGTTCTTGCGGGTTCATATCAAGCGAGTATATATATTACTGTTCTAGCTGCACTTGGATTAGTAGCTTCAACTATTTATTCCTTAAGGATAATGCAAAAAGTCTTTTACGGGAATAAAGTAAAAGAATGGAAATTAAATGATTTTAATTCCCGGGAAATGATTACTATGGGTTCGATGATTATTATAATTGTTTGGCTGGGAATTTTTCCGCAAACTTTTTTGAATACTTCAAAGAAAACAATGGAAAATTTAATTTCTAATCCAAATAGAATAAAGATAGTAAATAATGTTAAACAGAATAGTTTTGAGCTTAGCAATAAATTAATATTCCCACAAGGATACAAAATTCAGAATGATTTGAATATTTCGTATATTTCATTTAATAAAAAAATAATGGGGGAAAGATGAATCTGTTTCCAATCTTGCCTCTGATTATTTTGTCTGGGACATCAATTCTAATAATATTGCTTATTGCTGTTAATAGAAACTATAACATTTCTTTTGGATTAAACTTAATTGGTCTTTCTGCTGCATTTATATCTTTATTTTACATTTCAAGAGAGCTACCGCAAAATATTTCAAACTTTTTAATAATTGATAATTATGCACTATTTTTTATAGGGCTTTTAATAGCAGCAAGCTTTACGGTTTCATTATTATCTTATTCACACTTAAAGAATTACTCCGGTTCCAGGGAAGAGTATTATGTGTTATTGTTGATCGCTACTCTTGGTTCTTCAGTTCTTGTTTGCAGCAACAATTTTGTTTCGTTTTTTCTTGGACTGGAAGTACTCAGCGTTTCGTTATATATATTAATAGCATATACCCGGGAATTTCAAAGATCACTTGAAGCCGGGATAAAATATCTGATACTTGCAGCTGCATCTTCTGCATTTTTGCTTTTCGGAATGGCATTACTTTATGCTGAATACGGGACAATGAATTTCATAGGAATTTCAATGGGTTTTAAATCTATTGGAGTAACTCCATTAGTATTAACCGGATTCGGGATGATGATCGTAGGGATAGGATTTAAATTAGCTGTCGTCCCTTTTCATATGTGGACACCGGATGTTTATGAAGGAGCATCTGCACCTGTTACCGCTTTCATAGCTACAGTATCAAAAGGCGGAATGTTTGCCTTACTGCTTCGTTTTTTCTTTACTATAAACGGATATCAGTATCATTCTATCATATTGATCTTTTCTATTATTGCTATTGCCTCAATGATTGGCGGAAACCTGCTCGCTTTGTTTCAACAGAATGTAAAAAGAATTTTGGCTTATTCATCTATCGCACATCTGGGGTATTTATTGGTTGCATTTATTTCCGGTAATAAATTAACCACCGAAGCAGTCACATTTTATCTTGTTGCATATTTTATTACAATAATCGGGGCACTGGGAATAGTTACAATTTTATCCAACAAAGAAAAAGAAGCAGAAGACCTAGATGATTATAAGGGATTATTCTGGAGACGTCCTTTAATTGCAGCAATATTTACAGCAATGCTGTTATCTTTAGCCGGGATACCATTAACTGCCGGATTTATCGGAAAATATTTATTATTAGCTGCAGGTATTGGTTCAACATTATGGCTCCTTTCAATAGTTCTGGTATTAAGCAGCGTAATAGGTCTTTATTATTATTTAAGAATTATAACGGCTATGTACAGTACAAAAGGTGATGTCGATGAAAAAAAGCTATCGCCTGTATTTTCAGTAGGAGGAAGCATTGCCCTCGCTTTTCTTACTTTATTTTTAGTTTGGCTTGGAGTTTTTCCATCCGGTTTAATGGCGATGATTAAAACATTTGTCGGTTTATAAACTAATGTTAGTATACATTATATTTTATGTTTAAAGGAAAATTTTTTAAACTTCAATTTATTATCGTCCTTTCAGCAATACTATTAAGTACATTAAATAATTTTGCACAAATAAACAAACAGGAAATTAGAATGATAAAAATTAATTTGACCAGTTCATCTTTTAAGAACGGAGAATTAATACCTCCGAAATATACATGTGACGGCAAGAATATATCTCCGGCGCTTAGCTGGGATAAACCCTCCAATGATATAAAAAGTTTTGCAATAATTGTTGAAGACCCGGATTCTCCGGGCGGTACTTTTGTACACTGGGTAGCATATAATATTCCTGCAAATATAACCAGGCTTCCTGAGGATGTAACTCCAATTAAAAACATTCCGGATGAAGTACTTTTAGGGACAAATAATTTCGGTCATATCGGATACGGTGGTCCATGTCCACCTTCGGGAACTCACCGTTATTACTTTAGGATTTATGGTTTAAATAGTGCGGTGCATTTGGAAGCAGGTGCAGAAAAAGGAGAATTAATGAGAGCAATGCAAAAAAACATTATTGCTGAAGGAGAATTAATGGGAGAATACAGCCGTCAATAATAAAGATCAATTTGTTTATATTTTATAAATATATTATTATCTGCGCCCCGTTATATAATTTTCAAGTTCATTAATTACTACCTCTTTTTCATCTATTAATGCTTTAACAACATCGCCAATTGAGATGATGCCTGCCAATTTACCATTCTCATATACTGGCAAATGCCTAATTCTTTTGTTAATCATTAATGCCATACATTCTTCAATGTCAGTATTAATGTCAATATAAACTACTCTATCAGACATAATTTCACTTACAGGTACTTCCCTTGAAGATTTTCCTTTTAAAATAATTTTTCTCGCATAATCCCGCTCAGACATTATACCTTTTAAAATGCCGCCTTCCAAAACTATAACTGCACCTATTGATTTTTCAGCCATTAAAGATAATGCATCATAAACAGTTGTTTCAGGTGTAACAGACCATATTTTATCCCCTTTTTCTTTAATTATTTCCTTAATTGTTCTCATTTGTATCACCTCATTAGTTATATTATTTCAAATATTATTAATCATCAAAAAAATAATATCTGTAAAACACCATTAACTATTTTCTTTTCTCTTTATTTTTAAGGTTTTTTATTCTAAATTTTTTCTTTCTAGATAGTACGACATTTACAGTTAAACTGCTACATAAATTTCATAAATGTGATCTTGTTAACCTTATTTTTGATGGAAATTGGAAAAAAGCGGGAAAAACGAATAAACTTTTTCAAGGGACGTAGAATTAAAGACCTTGAAGGTAAAATACCTTCAAGGCCGCAAATTAGTTTTTATTTTAACATTACCATCTTCTTAACGTTTATAAAATTACCGCTCTGCAATCTGTAGAAATATACGCCGCTGGCAACTGTTGCACCAAAATTATTTCTACCATTCCATACAATATTATATCTACCTTTTTGCTGAACACTATTTACTAAAGTAGCTACTTTCCTCCCGAGTAGATCATATATCTCAAGAGTTACTTTTTCAGTATTCGGTATTTCATACAATATTGTTGTTGTCGGATTAAACGGATTGGGATAATTTTGAACCAGCTTGTATATTAACAGCTGTTGATTTTTTTCATTTATATTTGTTAAAGGTGTATTATCTAAAATTATAATTTTGGCTTCATATGGATCTAAATTAGCATTGTAATTATTAAATGAAGCAGGTTCTATTTGTTCGGATGTATTATTTAAAATATCATTTGCATACCATTCTTTACCGCTATCCAATTTTAATGAATCTAAAAGTATAGAAACATTTAAATTTATATTATTTCCATATAAATTATTAATTATAATAGAACGGTTATCACCGGAAATTCTAAGGTATGAATATGCCGAATCCGGGGAAGAATTTGAAAGTGTAATAAAACTCCCCTGCTGTAATGCGGGGTATTTATCACGCGCTAAAATAAGCTTCTGATAAAAGACCTGTAAATTGTAATTATCATTCCAGCTGATCATATCCCGTTGCGTTACTTCTCCCGTCTCCTGGCCTGCATAAATCAATGGAACTCCGGGTAAAGTTAACAGGATCGAAGCAGCTAACTTAGTTTGTTCGGGACTAAATTTTGAAATGAACCTATCCTCATCATGATTTTCTAGAAACCTGAATGGTCTTATGTATGATAAATAATTTGGTCCCTGGTACCATCGGATCAGGCTATCTAATGAAGAAATGGTAGAATTATGATTTATTACATCTTTGAGTTTGTTGAAGGAAGGCCAGTCATAACCTGCATCAAATTTATCATCGAAATACCGCAGTTGATCAGATTGAGCTTCCGCCAATAAAAAGATATCCGGTTTAATTGCTTTAAGAGTATTCCTGAATCTTTGCCAGAAAGCCGGCCCGGAAATTCTATTATCATTTACACCCCAGGCAACATCACACCTGTAACCATCAATATTAAAACCTTCAACCCAGTATTTAATCATTCTGATTAAATAATCCCTAACCCATTTCTGTTCATAATTAATGTTCGGTAAATCCCACCAATTAAACAAATATTGATAATCTCCATTTGAATCCCATTCATAAAAATTATAATAAGGAGAATACTGCTTATATTTATATGCATCCTCCATAAAAGGATGAACAGCACTTGTGTGATTTATTACCAGGTCCATCATTATCTTGATCCCTTTTTGATGAGCAGCATCTATTAAATTATTAAAATCCTGCTTTGTTCCAAGCTCGGGATTTATAGTATAATAATCGGTAATATTATATCCGTGTGGTGAAGCTGCCGGCATAATAGGCATTAACCAAATACAATTAATACCTAAGTTTTTCAATCGCTGTAATTGCGGGGTTATACTTGTTAAATTTCCAGCAAAGCTGAATGATTTCGTATATATTTCATATACAACTGCTTTATCAATCCAGCTAGAGTGCCATGTTTTTAAATTTACTGTATCGGGTAGACCTGAGTTAACTACAACCACTGCTCTTGCCCATGAAGTATCTTCACTATTCATTACTTTTAATGTAAAATAATACTCTCCATCGGTAGAAGGTGATGTGTAGCTAGTTACAGCAGAATTAGTGCTGGAAAGAGTAACGGCTTCCGGGTTAGATAGATCGACCTGCCATGAAAATGAAATTGGCAAATTATCATTATTCTTCGAATCACTAGCATCCAGGGTAACATTTTTATTTGAGATACTATATTTAATAATAATATTTGTACTGAAATCAGCGTGGTACTTGAAAATTATACTTTTGCTGATGGAAGTTTGTAAATTCTTTGTTATTGAAGCACTAATTGTATTTTCTCCATCGGTTAGAGATAATAATGCTCCGAATAAACCATTGGTTACTGTAACGGTTGTATCAAAACTTAAGCTCCCATTATTTATATGAAATACAGCACTGGTTATTGAATTATCATTTACCTGCCCATAGATTCGAACGGTATCTTCATACCAATCTCCTCCATTTGTTAATAACTCAACAATAGGTCTTTGAGACAAACTTGAATTAATATCTTCAGGTAAGATACCAATAAAACCACGATTTTCTGTTCCAATTTTAGCAGGCCTCGGACCTCCGACAACATATGGTAATATATAATTGGAAAGTATCCGGTGCTGTATCATATCATTTCTGAAAAATGCAGCATCATAAATATTTGGGTTTCCATTTAAGCTGCTGCCCCCCATACTCCCGTTTACTTTGATTGCGCCATTACTATTTCCAAAATAAGAATAAGCTGCGAAATACCATTTGGTTGTAAATGAACCCATTATGTTTTCCAGATCAGAAAGTGCAATCGAAAATTTAAATTGGCCGCTTGACTTTGCATTTGAATTAATTTCAATTGCTGATCCTTTTTGAAGCGGATTACTTGAAACATATATAACATTTTCATCCCCTTTTAATTGAGCTGAATTTGGTGCAGCAATTATAAAATATACCCCGTGATTATTCCATTCAGGTATTTTAACCCCAGCATTAGATGGTGCATCGATATAATTACTATTAAGCTCATTTAAAATTTCTATTACTACTCTTGAATAATCATCAATAGCCCCCATAATAATTGTAAATTGTAGAGAATCATTCCCGGTATTTGTATTTATATCAATTGAATGTATATCTCCTGCATGTTTAGCAGTCAGTGGAGGGTAAGTATAATTACCGGTACCATCATCATCATTTTGAGCATCTATATAATGATAACCTGTATTCGACGAAAATAAACCTATTGTTAGGTATTTGTCCTTTGCTAAATTTCCATGGATATCATTTCCTGTGAATCGTAAAATATGTCTGCCAACTGAAAGATTGTTTACGGAAGAATTAATTTCATACCCGTTATTGATTGTATCACCCGCAATATTGTGTGATATTAAACTACCATCTACATACACTTTAATAGAATTAGTATCTATAACAGTATTACTATCATTGGGTGAAATAAATGCTTCAATATTTATCGTTCCTGTCGGATAGTTGAAAACAGTACCCTGGTGTGGATTTACAATATTAATATATGGAGTATTTATAACCTGTTTTATAACATAAGGATTATAATCGGAGCCCAAACGCGGATTATCGGGATCATATAAATAAGCTGTTGGAGCGGTAGCACCTTTTACGATGTACTGATAA
>CAYUVK010000049.1:0-36487 GCA_964448105.1 uncultured Ignavibacteriaceae bacterium
AAATTCTTCAAATTAATTTTAAACAATTCATTCTTATACACATCAAGGCAGTACTTACAATTAAGACAACTCTTCATATATAACCACTTTTCGTTTGGACAACAGAAAATTGGAAGAATTGCCCCTTTATCTAATACCCCTTATTACATCAAAATTAAAATATAATCAAAAATAACAGATTTGTACAAAAATTTTTTTTCCAATCCGGACTAAGCAAACCATGCTCAACTTTCCCTTTATCAAGCATGGTTTCCAAGATACATGAATTAAAATATAGAATATAATATTTATTTGAGCAGCATCAGTTTCTTTGTTGCTGAATAATTATCAGCTTTAAATTGATAGAAATATATTCCGCTTGAAAGATTTGATCCGTTAAATTTAACCTCATGACTTCCGGCATTCATTATTTTATTTACCAATGTTTCTACTTCGCTGCCTAAAATATCGTATATCTTCAATGTAACAAGGCTGCTCTTTGGGATTTGATATCTTATAACCGTATAAGGATTAAATGGATTAGGGTAATTCTGATATAATTTAAAATCTTTAATTGAAGCAATTGGCTGCTCCAATACGTTCGTGGATAATGTATCCAAAAGAATTGTTCCAGTCAAATAATTTCCATTAACGGAATCAATAATACTGAACTTCAAACTATCATTAAATGACCATGATTGATTTTCAGGTAAATTTACTGATAGCAGGTTTCCATTTACCGGGTCCGGCAAAATTTTCTGAGTTGTTAAGATTTGCGGATTCTGTCCGGTAATTTCTATCTTTACATTAAAATTGTTCCCGGGGTTAGTGGTCACAAATTCTAAATTAACCGTATCTCCCTTCATCTTGAAATCTGCTATGATTTCATCGTTGGCATTAGTTACATTAGTCAGACCGACAGACGGAACATAAATCTCTTTCCATTTTTTTTCCGAATTCATTGCAAACTGGGCAGGCACAAAAAATTCATTCGAATGTCCTGCCCATAATTCAACATATGGTCTATGGGTTTCATTCGGATCTTTAAAAGGATCGATATTCTGACTTTGCTGGTAACCCCATGCCCAAATTTTGATACCCGGAGTTATATTGTTATCGGCAATGCGGATAAGCCCTTCCCCATTATCGTGGTTTATTACACCCCAATAATTGTCATTTGTATCATCCCAAACATATGCAATACCATCATTGGTCCAATTTTTCCAGTAACGTAATTTAGTCAGCGTATATATTCCGTTTTCACCAGGAACCCGTTTTTCCTGTTTCATAATATCCGGGTACCATGAAGGGATTTTTATTTTCGATGCCGGAATAATAAGTTCAGTTCCTTCAGTACAGCTTGGATCACCCGGCTGAGATCCCGGTGCTAATGTTAAGCATGTCCAATATTCATAATTCAAATTTTTACTTGAATCATTATATAAAGTTACATCCGCTTGCAGTGAGCTTGAACCTTTGATTAATGTAACAATGAAATCACATCTTAGGTTTGTTTTACCGTATGCCCATTTACCGGTATTGATCCCTTCTAAATTAACGGTATCTTGCCAGGACATCTTACAGCTGACAGTATCTGAAGTATTTTTTATAACAGCATATTGCCAGGGTAAAAGCCATGCTTTACCATGTTCCGGTTCCGGCAATGTGGGAAAGATACCCCCATAAACCATTAACCACTTATAATAAAACCAATCCTCCCCAACACCATATGGTACTCCGACAGGATTTTGATAAAGTTCTTCTCTTCCGGTAGGTTTGTAAATCATTGATAATATACGGCCTCCGAATTCCGGTACAAGGGTCACTTTCAGATATTCATTTTCAATAACAATTCCCTGAAAAATTTTGGAAGTAGTATCGTACTGAGTATCAGTATTCCAATGAACCGTATTATCATCATTCAATTCATATTTAAAAGTATGCCATGTAATTGTAGTATCTCTTATTGTCACTTGAGCAAATAATAACGATGGTATTAATAATAAAAGCAATTGAAATTTCTTCAAAACAATCTCCTTCAGTATTTAGAATTTATATTGATGAATATTCGGTAAACTAATTCTTTCTCTCACGCAAACTAAAACACCATAGTTATAATTGCATGAGCCGGACTAGAATACTTTGCTACCTTCCCATTCACCCAAACCTGAAATTCACGATCAGCATCACTTACATTTAAAATGATGACTGCAACTTTCCCATCCGGATTTTTAAAAGCTGTCGCAATAAAGTTATCGCTGCTGGAAGTACAGGCAATTCTTTTAGCACCGGGTTTTACAAACCTAGAAAAATGACCAAACATATAGTAAGTAGGACTATAAACCAGTTCGCCGGTTTTGGTATTAAAGGTACAAACATTCGAACCCCGGAATTCTCCGCCTGCATGACGGGGGCCGCCGTTTTCGTTAAGCAGCATATTCCAATAAACATAACCCTGTGCCCAGTTATTTAAATCTATGATCATATTCTTGGCTAAACGAAATGCATCATTCCAGCTTCCGCCAATTCCTGCTTCAGTATAAAGCAATCCTTTATCCGGGAAAGCATCATGAACCATCCTGACATTATCAAAATGATCCCCTACGTACCAATGAAAACCCATACCCCAAATATATTTAGAAGCTTCAGGATCATTATATGCAACTTGAGCCCGCTGATACATAATACCCCTGTTATGATCCCAGATCATTAGTTTTAAATTTGCCAGTCCATTCTTTTCCAACGTTGGCCCGAGATAATCACGCACAAAGTCTTTTTCTTCTTCAGCGGTAAAAATGCACGACTCCCAAACCTGAACAGCCATAGGTTCATTTTGTACTGTGAGACCCCAAATTGGAATGCCTTCTTTGTCATAAGCTTTTACATACTTTACAAAATAGTCTGCCCATGTCTGAAAATATTCAGGTTTGAGTTTCCCTCCATAGAGCATATCGTCATTAGTTTTCATCCAAGCCGGGGGACTCCATGGTGAAGCAAATATTTTAATATTTCCCTGAGCTGCTTTTAAAGCCATTTGGATTAAAGGTAAACGGTTTTTCCTATCATGATCAATAGAAAAATGCTTTAGCTCTTTATCCCCTTTCACATCATCGTAAGTATACATTTCATCGGAATAATCGCAGCTATGAATGGTTGTACGGCACAGAGTATATCCGTTTCCTTCAACCGGATCAAAATGTGCCTTTATAAAGTCTGCCTTTTGTTCTTTTGATAATTGGGAAAAAATAACTGCAGTTGCATCTGTGAATGCTCCGCCAAAACCTTCAATAGTCTGAAAAGTTTTATCGAGGTCAATAAATATTGTCGGATAATTTTCATCAGGTTGCTCCAGTTGTTCCAAAGCACGGTAATTGTGATCACTTAGCAATTCGGAAGTTGATTCTGCCGTCATATAAACTTTTGCCTGAACATAATCACTCTTTTGTCCGTAAGTATTAGAATAAAAACAGACAACGGAAATCGTAAAGATTATAAATAAACAATATTTTTGTATTAATTTTTTCATAAAAATTCTCCAATAATTACTTTCAAAATTTCTATAAATGATGTTCATGTTAAAATTTGATTTGATAATTTTTTTATTCCTTTTCCGGTTGAAAAACACCCTCAGACTTTATAACCTTTTTGCTTTCTAAATATTTATCCGGATTAAGCGGAACAAGAGAACGTACCATGTCAGGTAAAAACTCACAATACTCCGAGTTGGTTTTTTTTGCTTGATTAAAAAGCCATTCCTTAGCCTGTTCTTTTGAAGGTTTCTCTTCTTTACCGTTCCAATATGCTAATATTTTAAGGAAGCCGGGATTTCTGACAATACTCCATGGCTGAGTTTGCCGGTCAAACTTTTTATGTGTCCACCAGCTCCAGCTTACATTAGCACTTTCAAGGAAAGTTGTTGCTTCAGTATTGAGCTTATAAGGTGGTCGTTGCTCGCCTGTTTCTCCATGCCAAAGAGGAATATTATATTTTTTACGAAACTTATCCCATCTTTCAAGTCCTTCTTGATTAGAAGTGGGAGGATATGAATGAAAAGCCATTGCTAAATGCGGATCCCAATCCATTGGTTCGAGAATATCAAATGTCTGCGCCCAATCATCTCCCTCAATAAATATAATTCCATCAGGATCTACAGTTCGAATTGTATCGGTAAGTTGAATATAGATTTCGCGAAGTAATTTTGGTTCAACATTTTTATAGCGTATAAGAAGCGGCTCGTTCAGTAAATCATAACCGATAATGTAATTGGAATTTTTATACCTATCCGCAATTTTATACCAAAGTTCGATGCACATAGGCCAGTACTTTTCTTTTTCAGTCCACAATCTTGCTTCACCGTCACTATCGGAAATGTTTTCTGCATTCTGAGCTCCGGGGGCACCATGCATATCCCAGATTATTCCAATTTCATTTTTTTCACACCATTTAACCAGGCTGTCCAAAAGACTAAATCCATATTCCGAATATTTGAAAGGCGGTTGTTCCGGTTGTTCTTTCCGCGGCTGAAGAATAGAAGCCAATATCGGAATACGTAGTGAGTTCGCACCCCATGATTTCATCGCAGCTATATCTCTTTCAGTAAGGAAATTTTCATAATACAACCGCCAGAATTCTTTTGCATCTTCTCTACCAATAAGATCTTCTATAGCTTGTTCAAACTGCCATGGTCTATCTATTTTTCTTATTCCCCACATATATCCTTCAGGCAGAAGCCAGCATCCTAATCCGAATCCCCTTAGAATTACTTTCTCTCCTGTTTTTTTATTTATAAAGTCCTGCCCCTTTGTTGTATATTGTGCATTGCTTTTTGTAATACAGATGAAAAAAAGTATGAAAAGAAAAAAAGTAGTTAGTTCTTTTAGATCCCGGTTTATAAATTTAATCCCCATTAATTCTCTCCTGCAATAAAAAAGTATTATTTGAATTACTATTAAGAATTATATAATCATTATATTTTTTAATTGATATCTGCACTTAAAGAAATATTTTTTAAAAGAATAATTGATTTTGTCTATTGTTTTGTTAATTCTCTCCCGCTATTTTCAGTTTCAATTTTATATAAAGATGATCTTGCGGTGATAAAAAGAGTGCTTCTGTTTTCTCCTCCGAAAACAATACACGCAGGCCGTTCCGGTATTTTAATTTCATCAATTTGTTTGCCTGATGAATCGTAAACAAAAATATTTCCTGCAGTTATGTATACATTCCCCTTAGAATCCACAGCTACATCAAGTTCACCTCTTTCTGCAAAAAGCTGAGGATTCGAAAGTGAACCATCCGGACTGACAGAAAATTTATACGTCTTCTGCCCGAATTCATCTGCCATAAAGAAAGCGTGTTTGGGAACAGCCTTTCTCAATGAGTAGGCTCGCCGCAAATCTTCACATTGAGGAATAAAAGTAGTTCCATCAGGTGATACAAATTGCTCTTTTAACGGATCAAATGTTTCATGTCTAAAATAAGATAAATATGCTGTATATGATGAATGTGTAACCGGCGGATTATCCTTTGTATAAGTTGTTATAGTTAAAAAATCGTGCTCATCACGCCACCTGTGCCCCGGTAACACAGCAATTTTTGCATTATTTGATTCCGGAGCAACCGGTTTGAGAACTTGGAAATCGTCTTCTGTACTATCAGGATTAAATGCAACCACCTGACCATCGTTTGTAGTAACAATAAGATTATCGGATTGATCAAATGCAAGAGCTGCTGGTGTAACAAGAAGTTCTCTAATAAGAGTCAATTTTTTATCTGCTGGCGACCAACGGTAAATTTGACGCCATCTTGAATCTGTAAAATAGACATTCCCTTTGCTGTCGACTGCCGAACCATCTATGAATTCAAAACCTCCTACGATCTTCTCTACTTTTGCACCTGGAGTAATTATAGATGAATTATTTTTAATACTATTTTCTTTTGGGGGATTACCGGAAATATTTAACCGTGCAATCTCCCTCTCCCGGATTTGAAAATTGTATGTTTGATCATAAAGGGTATTATCATAAGTAAACTTACTGGGGCTATAAACATGGATTCCATTAAATTCAATATTCTGTGATGAATTAACAATTATACCATTTGGGTATGGACTGATCATTCTTATGACCCTGTAAAGATACAAATTGGCAAATGTGATATTACTGGAATTTTCTATTCGAAGGGGAAGTGCATGGGGACTTTCTGCGCCTTCCTCTTCCATCTGCATATCATAAATTTTCCAGTTTGAAACATTTCTAATAATAACTTCATTCCTTACATGATGCTCGATAGACATAGCATAAAGACGACCCGGTGTAGAAGTATTGGATACATAAATTCCTGCTTGTGCAAATGTATTGGGTGTCCATATATCCTTAAAAGTACCTCCGCCGCCGTCAGTGATCCATAAACTCCAGTACTCGGAATCCCAATCCCGATCTCTATAAGGATCACCACTCCAGAACTGGTTATAAACAGGAACAGCCGAACCATCTGCATTATAAGTTCCATGACCTCCGATAAAACGAACATCGTTCATTAATGAATTTGGGCCTGCCATCCATTTAGCAGCTACAGCACGATTATTATATGCCCCCGGATCTAATCCAATACCGGTTACAATATTTTCCCCACCATTTGGTGCTTCAAGCAAGGCCATTGGACTTCCAATCCCGCCAAAAGCCGGAGTTTTATCGGCTAGAACAATCTGTGTGGTTATTGGACTGAGTCCAATAAGAACAGTATTTGGTTTAAGTTCAATTGTTTGTGATACAAGATAGCGTCCTGTAGGAATATAAATAGCTTGATATTTGGCAATGGCATTTTTCAAAGCCTCGGTATCATCTGTTTTGCCATCACCTTTTCCACCCAAAGAAATAAGATTAACCCAATTTTTACAATCAGGTAATGGGGGTATATCTGAACTTTGAAGCTCAGGTAATTTATCAAGAGGCTTAATATTATAAGTTGTTTTCACCTCAGGAGTATATCCCAAGTCAGCAATCTGCAAGCCATGACAGAAATCAATTACCTGGTATATATTATCCGGAACTTTAATCTCCTTTTTACTTTTCCGGAAAGATGCAAGAACAGGGACATTTTTACATACTACATTTTTTAAATTAAACTGTGGACGGGCATTGTATTCATCACTAATAACAATAGCCGGACCACTAATATTCTCAAGGCGTGAATCGGTTAAAAAAAGCTCTTCCGCCCGATTAGGATTAACAATAATTGCACTGGGAATATTTTTAAAATGATTTCGTACAAGGGTAAGACCAGCTTCTTCTGTAGATATTGCAGCTTTAGTCTGCCCTTCAAAATAACTATCGATCATCAGGAACGGCCAGCTTGGTGATGGCTTAGTAGTAATTATGCCGTATTCACCACCTATAAAACAACAATCATCTATTTCATTACCGACCTCCTCAACTCCTGCCTTTCCTTTTCCAATATTAAAATCAACATGGGCTATATAGCAATGCTGTGCAAAATGAGAACGGATTGCAATTGCAGCAGGATTACCATCTTTAATTTCAAAATTTATATTGCTTATTGCACTGTAAAAGGTACCCGGATTAGCGTCACGAATAGTACGGTCATCCTTAGGCCTGTTGCTAGCAAAATGAATCAGATATTTTCCTTCACCTACCTGGAATCCCGGTGTACTCTCTTCTAGAACAAAAACCGGCCTGTTTTTCCCATATCCTATCAGTCGAATCCCTTTCCAAACATAAATTGTCTTACTGATTTGATACTCGCCTTCCGGGATCATTACTATTCCAAACACTGATTGCTCCTCTGCTTTGTTTATTGCATCCTGCAAAGCCTCTGAATCATCACCTTTCGAGTTTGGGGTAACTGGAAAATTTTCCGGGATTAAATAAACGGCTTTTTTATCTTGAAGCGGTACGGTATAAAATGATTTTCCTACTTCATAATTTGATGAAGATTTATCTTTATAAAAACTTGTTGGGTAGGATTCAATAGATAAAAAAAAGGTAATTTGAATTATTGCAATTATTATTTTCAATGTATTCCTAAAATACATAGTAAGATTCCCTATTTTCAGTATTTGCAAAACACTTTTGTGTTTAGAAGAAGTCTGAGATAACTCTTTCGTAAATTGGATTTGATATTTTCTCATCCCAAAAAACAAAATCAAGAGCGTCCGTTACCCGGACACTCTTGATAATATTACATTCCTCACTTCAGGAGCATCATTTTCTTTGTTAGATTTACATTGTTTCCGCTTAATTTATAGATATATAAACCTGATGCTAGACTGCTTGCATTGAATGTTACTTTATGTAAACCCACATTCATTTCACCATTAATTAGTGTTGCTACTTCCTGACCTAAGATATTATATACTCTCAATGTATAGCGTCCCGATTCTGCAATGGTAAACCCAATTTTTGTTGTCGGGTTAAACGGGTTCGGATAATTCTGATCTAATGTAAATGTAGTTGGAAGCTGCTGCTCTTCTTCAACACCAGTAAGCGGATAGTAACTTAAATCACCAATAGGCTTACCGTCAGTTCCCATTAAACCTGAATAAGATCTAAAGTTTTCGGCAGTTGGATACTGAATGAAAAGCTTGTAGAAATCAGGATCGGTTGCTTGATCTGCATCCCACTCCCATCCATGTGTACTACCTGCCCTAATATCTGCACATGCTTGTGCTAATAGACCATTTGTGACCGATAAATCCTGAAAATCGTTGAACATAGGATCTTGATTCCAGGTATTTTCTTCAACCAGTCCTGGCCAGGTGGTTTTGTCAGCAAACATTGCGATAGTACGTGAGTTCATCCATACTGGATGCCATACAGAATCATGGTTAGTTAAATAGGTTTCTATTTCAGAGCTATAGTACCAATCATTATTCTTTACTTCAATAATCCTTTGGTTCTCGGGGATTGTATAAGGACTAGGCGAAAGAGTATCTCCTCCGGCAGCATGAGCAAATAATGTATCTACATTAATTAATCCAAACATTAAACCGTTAGGATCCTGTGATTCCGCTTCAGTCTCAGTTAAACCAAGTGAACCTTCATTATAGAATATATTATTAGTAAATTTTGCAGTAAGCCACTGCGTTTGATGAAACGGCCATTTAAATGAGTTCACAAAAGTACAATGGTTAACCTCAAGGTATTTAACAACCTTTGGCGGAAATAAGAAGCAGCTATTTGATTGAAAATATGAACTGTTTGTCACTATAAAAGTATCCACCTCAGTCGCACCTTCCAAGTAGAACAGAAAAGTAGTCCATTGGTCACCATCGTTCTGCTCGTTTCTTGCATGAAAGTTATTTATATGCCATCTTGTATGTGGTTGAGAAGTACCAAAAGCAGACCAACTGTTATAATCGCACCATACACCATCTAAATTAACAGTAACCAAAGAATCATTAACTAAAAGAGCACCATTTGTACCCCATCCATGATTTACAGCACCAAAGTCAATTCCACTGAGCCAAATATTTTTAACCGTAATATCAGCCCAAGTAATTATTAAACTTCCTGTTGATGTAGTGCCGTCCTCATTTATATTAGACATTATTTTAGGAGGTGTCTTCGTAGAATCATTTGGTTCCGGGGGATAAGCGACAAGTTCAACCGGATTTCTTAAATTAATTGCTTGATTGAGTATATAGAACTTGCCTCTTTCCAGCCTATATATCTTATGGTTTTGTTGACCGGTTCCGCTTGTATCTGCAACTACATAATCAATTATTGAGTCGAAATATGGAGTTCCATCTGGATTGTTTGCAGGAACTACTACTGTGTCTGCACTTTGAGCCCTCAAAGTGCCTACTAAAACAACAAGAAAAATGTAAGTGAAAATCAGTTTTACGATCTTCATATTGTCTCCTTTCATTTTGAAAAATGATTTATTTAAGTAATACCGAAAAATGTATAAAAACTTCAGCCTATCATTTAACCTCCTTTTTTACTAGGTGATTTAATTTATTTTTATTTATTTTTTTTAGTATAAAGTGTACGTTATTCCTAAATCTGCTGTTAAACCGTAATAACCTCTATTTGTAAACCATCCTGTACCAAAGTTTGAAGCCTGATATACTGCCTTTGAAATATTGTTAACATTTAAGAATACCTGTAATCCTTCAACAGGTAATTGTTGGCGTACTTTCATATCCCATAGAGTTAATGGATTAGTGGTTTGCCTTAATTGTTCATAGAAATTATTCGATATAAAAACATCCGATGTGTATTGCATCGAACCCCGTATTGAGAAACCTTTATAATCAAATCCAAGTTCAAAATTCAATATATGTATGGGTTGATCCAATAGACGATCATAATAACCTTGATCGGCTGTTCCAACTAATCTTTTAACTAATACCGGTCCTCTCTGTTCATATACATATACAGGAACAAATTTGGGATATTTTATCCTTGAATCAGTATATGTGTAATTTACATTTACAACTAATCCTTTTAATACACCGGGTAAGAACCAAAAATTAGACTGCCATTCAACTTCCAAACCTTTCAATTTTGCTATATCCGTACTATTGACATATCCGTAGATAGTACCCCCAACTGTTACGGTAGATGGCCATTCAGGTCTTAATTGAGATGAATCTGCAATAAATGTAGTAGTAGCGAAAACAAAATCTTTTATTTGCTTCTCGAATACTCCTATGCTGAATAATCCTATTTTCTGTGTATAAAATGAAAAGTAGAGGTCGAAGTTTTGCGATTGTGCAGGCTTAAGGTCTACATTATTCCAGGTTATGCTCGATCCGAAGGAACTCCAAAGAGGAATAAGTCTATTGTAATTTGGCCGGGCAAGTGTTTTTGTATAACTAGCACGGATATCAAACCAGTCGAACGGCTGGTATTTAACATGGATCATAGGCAATAAATAATTATTTTGTCTAGATGATGTATAAGGGAAATAAATAAACGGATCAGTCGGTTTGCCGGGACCATTGGATCTATTCGCAGTATATTCAGTTTCATTATGTTCATATCTGAAACCGGGAATAAATGTTACTAATTTACTGCCAAATGTAATTGTGGGTAATATATATGCAGCATAATAATTTTCATGGCCTGCATAATCATTCAGATTAGAATTTGTATAATCATACCAGAGAGTCTTTTTTACCGGAGCACCATTAACCGTTTTTAGATTCTTAATTTCATCATATATATCAAGCATAGTATTTGAATTTGGTACACGGCTGATTGTATAATTTGCACCTGCTTTAAAATCCCCAGCGTTATAGTTTTGATCAATAAAAGGCGCATATGGAAAATCATCGTTTGAATAATCGTAACCTGTTATATTGAATCTTTGTGTTAAATATAGTCTTGCAAGTGCTAAATCCTGCCACCCTAAAGGTATCTCATATTGATTGAAGTCATATTTTTTAAATTTATGTTTGAATTCCCCTCCAATCTTTATATTAATATCTGCTAAATCTGTTTTGAATCCTCCTTCAAAATTCAGGTTGGCTGATGTTTGCTGTTCCAAAGATGAACTATCACGTCCATAAAACTGGTTGACTTTACTATTGGCTATATTGTTAAAAGCTTTTGTTACTATATCAAGAGGATATATTTGGTAACTATTCCATGACCAGCTTGGTTGAAACGCATTATTTTCATAGGCATTCATTTGTATTTGTTTGGGTACATCCGTCTTTGACTCCGTATAATTAATATTACCAACTATCTTAATTCCATTTAAGGATTGTTCGATGCGAAGTGTATTTAAAAGCGTTAATAGACTTCCGTCTTGATAGTTGGCTTGATAGTTATGATTTCTCCCTACAGGATCAAAATTTTCCTGTCGTGTAATAGTATTGATATCAATATTATTTATTGTGCTTGAAAGTTTAAATTTTGTAGAAGATAGGGCATAGTCTAACACAAGCACACCACCTGATCTTTTATTGGTTCGCCGAATATCTTGAACATTTAGATTGTTTGCAAGAGTAAGTGTATCGAATTGCATTGTATAACCTGAAACAATACTATTACTGCTTCTATCGGTTTTTTCCAAGTTCCCCTGTAAAAACACACCCAGCTTATTATCAAAAAATCTCATACCTCCGCTGGCTACATAATAATAATTATTGGTTTGACTCCGTAACCCGTTATAACCGCCTTGAGCTGTAAGACTTAATGTAGGTTTTTCAGGCGCATCTCTAAGAAGGAAGTTTACACTTCCGCCAATTTGATTCGCATCTTGATCTGCCATTGCTGTTTTGCTAACTTCAATACCTTCCAACGTATAAGGTGAAATCATGCTCAAGTCTACACTTCTGTCGTTTGGACCGGTGGCGGCCATACTAACACCATTAATCTCTATTCTATTGTATTGGGGAGAAAGACCACGAATTACAACTTTATTCCCTTCACCCCCTTCTCTTTCCAACGAAATGCCGGGTAAACGACCCACAGCTTCAGCTGCGTTTGCTTCCGGTAATTCCTTTATTTTAGCAGACGAAACAATATTTTTAACTGAGTTTGATGAGATTTGCTGATTGATTGCTTGCATCTGCCCTTCTGCCTGAGAGGTTACAATAATTTCCTGCCCCTCTAAAACCATATATTCCAATTCCGCATTCTGCTCTAATGTAACATCGTTGGAAACTTTGATATCAAATTTTTCAGGTTTATATCCAAGATATTTTACTTGAAGGGTATAAGTGCCAGGAGGTACATTATTAATAGTATAAGTACCATCAACAGCAGTAGCTGAACCTAAATTGGTATTTTCCAAGTATATGTTAGCTCCCGGAAGAGGCTCTCCAGTTCTTTTATCGATTACCTTACCTATAATCTTTGAGCTTGCTAGAACTGATACCGGCACAAAGATTATAGCCAAAGCCATCAACCTAATTAATGACCAAAATTTATTCATCTTTTTACCCTTTGTTTTTATATATTTATTTTTTAATACTTATTAATTAGAACTTTTATCTTTGATATTATTCCTTCCCGTTGAAAAATCATTCTACTCATATCTATTCCCAAAGTTAACCCGTTGATTTCTTCTTCAGTACCATTCTTTTTCGTTACAATTATTCTTTGATCTTTTGATATTATATAAATGATTGGCACCTGGCAAAAAGTAAATGCGAGCATCCCGGGATTTAACATTAGGGTTTGATAATTACTATCTATATCATAATACTGATATACTTGTGATTTGATAAGAAATTCATCCTTATTTAATAAAGAGGGATCAAATTGTATTTTACCATCCCGTATTAACACCCCTAACTCTCCAAACCTTGAGACAATATCTTCCTTAACTTGTCCTGTCATGCCTGGCTGCTGGGCACCCATATTACCGGGTGTATGTGAATAAGGGTCTGTTGGAAAAGCACCATACAATTCGGGTGACTTATGACTACCGATTCCTTCCCTTATCATATAATAATAATCTTTTAATTTTGTTAATGCAGAAATGTTAATATCTGTTTCTACAGCTTTAAAAAAAGTCTCCTGTACAGCAAGCAATAATTTGGAAACCATATGCCAATAAATGCAGCCTAGTCCTTCATATTTGTAGAAAGTGCCCGATCGACCTGTAAATGATTGATGGTCAAAAACGGATTCATAAATATCCATAATCAATTCTTTTTCTTCATCGGAAGGTTTATGTGAATTCATTTGCTCATTTAAAGCCTGTTTAAGGTTTGCTGCATTTCTAAATTTGCTGTTGAAGTGAATGTTTCCATTAATATCTTTAATAACTATATTCTTATCGTTATCATGAACTAAATTCTGCAGAAGTTGAGATTGCCCAAACAACTCTTTCGGAATTATATTTTTCTCAGTGAAAGGAGCTAAAACCCGGTCCGGATATAAGAGATAACTGTACTGATCTTTTCTATATAACTCGCTTCTCTGCAGAGAATTGAGCAGAACTATTGAATCTTCAAAAGATAAATAACCTGAATTGAGAACGGCTACCTGTCCCTCTAACATTTCATATAAATTACTTATGCAAATCTCATTTTGATTACTAAACTTGATCAAGTTGTAAGAATGGTAGAGATCATCATCCCTTTTGTTTGCTCTAATTGAATGATCCATGTAATCAAGTGCGATCTGAAAGAATAATATTACCTGATCTACTTTTATAAATTCCTTCCTCCCTGAAAAACCTTCAGAATATATTTTTAAACGGTAATCGCTCCCGGCAATTCCTAATCTATCTAAAATCTTTTTCCTATTATCATTTGTGATCTCTTCTTTTAATAGATACTGGGATTCCATCATTGCTTGATTGATATTGACAAATAACTCCAAAACTTCTTCCGAAATTTTTATTTGTTCGGAATCTATTTCTTTAAAAAGTTTGATGCAGAATGCAATAAATCTTCTTAAATAATAGAGAGTCACCATTGAAGCACCAAATCCTACCAGGGCATTATTAGCATCATTCCATTCCGGTCTTTGAGTATTCATCCAAATTCCTGCTTCCGGAATGAAATTGGATAGTTTTATCAAAATGACAACGAGGAGTTTCTCCGCTAAATTGACATAGTATATTCCACCCTCTGCATTTTGAAGATATTTTCCATCTGCCCCTATCTCTTTTACTCTCTTTCTTACATCAGCCTCTAGTTTGAAATCAAATTCAATTGTATTATGCGGGTTTTGAACAATTTCCTTGTATGATTTTATTTTATAAGGAACATTGGCAAATGCAAATATTTCTTTTACTAGAAACGAATGAAGTTTTTTAGGATGATATTTTCCAGATAACTCCAGCAACCTTAGAAGATAGATAATTTGATGATCTCCCCAATAACCTATATATGACCACGTATCAGAGGGATCGAGGACCTCCCAATCAAAACCATCTCTTGTAATTTTATAAGGATTATAACCATCAGCCGTAGAAGCATTAACAAATTTTACTATCATGTTTTCAAGGTAAGCCGGAAATGATAAAGCAAGCGCTTCCCAGTTTTGGAATATATCTCTCCAGTTCCCCTGGTAATTCAAAATTTTATTACCTTGTTCATCTTTTATATCAATTGAAAAAAGATTCCAAGGACGGCTTGGATCACCATGACGGCGGCTGAAAGTAAGCGGAAGATATTCATAGCCTAGTTTTTCGATATCCGGATCGTGAAGATTTTCCACTTCATTTATCAAATCCAAAATAGTTAGTTGATCCGGCAAGTTCTCAAAAAATGCCAAATACCGTTCCCGCAATGGACAATTTGCTTTTTTGATAAATTGAGAAAAATCTTTTTTATCTATTAAATAGTTATCATCAAAAACACCCCCGCGCATAATATTGAATATAACATTTGAAATATGACGGGAAGTAATTAACGGATCATTTGTTAATTGAAAACCATCGGCATTTGCAATTTTTAGATTAAGATCGATTGAACTTTTATTAATTTCATCTTCAATTTGCTGCTTCAAATTTTGTTTCGAAAATAATAAAATCGAAATTTCAGCTACATCAGATTGATCTTTATCTGCATCTGCAGAAATATACCATTCTTTATTTTCACCTTTTAATAATTCGAATTCTGAATGCAGCAGATATGCCCCGCGAGTTCCTTTAATAGTAGATTCCTGAATTACCGGTTTACCCTGTTTAAATGAACTTATTTGTTTTGATGAGAGTAAGACGGAAGCATTTTCCAGACCGACCGACCAAACGGTTGTTGCTTTAAGTGCTTCGCTGGGTTCTGCTTTATCTGTGGGAATGGAACTCAAAGTAAATAATCCCAGACCTATCTCATCCACTAGTTCATTCTTTTTATAACCATCCAATAATGTACTATATTCAAGCTGAAATTTTCTATCCGCACCATAGGGCAAAATATTTTGAATACCATCCAAAATATTAATTAAAATAGGATCACTGTTATTATTTAATATTTTTGATTTTTTAATAAATCCGAATTTGTCGCAGTTCAACCATGAATATTGGTAACTTATTGATAAATCAAAATTTATTTCTTCAAAGATTAATTTATTTCCGGTGATATTTTTGTAGATATTTCTCTGGATATTATATACTCCCCTGTAATCTTGAGAGAAAGGTTCCCATAAAATAAATTTATCTTCCTTTTCTATAAACACAATTGTCTTGCTGCCGGTAATATCATGGGAATCATGTATCCGGTCATCCGTATAATAAGGGAATAATGCATGATCAGGATTTTTCCTACCTGCCGTTAAAGCTCCGTTGCTTGAAATAAACATCCACAGATCAGAACTGCTTACAATATTCATCAAAAAAGGAGGCATTCTATCAAAGTTGGATATTTTGTAGAAATTCTCATTTTCTTTTAAAGTAATTTCCCCCTGTACCTGTTGAGTACTTTCCTGTAGAATACTTTTACCTATATATATATTCTTAACATTCATCAAGAGTGGCTCCATACCTACTTTAGAAAAATCATTTTTTTCATAGATGAAAAATTACCCGCGGTTAGTTTGTAGAAATATATACCGCTGCTTAAATCTGAAGCATCAAAATCAACATTATAATTACCAGCAGGCTGTTCTTTGCTTACCAGTGTTTTAACCGGTTCACCAAGGAGATTATAAACGACAAGTTTCACAAGACTGCTTTTAGGAATTGAGTATTGAATATTTGTTGCTGGATTAAAAGGATTAGGATAATTCTGATTAAGTAAAAAGTTTAGAGGTTTTTGGTCTTTTTCATTAATTGCCGTGGCATTTTTTTGGTAAACTCTTACATAGTCAATTGTATATTCCTGGGGAAATTGAGTTGATGCATCAGGATTTCCGGGCCAGTTACCGCCAACAGCTAAGTTAAGAATTATATGAAATTGTTGATCAAAAGGAGCCGGGAAATTTGCACCTGAAGTGTACCAGCTAGTCTGGGTCTGATAAAGTTCTCCATCAACAAGCCATTGAATTTTACCCTCTTCCCATATTAATGTAAAAATATGAAAGTCATCATTAAAACCACCACTTGCTATAGTGTGTGAGGTGCCTGTATGTACATTGTTAGGCCATGCACCACCATAATGCAGAGTTCCATAAACTGTGTTTGAATCATGCCCCAGGTATTCCATAATATCAATTTCACCGCTTGCTGCCCATCCGCCATATACATTATCTGTGGGCATCATCCAGAAAGCAGGCCACATACCTTTACCAATGGGCATCTTTGCACGCATCTCAATTTTACCGTATTTCCAATCCCCTTTATGTATTGTGCGGATACGAGCTGAAGTATAATCAAATCCGCTGTAGTTTTCTTTCTTTGCAATAATAGTCAGATAGCCGTCTTTAACTACAGCGTTTTCCGCACGGTAATATTCTTTTTCATTATTACCCCAGCCGCCTGAACCATTGCCGATCTGGCATTCCCATTTAGTTAAATCAAGTGTAGTCCCGTCGAATTCATCAGACCAAACAAGCTGGTAATCCTGCGCTATACTTTTGCAGAAAGGAACACTCGCAAAAAGAATTATAATTAGATAATAGATTGTATTTACTTTTGAGGAAATATTTTCTTTAACATTTTGTAGAAAATTATACATAAACAGTCGCTTGATTTATTTTAAAAAATTATTCTCCTGTAGTTTTCTGATATACTCTTACATAATCCACTATAAATTTCTGTGGAAATTTTGTACTCTCATCAGGATAACCAGGCCAGTTACCACCTACTGCTAGGTTAAGAATTATATGAAATTCCTGATCAAAAGGTGCCGGGAAATCTCCACCTGTTGTAGTCCATTCTGTCTGTGTTTCATAAAGTTCACCGTCAACAAGCCATTGAACTTTACCTTCCTCCCATATTAGAGTGAATATGTGGAAGTCATTATGAAAATCACCATGGTCGAGCTTGTATGGTTTTCCGGTATGTTTATTATTGGGAGGTCTCCCGCCATAATGGAGTGTACCATAAACTGTAGTTGAATCATGCCCTAGGTATTCCATAATATCTATTTCGCCGCTTACGGGCCAGCCACCATAAACATTATTTGTAGGCATCATCCAGAAGGCAGGCCACATTCCTTTACCAACCGGTAATTTAGCCCGCATCTCAAATTTACCGTACTTCCAGTCACCTTTATTAATAGTCCGTATGCGTGCCGAAGTATAATTAAATCCTTTGTAGTTTTCTTCTTTAGCGACAATAGTCAAATAACCATCTCTAACAATAGCATTTTCTACCCTATAACATTCTTTTTCATTATTACCCCAGCCATGGTGATTGCCGATCTGGCAGCTCCATTTGGATGAATCAAGTTCGGTTCCGTTAAATTCATCAGACCAAACCAGTTTATAATTTTGGGCAAATGTTTGGAATGATATCATACCCCAAAAAATAATTAGAAATAGATAACCCGTTTGCTTTATATTTTGTATTGCTAAAAGTAAAACTCTCTTTGCTGGTTTAAACATGTTTCTTTTCCTTATACTTCAACAAGTACTGCTGCTTTTCTTGTTTCAAGTTCCATTTCAATCTTTTTCATAGTTTTATCGTCAAGTTCATAAAAGAATGCGGCAATCACAGCAATCAGACTTCCTATTGCAGGTATAAAACTCATCATAAGCCGGATGCCGTTAAGAGTATCCGGAGACTGCTGGGTATTAGCAACAAATCCGAAAAAGGCTAAAAGCCAACCTGCCATACCGCCGCCCATAGCCATACCGAATTTTTGTGCAAAAGTAGCTGCCGAAAAAACCAACCCGGTAGCTCTCCGTTTGTTTTTCCATTCGGAATAATCGGCTGTATCTGCATACATTGCCCATAGCAGGGGCGCTTGAGGTGCCATTACAAATGAAATAATAATATTCAGTGCAAAGACCATGATGATTTGTTCTTTAGGTACAAAATAAAAGAGTGCGGTTAAGAATGTACTTAATGCCATTACCACTAAATAAAATTTCTTCTTACCAAACTTTTTAGCAAAAAATTGTGTGCAAGCAACTCCCGCAATTATGGCAATCGTCCCCAGCACCATAAATAGTGATGCAAGTGCCTCACTGCCTACATAATATTTGAAATAGTATAAGATTGTTCCGCTTCGGATAATGATATAGCCTAACGTGAAAATGCTCATAACAAGTAAATACATCCAGGGCTTGTTCTTTAAAAGATTTTTAACATCTTCTTTTAAGGAGGATTTTTGTGTTTCAGGAACAACTACACGTTCCTTTGTTGTGGAAAATGTGATATAAAAAAGAATACATGCCAATACTCCATACACAGCCATAGTTAAGGGAAATCCTAATGCCTGATTTCCGCCGCCAAAAAAACTAACCAATGGCAATGTCAGCCCTTGAACTATAAATGCTCCTATAAATGCAAGTACAAATCGAAAAGTAGATACACTAGTTCTTTCTTGAGAATTGGGAGAAATAACACCCAATAATGCAGAATATGGGATATTAACTGCAGTATATGCCATCATTACAAGAGTAAAAGTAATGTAGGCATAAACAATTTTACCGGTAACGCTAAAATCCGGCGTAATGAAGGTGAGTACTCCGATAATTGCAAGCGGGCCCGAAGACCAGATTAAATAAGGTCGAAATTTTCCCCATTTGGAATTTGTTCTGTCGGCAATGATCCCCATCATCGGATCGTTGGCAGCATCCCAGAATCTTGATACCATCATCATGGTTCCAGCGGCGGCAGCAGGAATTCCAAATACATCCGTATAAAAGAATAACAAGAAGTTTATAATCATCTGGAAATAAAGATTGGATGCGGTATCACCCAGACCGTATCCAACTTTCTCTTTAAATGAGATTTTTTCCAAGCTTTTTTCCATAAAATACCCGCTATAGTTTATGTGGAGTTATCCGAAAGATGAACAAAACAAACTGCTTTTTGTGGTAATTATTAAAACTCAAATAGAAATAGCATCCTTCCACAATTTATGTGTATGCTAATTAAATATTAAGAGCATAAAATATCTCGGCGCATAGTAACAAAATATCGGACTATAGTAACAAGTTTGAATATCACTTCATTTAGGCTTTTTTTGTAATAAACTAACAATGTAATAGGCTTTAAATTTTTAATATTTTCTTGCACATTATTCTAATGGATTTAAAAAGAACATTTTATTTAAGTTTAAGTGGAAGCTCCTTTTTCTAAAAAAATGAAAATTTTATTTGTCCTTGAAAACTTCAATTAAAATTAAAAACCTCATAAGATCTTGACCAAGAAATTCGTTTTCCCGGGGCAGCATTTAATTGAAAAAATAGCTCAGGACTAATAACATGTTCCGCACCCCATAAATTTATTTTTTGAACTTTGAAATTGGTCGATTCTCGAATTCCCACTTTATCTATAAGATGAATTAGTGTCCAATTTTCTTTTCTATTATACCTAGTATTTATATTGCTAAAGAAAAACTGCTCTTTTGGTGTTGAATTCCAACTAATGGAATCTTTATTGATCTGAACAGCATTTTCAGGATTAACAGATTGAGCAAATTTTTCCGGTTTTATCGGAAATGAGAATAAAAGTTTATAGCTCGCATCTATTTTCTTTTTATTAATAGATAGGAAATTATGCACATATTCGTTTGTTTTAATCACTTTATTGCCGAAATTGAATAAAGAGTAATTAATTGTAAAAGTATTTTTATCAAGTACAATTCGTTTGTCTAATTCAAAAGAATATTCTTGAGTTGTTTCAGCCTTGCAAATGAATTGTGCCTTAGCATTTTGGAATGAAAATGAATATGGTTTTATTTCATAATCTTCAAAAAAATCATATGTTTTTTTTGATTTCCTGGTGAGCAAGCCGACACCAATTTTAGGAAACTCACTGCCAATAGGGCAGTTATTATATCCAACCGGCTGGTCTATACCAAATTCATTATATAATCCCCTCCCCTTTTTATTAAATTCATCCCGATTTAAAGTTTCTGTGGTGCAAAAAGTGTGTTTATTTAAAAAAGTGATTTGAATAATTTGACCGGTCCAATCAAACCTGGCTCCCTTATAATGTTCACCAGGCTCTTGTATATCAAGACATATGTATTCGTTATTTAATTTAAAGGACATAGTAATTTGATTTATCCCTTTTTCAAAAATAAACTTTTTTCCGCCTATTTATTAATGTGAACCCAAGTTGATCGCCTGGCAGGTAAACCGTTGAAACGGTTACCAATATTGATCTTTTACTATTAACATCGGGATTAATCCCGATGTTAATAAGCCCCTAAAATTTAAGCGTTAACTGTTTTAACAGTTTTTTATTTTTAGAATTTAACTTAAGAATATGAAAAGATTTGATTAACATCTATTTTTACTGAAATAATACTGTTTGAATTGCATTTTCCGGGATATTAAACTGTATCGTCTTTTTTTCTAAATGAATCATATATTGAACAGATTTTTCCGTCGGATTAAATATTTCTACTGCAATACTTTTATCGGGATTTATACAAGCCGTTACCATTATATTTTGAAGTTCGGTTTCAACACCTATCCTATATGCACCGGGTCGTATGTATTTACTGAAATGACACATTACATAATATAACGGTGTGTAATATACTTCATCTGTTGACGGTTTAGCTATTACAGGAGCTATTGCCCAGTTATTAGCATGGTTTGGCCCACCCTTATCATCTAGGATTATATTCCAGTCAATCCAGCCGGTAAACCAGCTGTTTAATCCTCCAATGATATCTCTCGCATACCTAAATACAGGTTTGTACATGGGATGCAACGGTTTATCTTTTTCGGATGCCCATTCATAACCCCAATCAGTTGCCAGTTTACTCCAATACCAATCATCAGCCTGCCAAACAGGAATATCATTATCTATACAACCTTCGGTATGAAGAATTTGTTTATCCGGATATTTTTCATGTAATTCATTTAATACTTCCGGATACCATGAAATTGTGCTGCTGTACCAATGAACAGCGGTACCCCAGACATATTTTGCAGCTGCAGAATCATTTAATATTATATCGGTCCACCTTTTTACTTCATCACGATTTTGATCATAAATAAATATTTTCGCATCAATCTTATCTTTTTCGAATAGAGGTCCAAGGTTGTTTTTAATAAGATCACACATCTGTTCCGGAGTAAAGATCATGCTGTCCCAATGAGAATCATTCCCCATTGGTTCGTTTTCAGGCGTAATTCCCCAAATAGGAATTCCTTCTTTGTCGTATGCCTTAATGTATTTTGAAATATACAAAGCCCATGTTTGATAATATTCCGGTTTTAGAGATCCACCATACCATGCATCATTATCTTTCATCCATTTGGGTGCTGTCCAGGGTGAAGCAAGAATTTTAAATCCGTCTTTTGAAATTTTTTGAGCATCTTTTATCAAAGGAATAAGATAATCCAGATCTTCCTTAATGGAAAAATCATCAAGATTTTTATCATCCGGTGTATTATCGTATGCGTAAGAAAAAACTGAAAAATCACTGCCGCCGATTTGTGATCGCATTAGGCTGTAGCCGGCTCCTTCAGGAGAAAAATAAGCACGGATCACTTCATTCCTTTTTTCTTTGCTTAATTGATTTAATACATAGGCTGAAGACCCTGTAAATGAACCTCCGAAACCAATAATCTGTTGAAACTTCTGGTTAGGATTAATTTGAATAATAGGAATAACAGAATTGGTTTCATCTGATAATATAATGCTGTCTTTTCTAGCAAGCTTATCGCCGGATTCTGACGTTTGGATAATTGTTGCTTTAGTATAGTTTATTGATCTGTTACTATTACAAGCTGCTAATATTAACACCAAGATTAAAGCACCTCCTAACTGAAAAGAAAATTTCATAAAATTTCTCCCGACTTTATATTATTTAAATAAGAGCTTTAATTTTTACCGGTTGCATAAAGCATTCATATATTTAATGCTAAACCCTTTATTATAGAGGTGTAAAAGTTAATTTTTGTTGGTTGAAATCTCTCGGCATGGGGTAACAAAGATGCGGACTATAGTAACATTTACATAAAAATAAAAACCGGTATCCTAAAAATTTAAGACACCGGTTTAATCTATCTATAATTCAAAAGAACAATTTTTAAAATTGATTAATTTGTAATTCTAATAATATTGCTTTATAGTTCAGATAGATGTACTTTACTCCATACATGACTTGGATCAATATCAACAGCCTTTTTAAACTCTTTTTTTGCTTTTACTTTTTCTCCTAAACCTTCATATGCCAGACCGATTAAATAATGATTTGAAGCCATTTCAATTTGCTGATTTCCTCTTCCTCCGAATTGCCCGGTAAACAAACCACGGTTACTCCTATCTTGTGCTCCTTTCAAAAAATTAAGAAATAGTTTTTTAGCCTCCTCCGATTTCCCCAATTTTTGAAGTGCCAGCCCATGGTAATATAAATATCCCTGATCTGAACCCCACCTTGATATATCGGTCTCTAAAACTTTTTTAAAGAATTCTTCAGCTTTTTCCGTATTCCCCAATTTCTGATATACAATTCCATTAAGATAATATAGCTGCGCATAAAGAGAGCGGCCATAAAGTCCTATCGGATATGTTATTGCAGAATCCAGATCTTTAAGTGCATCTTTATACTTTTTGTTTTTAACGTACCTCATAGCTCTAAGAGTATGGGCGTTTATAAAGGTATTAAGTTTTTCACGAGCTCCTTCAGATTCTTCAATAAAATTGTTTTTTAATATTTCAAGAGCCTCTGTATATTTACCATAACCGACTGCACGCGTAGACAATCGCAAAATTGTCTCCGACCTTTTTTTCGCAGTGTTAATATGTTTTTTTAGAAATTCATATTCGTTCTGTGGAGAAATTTTATTTAACTCATTTAGCTGATCTACCTCATACAAAAGTCTTGGATTATCACTATTACAGGCTACTGCTTTTTCCATACTTGCCAAAGACTTAGAGTAATCTTTTTGCACTTCTTCATAAGCCAATCCAAGATTTCTGTGAACAATGTAAAATGAATCATCCAGCTGTCGTGATCTTTCCCATTCATTAATAGCATTTTCAGGCTGATGTTCATACAACAGATTGCCCAGATAATAAGTTGCTTTTGAATCTTTGGGATTCATTTGCATTGCAGATTGTAAAACATTTATTGTTTCGGATCTGAAAGGGAAACAATAAAGATACGGTTTAGTACTTGCCGCTTGATAATAATCTAATGCTTTATCCTTATTACCTAACTTCAACCAATAATATCCTAAATAATAATAGAGCATCGGGAAAGAATTGTTTTTCTGTTCAAGGTAGCTAAGTACAATGATGGCATCTTCATAAAATCCACTATGTGCATAATCAGTTGCTAATTCGATATATGCTTGAGCATCATCTCGCATAACTCTAGTAAATTCATTCAAATAATCGGATGATTCTCCCGAATTATTTTCCATAGAATATAACAGAGATAATTCAAACAATCCTTCACGGTTTAAACAATCTGAGTTTAGAGTATTTAATGCTAACTTTTTAGCGGCCTCAATATTATTCAATTTTCTAAGGATAACCGTTTTTAGATTTATCGCTTCTTCATTATCTGCATTAGTTAGCAATGATCTATCGATATGATCGAGTGCTTTTTCATAATCACCCCGTATACAATCAATTTCCGCTAGTTGATAATAACCCGCACTATGCCATGCATAACTCCATATTGCATTATAAAAACAATCATAAGCCGAATCTATTTCTCCTTTTGCTTTTAATACTACACCTAAATAATATATTGCTTCACCGTCTCTAGGTCTCATATATTGAATAGTAGCCCTATCAACTGCAGTGCGTAAATGTTTTTCCGCTTCGTTCCATTTGAAATTCTGGATATCCATAATTCCAAGTTGTGTATTAACTTTATAATTACCCGGGTCCCGTTTCAAAGCTTCTTCAAAATAAGGCACCGGATCATTTATACTATGAAACTGATACAGCCAAAGACCATCCAAGTAAAGTTCTTCGACTGTTTTAACATCTTTAGGCTGTGGTAAATGTTTGTTCGGTTCAGGTTTCGGATATTTCGGCGGATGATGTTCTGCCGGTTTATATGATAATAAAGTATTTCCGTTTACATCATACAATGCTACATACAAATCATCCTCTTTAGTTCCATTTTCAACTGCAATATCAATTTTGTACGGGTCTGCCGGGCTAATATTAATTTCTTTTTCAAATAATGTTTCATCTTTAGATTTCAATACAACTTTTGCTTTGTTATAAAGTGAAGTTGTATTTATTCTAAGCTGTGCATGATTATCTTTTGTTAATTCGAGGCTCAAAGCTCCATTTCGGTTGGCATACTTTAATCCTTCAAGATCACGAATTGGAAACCAGATCATTTTTTCAGATTTCGTTTCATATGGTTGAAGCCAGCTATAGTCCGGCTGATTATCAGTAAACAACCCGGACATTTGTTCAATATATTGACCATCATTATCCGTAAGCCTGCTATTTATCGAACGGCCTGCAGGGTTGTTTCCATCTGCCCAATATTTCATCCCCGGTTCCGTATAATGATTTCCCACCCAGACAGTACCGGCCTTTTTGCCGTAATTATATCCTCCGAAATAATCTTCCTTTTCATCCCATGCAAAAAAAGATGAGGGGATAAAAGTATTTTTCCACAAACTGATATCTATTCCTTTAAAATTATACCCGTTAAAAACACCGTCGGCTATCGGCCACGTAGTCATCCATGATTTACCATGATATGTAATATACTGCACAGAAGGCGGAAATATTACCTGGTAATTAGTATCTGCATGGACAGCGGGGACTGCCCAGAATAAAAAGGAATTGGTTATATCTGTCCGGTTCCAAATGTGAATATTCATTTGAACAAGTGATGAATTGGGATATATAGTATAACCTACTAGCGCTCTCATTCGTGCCAGTTCATCAATATTATCAAACCAAACAGTTACGCTACTGTCTGCATTTTTTACAATTTTATAATTCAACGGTTTGCAAATATTAGGTCCATGATGATGTGGAAATCCCCAGGCAAGTCCACCTGATATCCACCATCCTTCCATGCCTATTAAGGAAGGTTTGATAACATGCTGACGATATATCCAGTCATAACCGTTTGATTTATCATATGCATAAAAAATACGTCCCCCGATTTCAGGCATAATACCTATATCAATATATTTATTTGAAATATCGATGATAAAATACTTTTTATCTTCCTTATTGTTTGTCAAATTGTCATCAAATGGATAAGGATACATCCTGCGCTGTACTCCCTGGTGATTTGCATGTTCATAAAACCTTGGCATAGGATCAGGTTTGCCTGCCACATAAGTAGGAATTGATATAGAATCTTCCTTTATCATAACCTGTCCAAAAACCGGTTGATTTAAAAATAGAAATACTAAAATTAAAGTAATGATTGAAAAACCCGAACGGATTCCTGTTTTATTTATAAATGCTGTCATGATATCTATTCTCCCGGATATTTATTAAAAAGAATGTATTCATCGCGGAAAAGTCTGAAGTTTATATTTTCGTCTATTTTGAAACTGCCGACAAAATTTCGATAATAGGAATTTCGTTTCAATTTTAAGAAAGATAAATTGAAATGTCTCGGCGTATAATATCAAAGATGCGGATTATAGTAACAAAACAAGGGCAGGTTATAAAATAAAATTTGTAATATTTTCGATAAATGTTAAATAAAAACTTAGAAGGGCATCTAACATTTTATACGGAATGAAATTATTTGAATATTAGTTCTTACTTGAAATATATTCTGAGGGTGATTTATCATATTGCTTCCGGAAACAACGGGCAAAGTAAGTCAAATCATTAAAACCGACTGCATAAGCAACTTCGGTAATAGTCATTCGTTTCTGCTCTAAAAGTTGTACGGCTCGTTTCAACCTGATATTTCTTATGAATTCATGAACAGTCTGATTAGTTAACCCGCGTAATTTTCGATAAAGCTGCATTCTGCTCATACCGATTTTTTCACTTAAAATATCGGCATTAAATTTAGTATCCGACATATGTTTTTCCACAGCTTCAGTAAGTCTTATTAAAAATTTCTCATCAATATCGGTAACAGGAATTTTATTTGGACCAAGGACAAATTCTTGACTGAACTTTTCGTGCAACTTTCTCCTGATATCCAATAAATTAATCATATGAGCTTCCAGGATATCAATATTGAACGGCTTGGTCAAGAAAGCATCGGCACCTCCCGACAAACCTTTGATTTGATATTCCCTGGATGAATATCCCGTTAACATAATAATTGGTATATGACTTGTTTTTTCATCATTCTTAAGTTTTTTACATAAAGTAATTCCATCGGTTTCATCCATTTTTATATCTGTAATGATTAAATCCGGAATTATCTGTATAGCTTTTTTTATACCTATATAACCATTTTCGGCTTCGATCACACGGTAATTCTCGTCAAAATATTGTTTAATATAATCCCGGATTTCTTTATCATCCTCAACAATCAATATAACCGGAACCTCATGCGATTTATTTTTATTTCTAAATTGGTCCGAACCATTAGAACCATGCATTGGAATATAATTTTGTGAACTGGGATTGCTTGCAGAAGTAATTTTAAATTTGTTAACAAGCTGGTTTTCTTCCAAATAATGTTCATCAATAGGAATTAATATAGTAAAAGCCGTACCTTCCCCCTCAATGCTGTTTACAGAAATATCACCTTTATATAATTTGATTAATTCATAAACAAATGCTAAACCAACACCGCTGCCTTCATAATGATACCCCTTATAATCTTCGGTATGATAAAAGCGTTTGAATATATGCTCTATCTTTTCATTTGGAATGCCGATACCGCTGTCCCTTACATCAATTTTGATGTATTGAGAAGGTTTATCTTTTTCATTAGAAAATTCTAAATTCATTTTAGAATTTATAATGGATAATGCGACAAAAATCTTTCCTCTGTCGGGAGTAAATTTAAAAGCATTGGATAATAAGTTGTAAATGATTTTGTCCAACTTATCCGGATCAAACCAGGCTGTATATTGCTCTTTTTCCGATTCGAAAAGAAAATCAATGCAATGGTCTTTAGCATAATCGTGAAATGAATGGGCAATCTCCTTAATAAAATAAATAATATCCCCTTTTGAAAGGTATAACTGTAAATCCCCGGTTTCCAGCTTATTAAGATCTTTTAATTGATTTGTCATTCTTTGGAGTCTTTTTGCATTCCGATGCACTAAAACAAGGCTATTCCTTATTTTTTCTTCTATAGGAAATGAATTGATTAATTTTTCAAGCGGCCCAAGTATCAATGTCATGGGAGAATGAAATTCATGAGAAATATTCGAAAAGAACTGGCTTTTCATTTGATCCAGTTCATACATTTTTTCTAATTCCAGGTGCTCCATTCTCAATGTATTTCTTAACCGCTGCCTGCTTATAAAATAATTTAAGATGAAATAAAGAATCATTATTGTTATTAATGCTTCAATCAGGTAAGCCCACCATGTCCGCCAGAAAGGGGGTTTAATAGTGATCTTAAGTGATGCACCTTGCTCATTCCAGATACCATCATTATTGGAAGCTTTTACCCTGAAAATGTAACTTCCCGGGTCGAGATTTGTGTATGTTGCTGTACGGTTTGCACCTATATAATTCCATTCTTTATCAAAACCTTCCATCATATAGGCATATTGATTCTTCTCGGGACTAGTATAATTCAGGGCAACAAAACCGAAAGAGAATACAGATTGTTTGTAAGAGAATTCCAGCTCTTTTGTTTCAATAATATTTTTTTTGAGAGGGGAATCTTCTGCACCAATTGGAACAGGCTTATTAAATATCTTTAAATCCGTTATAATCACCGGGGGAACGAAAGGATTATCTTTCAAATTTTGAGGATTAAAAATATTGAATCCGTTATTGCCGCCGAAAATAATTTCGCCCCGTGTTGTTCTTATACCGCTGCGGGTATTAAATTCATTCCCTTGCAGCCCGTCAGATATATCATAATTTTTGAATATTTCGGTTTTAGGATCAAATCTTGATATCCCTTTGTTTGTGCTTATCCAAAGATTTCCATCCTTATCTTCGATGATAGACATAATTTCATCATTGGGTAACCCGTTTTGTGTATAGTAATGTATGAAAGAATTTGTTTTTTTATTGAACTTATTTAATCCGCCGGTTGTACCAATCCAAAGCGTTGAATCTTTTGATTCCATTATATAAGAAACAAACCCCTTGCTTAAACTGCTTTTATCATTTTCATGATGCTGATATGATTTAAAGACTTTTGTTTTAGGATTAAAGAAATCAAGCCCTATATCCGTACCTATCCAATAATTTCCATCAAAATCTTTCGATATTGTTCGGAGATCATTGTCGCTCAAGCCGCTATTTTCAGTATTATAAATAATCGACGAATTATTTTCTACATTAAAGCAGGTGAGACCACCCCAGAATGTACAAAGCCATAATTCCCCTTTTTTCCCTTCAAGAATTTGAAAAATATTATTACTGCCCAATCCGTTTTTTTCTTTTGTAAACTGTGTAATTTTTTTAGTTTTTTTATTGTACCGGTATAGGCCGTTTGCCCAAGTACCAATCCATAAATTGTAATCACTATCCGAATACAGACATAAAATAACATCGGAAGCAATAGCACTTTTTTCATTATTGAAATGAATAAATTTTTTATTTTTTCTATTAAATAAATCAATCCCCTTCCCGCCTGTAGCAATCCAAATATTTTGATCTTCATCTTCCCAAAATCCGTTTACAATATTATAACCCAGGCTATTAGGATTTCCCGGAAAATGGGAATAAGAATGGAAATAGGCTTTGCCTGCGGATACTAAATTTACACCGCCTGCATATGTTCCGAACCAGATATTTCCCAAGTTGTCTTCATAGATAGCATATATCGAATTATTATTAATGCTGGAGTAATTTAAGGGATCGTTTTTATAATAGTAAAATTTTTCTTTTTGGATATCTAGAATATCAAGCCCTTCGTCTTCAGTTCCGATCCATAATTTGCCGTTGTGATCAATCATCAGTGATAAAATAAAATTACCGGTAATGCTTGTTTGCTTATCGGAAGTTTCCAAATAATGTGCTGTTTCCTGTACTTCATTATTTTCATACCTAATTCTGTAAAGTCCGTCTCCTTGGGTTCCGATCCATATGCTATTATCATTAGATTCTACAATAGCTGTAATTGCAGAATTAGTTAATTTTTTACCAAGATAGAATAAATGAATAAACTTTTGACCATTATTATTAAGAATATCTATAGCTCCATTTCTTTGACCAATCCATAAGTTTCCGTCATCATCTTCAAAAATTGATTGAATAAAATTACTGCTCAGGCTGCTGCCGTTTTCTTTATTATGAATGTGGTGTATAAATGATTTATTTTTTCGGTCGAAAAGTTCAAGGCCGCCGTTCCGTGTTCCAATCCATAACTGGTCCTTTTTATCTTCAAAAATTACCTCTATTTGATTATCAATAATACTTGCGGAATCATTATTGTTATGCCTGTAATGTTCAAAATTATTCATTGAACGATTGTAGCTGTTCAATCCATCGCTTGTACCTATCCATAATTCCCCTTCATTGTCTTCAATCATTGAAGATATATAATTATGGCTTATGCTGTGCGGGTTATTTTGATTATACTGGTATACCGTAAAATCGTACCCATCGTAACGGTTTAAACCGTTGAAAGTACCAATCCACATAAAATCCTGCTGGTCTTGTAGAATACAAGTTACACTTGCTTTTGATAAACCGTCATCCGTAGTGATATGTTCAAAGCGGAGATCTTGATACTGGGCAATTAAACTTTTAAATGAAAATAATAAAAGAATAATTACTATATTAATAAATGCCATAAATCTTATCGAGTAATTTGAATTACCCCTTATCATTTTAATTTTTTTATTTTATTAATTATGGATATTAACGTTGAATAAAAATGAAATTAATTAAATCATTTCAATAATAAGTAATAAAATTACAACAAATTATTAAATGATCAATGCCAATTTCGAATCAAATAAAAAATCAAAATTGTGTAAATTTACAAAAAAGAATACACAAAGATGTGAATATTACGTAAATGACTCAGTACTGTTTTTAAAATTAAAAGAAACATCTATAATAAATAAAAGCCTATTAAATATTCATCCGGCAGATTTGGATTGTAAACAATTTGAGAAAACTTAAAGTAAACGGTGGTTTTGGTATATCTATCTTAATGATTTTTTTTATATTTTTTGCTTGCTTCAATTTTAATTATTGCATGCATTACATATTAAATAAATTTATTTAATGGGATTAACTAGTAAACAAAAGAACTGGATTACCAGGAACAAAGGCAAATCTTCAATCAATAAGATGTCTAAAGTGCTTGGAATATCTAAAAGTGAAATCGCACAATTTTTAAATCCCGGATCAAATAAAGTAATTTCAAATAAAAGACCTCCTAAATTATTTTACTTCATTCTTGGAATTATTCCCATTTTGTTTTTTGTCGTACTTGAATTGACTTTAAGAGCTTTTGACTATGGGGTTAATACGGATCAATGGATTACGGTACATTATAATAAGTACGTAACTAATCCTAATATTGCACGCAGGTATTTTTATAATATTACTAACATTCCTGAGACTATTGGTGATGCATTTGATAAAGTTAAACAACCGAATTCTTTTCGAGTTTTCGTTGTTGGGGGATCAAGTGCTGCAGGTTATCCTTATATGCCCGTTGGATCATTTTCACGTTATATTAAAAAACGGCTTGAGCTTGTTTATCCGGATTCCAGAATTGAAGTTGTAAATGCTTCAATTTCCGCTACAAACACTTATACTATAAGAGATTTACTTCCCGGTATCCTTGATCAGCAGCCCGATCTTATTTTAATTTATGCCGGTCACAACGAATACTACGGCGCTCTAGGTGTCGGTTCAAATGAATATTTAGGTTCGTCCAGATTTATAGTTAATACTGCTTTGTACTTGAATCGTTTCAAAACTTTTGAACTATTAAGAAATATCGTTAAAGGTATATATAAATTGTTTTCCTCCGAAGCAAATGTGAGTTCGTCGGGAACCCTTATGTCTAAAATAGTCAAGGATCAATATATCCCTTATAATTCAGATAAGTTCAATGCAGGGATAGATCAGTTTGTAGGGAACATGAAAGATATCCTCCGGATGGCAAAAGATAGAAATGTAAAGGTAATTCTCTGTACGGTTGCAAGCAATTTAAAAGATCAGTATCCATTTATTTCATTGAAGGGAAATAAAAAAACAGACGCAATGGAAGTCTTCAAAAAAGCAAAAGAATTATTGGTACAAGGGGAACAAAAGGAAGCTCTAAAAGAGTTTATTATAGCAAAAGAACTCGATGCTCTTAGGTTCAGAGCTCCTTCAGAAATAAATAAAGCAATTAAAGAATTAGGGAAAGAATACGGTGACGGTGTAGTAGATGTAGATTCGGCATTTAATGCATCAAGTCCCGACGGAATAACTGGAAACAATCTTATGACAGATCATCTTCATCCTACGCTGGAAGGTAATCTTTTTATTGGAAAGCTTTTTTATGAAGAAATGGAAAAGTTAAACCTTCTGCCTAAAACAAAAAAAGCTGTTAGTAATAATATAACTCAAGATTCTCTTGCCAGAGTTAAGTTCGATTTTTCAAAATTAGATTCTACAATAGCTGCTTTTGAAGTTAAATCTTTAAAAAACAGTTGGCCGTATATAAATAAAAGAAAAGCAAAACCTTTCTATAAATTGTTTATAAGAAAGAATTTCATAGATTCACTTGCCTCCGAAGTTGTTGCCGACAACGTGAGCTGGGAAAATGCCCAGGGACGTGCATGCCAATGGTATCTTCAAAATAATGATATTGATAATTTTAAAAAGCAAGCCAGTGTATTAATTTCTCAATTTCCATATTCAGTTGATCTTTATGATCTGATAATCAGGAGTTTAATAAACTTAAATAAAGTTGAAGCAGCATATGATTTTTTATTAAGACGTTACAGAATAGAGCCAAACGCCTATACATCAAAGTGGTTGGGTATATATGAATTATCAAAAAATAGAACTGACGATGCAATCAATTATCTCGAAGAAAGCCTTAGATATGGCAGCGGTGATGCTCAGGTTTTATATAATTTATCAAGAGCATATTTAAATAAAAAAGAATACTCTAAGGCTATAAGTGCCATAAACTCTTGTTTAAGCACCGCTCCTAATTTTGCAGATGCAAAAGTATTACAAAAACAATTAACTAACCTTGTTAAAGATCAAAATTGATTTACTTTTCTTTGAATTGGTAGCGCGTGCGGGATTCGAACCCGCGATCTCCGCCTTGAGAGGGCGATGTCCTAAGCCACTAGACGAACGCGCCTGTAAAAATGTGTTTCAAACTTAAGAATATCTTATTTCAAGTTCAATTATCTAAATAACAAAAGATATGTAATCGGATAATTCCTTTGGATTTGTTTTAACAAGATCGTAATTTTTGGGAAATACGCACATTCGCACTTTATTGAACCCGGAATGTTTCAATGTATTGAGTGTTATTTCCTGAAGCCCATCGCTCATGTGTATCCATGCATAGGCAGTTGTACCAAAGGAATAGTATTGTTTTCCGTCCGCATACTTAAAATTATTCGTGTCGCTTACTTTTACCATACCATGATTATTACCCGCAGCATTTATACATTCAAATGATCCTTTTTTATTATTAAGCTCAGGAATATTACTTGAGGTAGCATAATTCCATATCCCGGTCTCAATAGGCATAAATCGAATCCTAAAAATATTTTCCCCGTCATAAAAACCCGAGACAACTATCGAGGTATCTTTATTTTTAAAAGTAGCAGATATATTAACATCAGTAAAACTATTCCCTTCATAGGTATAGTGCACCGGTAATTCAAAACGATCCCACTGTTCTTCTTTTTTCATAGTTTGTGATTTTGAAATTGAAAAAAGTAAAAAATTTAAGACGATTATTGCTAAAATGTTTTTCATAACCAATTCTGTTTTTTGTTACAATTTATTTACCTCAAAAAAAAATATATAATTTATCTTTTGTTAAGGCAGCACTATCATTTTCTTAGCTGTAGAAAAACCTGCTGTTTTTAGATTGTAAAAATAAACTCCGCCGGATAGGTTATACTTTGAAGTGTTAAATTCAATTTCATATTCGCCCGGCTGTATTTCTTCATTAACTAATGTTGTTATTTCTCTGCCTAGGATATCATAAATTTTTATTGTTACAAAAGCCGCCTTTGGAATTAAGTAAACTATCGTAGTTGCAGGATTGAACGGGTTGGGATAATTTTGCATTAATTCTATTGATTCAGGAAAAGTATTTTTATTCATTGGTGATTTAACAGAAACTACACCTACTCCCGAAGGTTCAAGTATTTTATTATAATTTGTGCCATTAATATTAACACTATCAAGTCCGATATTCTGTATGTTGCTAAGAATACTATTTTTTCCGGCATTAAAGCTGCAATTTATTAACCTGATATCCGATATTTTGGAACGTTCATAACCTTCAAGCCTCAATGCATAATTACTCTGCTGGCAAGTCATGTTTTGTACCTCGATATTTTTAACAATCGGAGTGAACTCTGCAATATCACCTTCACCATAAAAATAATTTACACGAATTGCTGCATCCGATACCGTACCTACATTAATATCTTTCAGATAGATATTTTCAACAATTCCTCCCCTGATAGAATTAGTTTTTATACGCAAAGCCCTGCCGAGATTAGGACTGTCCATATTACAGCCGGATACAAAAATATTTCTTGCACTACCTGAAATTTCGCTCCCCAAAACGATACCGCCATGTCCGTCTTTCATTGTACAGTCTTTAATTATTACATTTTCCGCAGGTACATTTACTCTACGGCCGTCGGCATTGCGTCCGGATTTGATTGCAATACAATCATCGCCGGTATTAAAATTACAGTTTTCGATCAGGAGATTTTTACATGATTCAGGATCGCATCCATCATTATTAGGTCCATGCCCTTCTATAGTTACATTGGAAATTGTCACATTTTCAGATAAAACAGGATGAATATGCCACATTGGACTATTTATAATAGTAACACTATCAATAAGAATATTTTTACACCTGTAAGGTTGAATCATATTAGGTCTTAAATAGTGTCCATCGCCGTAAATCCGGCTTTCGACCGGAACACCATCTTCGGCTTGTTGAACTAATTGGATAGCATCTGCAGAACTATTTGATTTCCATGGCCACCAATGGGAATTATCTCCCTGTCCGTCTAAAGTTCCCTGCCCGGTAATTGCAATATTATCCTGTTCAAAAGCGTAAATCAGCGGGGAATAATTATAACATTCAGTCCCTTCGAATCTTGTATACACTACAGGTAAATAATCGGAATAATTTTGACTAAATTTTATCAATGCATTTTTAGAAATATAAAGATTTACATTACTTTTAAGATGGATTGGCCCGGTAAGAAAAACTCCTTCGGGAACTACAACCCTACCTCCGCCAGCCTGGCTGCATGCTGAGACAGCATTAATAAAAGCTTCTGTACAGTCGGTAGTTCCATCACCAACTGCTCCAAAATCCGTAATAACAAAATCAGTATTAGGGAATACCGGCGGATTGATGTTTGTCATTATTTCCGGCACAACAGTCCATCCCGAATCAGGCACATCTTTGGTTCTTACACTAAAGGCGGCACTAATATTTCCAACCGTTAATTTACTTGTTGTTACTTTGCTATAATTATCTGAAGAGGTTAAGAGAATTCTAACCTGGTCCTGGTTATTCACAATTCCGGATTCAGATGTAAAATCACTACCGTTAGTTGAATAAAAACCACCGGAAATTGAGATATTGCTTTCCCCGGTTAGACCTGCAATGGTAACAGTATTTGATATAATTTCGGTTTTTCTCAAAACATCAAATTGGTCTGTAAAATCATTCGGCTGTAGTGACTGGCAAAATTGGTTTTCGGTAAATAGATAAATAGCACAGTTAACTAATAAAAAAATAAATTTATAATAATTTCTCATATTTTCTTTTACTAGATGAACTAAAAATACTAAAAGTAACCGGGCTCTTAATTTAATTCAAATATCATCAACATCCTCTCTTTCTTAAGCCGGATAGACTTGCACAAATTCATGAGATAAACAATAACATCAGGATAAAGACTATGTGTTTTTTTCATAAGTCTATCTTAAATTCATTTATCACTATTTTATCTTCGGAGGCTAGCATCGTAAAAGTCTTTCGGTAAAACTTCTTAGAAATTCTACCCAGCCCGGCAGGAAACATTCTTGGATAAATTTGTTGAGAGAGAAAGAATTTCCCAGGTCTTTCTTTCTCAAAAGAAATATTGGATTGTACATTTTTGGGAGCCCATACAAACTCCATACGATAAAAAGCTAAAATCATCAATGCTATGCTGTGGACAAAAAGGGAAAAGTTCCAAAATAATTTTTTCAGGCTTTGTAAAGCTGCCCCGTC
>CAYUVK010000050.1:0-26324 GCA_964448105.1 uncultured Ignavibacteriaceae bacterium
TAATTGAATTTTGCAACAGAAATATTTGGATAGCCTGCAAAATTTATATTATATCGATTGTTTTGAAACATTAGCGAGACAATTTTACCCCTTTATTTTATAGACTATTACTGTTTCCGGGTGTCAGCATTTCACCCCTGCAGTCTTAAATAATTTCTATCCGCGGTAAAATATAACTTTGTTATAAAGAAAAAATTATGCAGGGCGAAATGCCTGACTTCCGTTAAGGCAGTTTAGAAAAAGCTTTTTAGTTAAATTTATTGATTCTAAAAAATTGTCTCGTTCAAATCCTGAGTAATTTATTCCTATGCCTATAAAAATTGCGTTAAAAAATTTCATGAAGTGGAGTGTAAAAATTGAAGTTAGGTTTAAAGGAGCGAAACGGCTGTTGCTTTTTTACCTGCTCCTATTCATTATCCTGAAAAAAAGAAATACATAAAACTTTTAATTATTACGGCAATTCAAAACAGACTCTTATAATATAAATACATCATCTTTAATAAAATGTTTTAATGCTAAATATTATTCCCGGCCACAAATATTTTAGGAAATTATTTGCAGCCTGCCCGGTGAAATCCAAAGGATGAAGACGGGTCGTGACCTTTTGGTACTTTTCTATCAAGAGAAAAGTACATAAATATCTTCTTTCCTTCTTTTTTTGTTCAGCAAAAGAAAAAAGATCAATTAATTTTGGAGTGCTTTATTACCACTCCCCATCCATAACGGGGATCAAGAAAAAGCGCAGCTTCATAACTTTATTAAAACTGTATAGTTAAGTTGTCGATGAGTCCCTGGTGATCAAAATTTATCTCAATTATATAGAGTTGATTTTCCTTTTTTACTCTCCAGCCTTTACCCATTATCTTGTTATCAATTAAAATTGATTTAGGCTTAACCGGGCTCACTATTTCAGTATTATTATTATGCCCTTTAAATGCTTTTAAATCGCATATCATAACTTTAGCTTTTTCATTATAAGAAAAATTTTGCAATATTGAATTCGTACTTTTTAAATAAGGAGCTCCTGTCTTTCCCAAAGTTAATTCAACATTATTAATATCCGGCATATTTTCCGGGATAACTAAAGTGTAATATCTTTTACCGTCGATGTTGATGTTATTAATAGATTTTCCTTCCCCTTTAACCAGAACGGATAAATACTTTCCATCCGCACAAAGATTATAATAACATTGCTTTGAATCCTTGCTGCCTTCTAAAAAAGGGTCAAATCTAATATTCCAGTTATTTTCTTCAATTCCGTATAAATGATATATGCAGTATAGATACCACCCTGCAGCCCACATAAACTGCGGTTTATCAATTTTACCATATACTTGGGGATTGGTATAATTACCATTTCTTACTTCATACATAGCCGGCTGACCGTTTGGGCTATTAAGCAAGCCGGAAATAGTCATCACTTTTTTAATAAAATATAGTGCCTCTTTTTTCTTTCCCGACTTTATTAAATCCAAAGCGTACCAGGCATTGCCGTGAGACCAGATCCCGCCGTTCAAATAAAGGAATTTATCACCTGCTTCATTTCCATGAAATTTCATATAATCAATAAGGTTTTTAAAATCCATCGGGAAGACGGTATAAATTCCAAGCTTCGGATCAAGCAGTTTCTTTTTTGCAGTATTAACAAGCTCTTCAGTTCTTCCGGTATTCAGCAGATTAAAGTGAGGAGCAATCAACGAACCGATGTAATAATGCGGATCGAGCTTATCATCTTCATAATAATTCATTAAATATTTATAGTCGTCTTTCCAGAGTTTTTGATTCAACCCCTTTTGCATTTCGTCAGCTAGCTTTTCATAGATGTTAAGCTTGTCTATATTTTCATTAAGCATAACTGAAGTATAGATATATTCCCTAATTGCTTTAACCGCTAAAATCGTCATGTAAGCTCTCGGACCGTAAATATGTCCGATATCCCACCAGTCTGGCCTGTAAGCCCACATAAGATTATCTTTTTTATTTACTAAAGTTTGTTCAAGGCTTTTAGTTATGTAAGGATAGATTTTTCTGACTAAAGAAGTATCGGATGAATGCTTTAAATAACTTGAAGAAGCAATTACAAACCAGAAATTATTCCAGTTATCCGGTTCGGCAAACTCGGTAACAAAAGCAGTATCTTTCCAATAATAAGCATGGGGTATTATATAGTTTTTATTTGCATGACTCACTATAAATTCCAAATCCTGTTTCACTCTTGGTAAATCGAAATTAACTGCAGCAAGATCGGTTAATAAAACATCATGGGTAAAGTAGAAATTATATTCCGCAGGACATGGCATTGGTTCAATCTTTCCGTCAATATAATGCCGGTTAACTGCAAGAATTCCCTTTGCCCATTTGAATGTATGGTCAATTGCTTTATCACCGGTCTTAAATTTACTTTTGCTTATTTCATCATTAACATATCTCTCATAATCATTAACTTCAGTTCTATAATTATTTAAAAGATAGTCTACTATTCCATCTCCTTCATTTTGTTTGCATGAACCGATAATTTGAACAATCTCCATCTTTTCTCTTGGATCTAATTTTTTTTGATATAAAAACCGGGCTGCAGGAATACCGGGATTTTTAATTGATAATAAATCATCCGGTAAATTTAGATCAGTATCTGTCCACCAATTATTAACTTTCACCGGGATTGAATCCAATACACTTTTCCCGCTGAATTTTATTGGACTTTCTTCCGCATTTGCAGCGAAGATTTGAGCATTCATTGTTTCGGGATCACTAAAATTTGTAAAAATTGTATTACCTTTTTCAGAATACTCGGTCCATGCTTTATCTTTAATTTTATATGAGTGACTGGTTTTTAGTGTTGTCTGCAGATCAGTATAAAATTCAAAGGTTTCCGGTTTATTTCCGATATTTTTAATTTGATAAGTAATGATCATTGCCGGTTTGTTCTTACAAAATTCATATTTAATTATTATTACTGCATTCCTCTCCTTTTTACTAAATACAACTTTATAAGGAGTTAAATCAAACTGGAATTGTTCTAAATTCAGCCAATCAACAGGAGCATTTCCGGCTTTTAATCCCAAAGCCATTATGAAGGAAGAATCCCTTCTCCAGTAATCATTGCTTAAATCTATACTATTTGCTGCCGGGTAATAAAAGCTGATTCTTTGAATAGCAGGAGAATTATGGTGCAATTCAATTCCCATAAAATGATTGCCGACTTCCACCTGTGCATCACCTTTATAATGAACAGACAGGGAATCATTATCAAATGAAAAACAGTATGTTTGGGGAATCAAATAGATAATAATTAATAGGGTGATTTTTTTGATTATCAACTTTTAAACCTAATTAAATTAAATATTGATTAAGACAGGAATAATATATCTCTTTGCCCGGGTTTGACTTTCTACTTACCATTCCTATATAAGCTTTCTCACCGGGAAGGATTATCAGACCATTGTCTTTAAAAACAAAATCCGGGTTCTGCAGGTAAACAAATAAAGCAGGTTTGTTTGATGTTATTTCCGCAGCATAATAATCCTTTTTATTCTTCAGCTTAATATTTATTTTCACTTCCGGCAGCTTTAAGTATTTCCATTCTTTTTCCGAATAATAATTTCTCTGCAGCAGCTCCCCGTCTTCACCATATAAAGAAGAAAGAATAATTCCCCCGCCTGTTTTTATGAAGCCGGGTATGGCTAAAGAGATAATTTCTTTTTTCCCGTATTCTTTAACTCTGAACTTCTTATTAATAATATGCTCAGCTTTCCCCTTTGGTAAATAAATATTATGCAGCTCTATCCAGCCTGAAAACCCTTTCCTGTCATTATTGAATATTGATATTTCCAGGCTTTCATTTTTCTTGTTCAGGAATACAGCCTGGTTCTGAAACAATTTTTTAATAAAATAATATGAAAGTTTAGGTAAGATGCTGGAATCAATTAAAGACCAGCTTGTTACAGGCCACGTATCATTCAGCTGCCAGATTATGCTGCCGTTGGTATGAGGCTGGTTAAATCGCCAATGCTCCAGGCATTGTTTTAATGCTAAAGCCTGGTTCAATTGTGTTAAATAAATAAAATCTTTCCATTCCGTTTTAACAGGTAAATGTGAATATAAAAATTTTAATAACCTTTCATTCCCTTCTATCTGCTTATTATGAAATTCAAATAAATAACTCTGGAAATTTCTTTCTTCTTCGGGAATTACTTCTTCCAAAGTTGATTGGTTTGCCGGTGCCTGAAATCCAAATTCAGTTACAAAAAGGCTTCGATCATTTTTTACCTGGCTGTAATCTTTCCACCAGCTCCATAAATCCCATTGATGCCTGTTGCCGCTTTCCTTCGAATTCGGATCTTCTTCATTGCCAAACGGCGATGACTGCCAGTATGCTCTCTGCGGATCAATTTCTTTAACAATCTTTGAAATTAATTCATGGAACATTTTATAACCGGGCATTTCTTTATAAGATATATTGTGTTGCCTGTACCATACCCATTCATTTTCATTATTGCCGCACCAGACTGCGATACATGGATGATGCTGTAAACGGTAAACATTGTAATTTATTTCTTCTTCAACATTCTTTAAAAATTCATCGGATTCGGGATACGGTGCACATGCAAACATAAAATCCTGCCAGGCTAACAATCCCAGTTCATCGCAGATTTCATAAAAAATATCATCTTCATAAATTCCGCCGCCCCAAACCCGGATAATATTCATATTAGCTTCTTTTGCTAAAGTTAATAGCGTTCGATATTTCTCTCCGGTTACAAGAGGTAAAAAGCAATCGCCGGGAATCCAGTTTGCACCTCTTAAAAAGACAGGGAAATTATTTATTTCAAATTTGAATGTATTTTTTTCATTTTCCGTTAAAATTAATTTTATTATTCTGATTCCAGCTTTTTTTGATAATTCATCTATTACTTTTTCCCCTTCAATTATTTTTATAGAAAGATTATAGAGGTGCTGTTCGCCCAAACCATTCGGCCACCAGAGCTTAGGATTATCTATTTCAATTTGATTTTTAAGAAACTTGTCATTGTTCCCCTGCATCTCAAATTCAAAAGTCTGTTCACCATCTGTTAATTCTACTTTAACTTTCTGCTGCAGGTTCAAAGGTTGATTTAAATTAATTTTAACTTCGATATTAGCTTTCTTGTTTTCTAATGATAACGTATTGAAAACAAAATTTTCAATATGGATATTATCTCTTTGGACTAAATACACCGGGCGCCACAGACCCATAACCGGAAATTTGGGTCCCCAATCCCAGCCGAACGAATATTGTGCTTTTCTAATAAATACTCTTTCGGAATTTAAAGCTGCAGACAATTTACCGTATCTGCTTTCCAGTTCCTTTGCATATTTTATCGGGGAAGTGAAGAATATTTCAAGCTTATTTTTTTTCTTTTTTAATAAATTTGAAATTTCAAATTCATATTTAAGGAACATGTTTTTTGAAATACCTAATTCTTTTCCATTTAAAATTATTTTTGAAACGGTATCAATTCCTTCGAATACCAGATAATTCTGTTTATCCTTTTCGAAATCTTTGGGATAATTAAAGCTTGTTGCATACATCCAGTCATTTTCGCCAATCCATTGAAGCTTCAATTCATTGTCTGCATAAAATGGATCGGGGATCAATCCCAGGTTAAGTAAATCGGTTAAAACAGTCCCCGGGACTTTTGCATCCAGCCATTCGTTGGATTTGATTTTTTTTAAAAATGATTTTTCCAGTGAAGAAGTTTTTTCATTTATCTTAAACTTCCAGCCTTGGTTTAATAAAAATTTTTCATTCATATTTTTTAAGTATTTGATTTTAATTCTTTTAAAAGTCTTTTAAGATTTATCTTTGCGAAACTGCTTGCACAATCGGACATAGCATAAGGAATTATTAGCTCGCCATTATTCACAATTCCGCCGCAGCTATAAACTACATTCGGGACATATCCTTCGCGTTCTTTTTTATTGGCAGCGAGAACCGGTTTATTTAACCTTCCGATCATTTTTGAAGGATCATTTTTATCCAGCAGGAAAGCCCCAATTGTATATTTTCTTATTGCACCAACACTATGACTAATAACCAGCCATCCTTCATCTGTTTCAATTGGTGAACCGCAATTCCCGAGTTGAACAAATTCCCATGAATATTTCGGTTCAATAATTAGTTCTTTTCTATTCCATGAATATAATTGATCGGAATACATTAAAAAAATGTTTTCGTTATCCTGCCGCGAAAGCATTGCATATTGTCCGTTTATTTTCCGCGGAAAAAGAGCCATACCTTTATTCTTAACTTCACTCCCTATTAAAGAACTTATTTTAAAATGAAGGAAGTTCTTTGTTTCAATAATTTGAGTATGAATTGTTTTACCATCATAAGCAGTATAAGTAGCAAAAAAAGTTGGTTGTCCCTCTTCGTCATGGAACTCAACAAAGCGGGCATCTTCAATACCATTAGCCTCTGAAGAAGAATAAGGAAAGATTATCCTCTCCGAAAGAGGAACATCTTTGGAATATTCAATTTCATAAATAGCATTACCGCCCGGCGGACTATTGATTATTTTTTGCGGATTAGTTACAAATCTCGATCTTTTATCCGGTTTAATAACATTATTTTTATCAATAGTTCCGGAAGTAAAAACAATTGACGAAATATGCCCTTCACCTGTTGCACGAAGACTTAATATAAAACGCCTGCTTCCTTTATGCAAACCTGATTGTTCCGGAGCCCATACTATAGATGGATTAAAAAGTGCCGCCGCTTCAGGTGAATATTCATTAGTGAAGTAAGCACCAATTAATAATTTTCTTTCTTCACTTATTTGCTGATTATTCGGTAAATATTTTTTCAAATGTTCATAACGGTTAAGAAAATATTGCCTGGTTTTTTGATGGCGTTTTGCAAACTCTTTTAAAACGGTTTTTAATTCTTTTTTTATTTCTTTTTCTGAAAGATTTAAAATTCTATCAATAATTTTACGGGTTCTTTCCCCGGTTATTTCAAAAGGTTTTATAATAACTCTTTTTTTATCGGGTTTAACTATAATTTTTGTTCTTGTAATTTTCATACTCTTTATAGATTAACTCTTTTGAAAATTGAAAACAATAAATAATTTTTATCGCATCAGGACCATTTTTCCGCTTGATACAAAACCGGGTAAAATTAATCGATAGAAATATATTCCTGAAGAAACTTCTTCGCCATTATCATTAGATGAATCCCATGAAATTGAATGAATCCCGCCGTTTAATTCTTCATTAATTAGACTCTTTATCTTTTTACCGAGGATATTATAAATAAATAGTTTAACAAATTCCCGCCTGGCCAGGTTAAAGCTGATCACTGATTGTCCGTTAAACGGGTTGGGATAATTCTGATATAAGAAATTACTTTGTGGTAAAATATCATTTTTATTTTCTTTAATTGATGTCGGGGTTCCAAAAAGATTTTGAACTTCTTCTTTTGATATTGCGAAATCATAAATTCTAATATCATCCAGGATCCCTTTAAAATTATAATTGCTATTACCCGGCAACACTTGTCCAATCATTAGATCAATATTAGTCTGCAGCATTAAACCTGAAAAGTTAGTAAATGCATCTAATTTTCCATTTAAATAAATTTCCATATCTGAGCCGTTATATGTTACAGCAACATTGTATAAACTATCCAGAAATAACTCTGTTTCGGAATCCAAATCCTTAATACCGGCATCAGTTTTTATTGTCCACCTGATTTTTTTATTTGTAATAGAAATCTTCCAGCGATTTTCCCAATTACCGTGAGATATAGGGTATTCTTCCCGGTCATAAAAAGATTTTACTATAATCCAGAAATCTACAGTGATACTATTCTGAAAATTTAACAAGGAATTATTTGCTACTTCTATATTATCATTTATACCGTCAAACGAGTAAGCACTATTGGAAACACCGTTTCTGTCCTGAACAAGTTGAGCCTGGAAAACAGTCCCGTTGTTTTGATTACCGCTCTCATCATTTGCATTCCCATTAAAAGGATAATATGAAATCAGGTTACCGTACTGGTTTTTAAGTGAATCACGGACTTCCAGGGACATGCTATCTTCTGCTAACCCGCCTTTGCCGTCATTAACCTCACAATAAACTTTGAAATTTCCTTCGGCATTAGGAGATATCCATTTAATATTCTCACCACTACCGGTAATTGTTCCATATAAAGAACTCCAGGAATATGATAATTGATCACTATCAGAATCGGAAGCTATACATCTCAATTCCGATGATTCACCCAAATAAAGCTTTCGCGGACTAGCTATAATTTTTTCAATTTGAGGTAATGAATTAATGACTTTCACAACCTCAATATTTATACTGTCTGTAGTTATGCCGCCGTTTCCATCACTTACAGTACATTTAATTGAGTATGTTCCTTCAGTATCGGGAGCAGTCCAATTAATTATTGTCCCGTTCCCTTCAAGTGTTCCAGAGTTTGACGACCAGTTATAACTTAACTGGTTATTATCCTGATCGCTTGCCGTGCAATAGATGTTTGTGCTGTCTCCAAATTGAAGAAGGTATTTTTTTGAAGCTAAAGATTTAATTCTGGGGGGGTAGTTACTTATAGTCTTACCTGAATTATAATCTACAATAATTCCGTTAACTAAAGTTTTATTTAATTCATATGAGATAGTGCCGCCGGAAGGTATAATTACTAACAATACTGCAGAGTTTGAAGGAATATTAATTTTTGTTATTCCGGTAACATTATTCTGTAAAAAAGTATTGGTAACTGCATCATAAAAATCTTTTTGATTACTTCCCGCATCTACATCTACCATTTTATCCTGATCATACGGATTAAAATATAAATAGGTCGGGTATGCGGAATCATGGAAATAATCGGTTTTAAGAAGATCAAGCCTTAATATTTTTTCAACATTTGTAGTATCAATTATTCCCCCTAAAATTCCGACATGCGATGAACCGTACAGCGTAAGATTTGTTTTTCCCCATCCGCCGCTTATTGCATCACCTGTTGCATACGGACTTACCGCACCAACTTCTTTCCGCATCGCTTCATGTGCTATATATGAATTCGGATCGTATTGATGAGACCATCCTTCACTATCCTGGTGATTATCGAGTAAATAATTAGGATAAAATAATCTTGCGGCATTAGCAGCATTCAAGACCCACTTCCCTATTGCCCGTGCAAAGCGATCATCATATCTTACCAATGGAACAAGAGCACCTATCTGTTCAAAAACATTCATTGTAAAAGCATAATCATTTCCCGAAACTTCACCTATTAAACCACTTACATCATATCCTCCCCAATTACCTAAAATTGAACCCCACTCTCTCAAGGGTCCAACATCAAAACACCAATTTATCATTTTCTGTATGTTATAATTTGTTCCGAGTTCTGCATTCATTTTTGCTGCAGCATAAACTCCATAAGATAGTTGAAGTTCATAAGAAGGATTGGATGTTTGGTTATTTAAAAATTCCATAGATTGTTCCGCACCTACTCTATATTTTTCATTTCCCGTTTTTTTATATGCATTATATAAAATCCATGCGATGGCACCTGCAGCCTCGGGTTCTTTAACTCCATCATCATTGGGAGTCATACTTATAAGATCAAACGCCCTGTGATTCATGTTAGGAACATTCCAAGGAGTCGCACTTCCTCCCATTGCTTTAACAGCATCAAGCCACCTATCTGCAACCGTGACAAATTGATTATCAAAGTCGCCGATACCGGGATATAAATTGTAAAGCTGGTAGAAAAAAATATTAGGCATGGTTTCATACCACCAGTCATCTCCTGTAATTGCATCAGGATGATTTAGATAGACATTCTCTCCATTATTTTTATTAAACCATTCTTCAGTCATTAAAACAAAATTATTTCCGCCCTGGTTTGTTTTATCTATCCCGGCCAAACTTGCCCCGATTAATGCAGGCAGACAATTAATTGCTTCTGCAGAAGCGGGATCGATTGTACCAACTACAGTATGTAATCCAAAGCTATTTTGTCCCGGGTAATTAATTGTATTATTATTTATCCAGATTAAAGGAAGATATTGACCGGTAAGATTAAAATTAAATACAAGAGAGTCATAACCTTTAGCTGCTTCCTTCCAATCTCTCATTTCATATAAAGACGGAATATTCGGCATTTGTTCAATTCTATTAATATTTATCTGCTGGGAAAAAGTTATTCCGTTTAAAACAAATAGGGATAATAAGATACCAGCCAACAAACTCTTCATAAAAACTAATGGAAATTCTTATTCACTTTTTTTCTTGCACTTGAACTTGCTCTTGAACTTAGACTATTTATTTATATTTTCTTTATAATAATCCAACAACATTTTTTTTGAGACGGGATTTTCTTCAAGTGCGATTAAAGTAAGTAAAGCTTCTATAGTGGATTCGGCACCTGAATTTTTATTAATAACAGAATTATCATTTATCCCGTCAAAACAACGCCCGGTTAATGGATCATACATCTTCATACTTGCTGCATTTTTTCCGAAAAACCATTTTGCAATATCTACACTTGTTTTTAAATATAGCTTGTCATTTGTGATTTCAAAAGCCCTCCCACATGCAAAAACATCGGGACGAATACCGTATGCTATTTGAGAAAACTTTTCAACATCAATTAATTTGTTCTTTCCGTTTTCAGCTTCAACTTTAAAAGCAGATAAGTAATTTTCTTTAATTAGAAATGGATAAAAATATTTAACTTCCTTTAAAGCACTGGAAATAAAATCATTTCTATTTAAAATCTTTCCAATATATAATAATGATGAAGCTTGATTATTTCCCCAGGCATGCCACGTATTCTGCCAGCTTAAAAATGCCGAATAAGGAATTTCCGAAGAATCTCCTTTCTGCATTTGTAAAATTCCCTCTGCAATAAAATTTATATGCTTTAACAATTCCGGATCTTTTTTAATTTCATAATAATCCGTTAAGCCTTCAAGTAAAATCGCGCTTTGGTCCGCTGCGGATTCGTAAGGAAGCCATGCCGGTATTTTTAATCCGCCATAATTAATATATTTCTTAACCGTATCCTCATTCAGCCAATTCATTGCTGCATTTACAGCATTGTTTAAAGATAACTCTATCTCTTTAATTAAATCTGGATTTTTATTTTTAAAAAAAGGATATGCTTTAGATAAGGTTAAAATTACTCTCCATGACCACCAATTCGGTTCTGCTGCGCTTGTCTTAAAAGTTTTATTAATTGAATGATCGGGCCAGATAAAATTGTAATAATAACCATTCCCAGCCTGCATATAAAGAAGAAACTTTATAAGGTTTTCAGCTTTATTTAAAGAATTGACATCACCTGTTAAATTATAGTATTTCATATAAAATAATGCTGCACGTGCAGCATCATCAGCGCAGGCAATTCCTTCATCGTCATCACCAATCCATTTGTAATCGGGATAATCGCTGTAGATATGTATTATCCCCATATCTTTCCCGTCGACATTTATCTTTTCATACAAAAAATCCAGGTGGGAAGTATTAATTAAAGTGCTATCCTTAAATTTATTTGCTGCACATGAAGTGTTGAGAACAAGAATTAAAATAAGAAATGTACTTTTAATTACAGCGGGAAAATTAAATTTTAACGTAATCATATTTTTATTTACAAACAGATAAAAGAAAATCAACGGTTGTTGTTGCCAGGCATATATTAGTATCCGCACCCGAATAATAAATTTTTACATTGTTGTTTTCTATTATCCATCCATTGCTGAAAACAACATTCCCAACATCACCGTTTCTTTCGTAATCCAACTCCGGCGCTAAAATTGGTTCTTTACTTTTTCCTTTAACAATCCATGGCATTTCAAGATCCAAAAGCATAACACCAAGTTTGTATATAGCACCAATTCCAAAACTTCGTACACCATGATACAGAACTAACCATCCTTCTTTAGTTTTAACCGGTGGAGTCGAAATTCCGATTTTATCGCTTTCCCATGATCCGGGTAAAGGTTCCGAAAGAATTTCATGATTCCCCCAATGAATTAAATCCGGGCCCTTGCTAATCCAAATATCTCTTCTGCTTTCTGCTGAGGGCCGATCAATTTTCCAATAAAACCCGTCAATTTTTTCCGGGAACAATGCACAATCTTTATTAGAAGGTTCGCTAATTGGGCGGAGCATCTTATAATTTTTGAAGTCTTCCGTTTCAGCAATCATTACAAGCGGCATATACCTTGAATAACCCGTATAAGTTAAATAGTACTTCTTTTCTATTTTTGTTATCCTTGGATCTTCAATTCCCCATTCAACATACTTAAAAAAATCCTTATGGTCTTCCGGTGTCAGACAAAGTTTATTATCTACATTAAATGAAATCCCGTCATTGCTGTAGGCTAAAACAAATGATGACCTGCCGGAAGGTAATTCTACTCTGCACAATAAAAGATATTGCTTATCAATCTTTACCGCACCTGGATTAAATATACTGTTTACTTTAAAAGGAACGTCTTCTTTTTTTAAAATTGGATTATTCTCGTATTTCTGTATTCCCATTTTTTAACCTGGATTTTTTAGTTTATAAATTTTTATTCTTTCAAACCTGTTGATGCCATACTCTGAATAAAATATTTCTGGAAAAAAGCATAAGCAACTATTACAGGTATTGCCAGCAAGGTTGCTGCTGCAAGTTTGACTCCCAGTTGAGATTCAGCTCTGCCTCCTACTGCAAACAACGTAACTAATTGCGGCAAAGTCATTAATTTATCATCACGGATTACAATAATCGGCCAGAGAACTTCATTCCACGAGGTCATAAAAGTTATAATTCCTACTGTTATTATTGCAGGTAAAGCATTAGGCCATAAGATTCTAAACAAGATTCTGAATTCGCCGCATCCGTCAATTCTTGCCGCATCTATAAGATCTCTCGGGATGGTTTTAAAGTATTGGTTAAACATTATTATTGATAAACCGCTCAAAAAGTATGGAACAATTAATGCAAAATAAGTATCAACCCAATTGAATTTTACCATTAAAATATATTGCGGTATTAATGTAATCTGGAATGGTAAGGTCATAGTGAAAATGATTATGTAGAAAAGAAGATTCTTTCCCTTAAATTCAAGATGGGATAATGCATATCCCACCATCGAGCCAAACGTAATTACACCTAATGTAATTGTAAGTGAAACGAATAAACTGTTGAACAAAGATCTTGCTATAGGAATTTTACTAAAAACCTGCGAGTAACTATTTAAAGAAACAGATTCAGGCAGAAATGTTAAATTCCCGATCGAAGTCTGCGGTGCTACCGATGCTGCCAACATCCACCAGAACGGATATATAAAAACAACAGCACCAATTATTAAAGTTATATATGTGAATAATTTTTTCAATCTTTTTTAAATTTTTTATTTCTAATGAACAATTTAAGAACCTTGTTTAATATTAAGAACATTTTGCCTATTGCCTACTGAAAACTGCTTATTAAATTTTCTATCCGGTTTCCTTCTCTATATATCTTTTTTGAATAAAAATTACTACTAATATTATCCCGGCAAAGAAAAATCCCAAAGTTGCGGCGTAGCCCATATGGTAATAAAAGAATCCCTGTTTATATATATAAAGAACTGCTGATAATGTACTATTTAAAGGTCCGCCCCCGGTCATTACATATGGTTCGATAAATAATGAAAATCCGCCGATTGTTGATAAAATTATTACCATAAACATTGTCGGGTTTATCATTGGCAAAGTTATATATCTGAACTTCTGCCAGCTTGATGCTCCTTCCAGCTCTGCTGATTCGTATAAATACTGGGGGACAGTTTGTAATCCCGCTAAAAACAATACAATATATAAACCTACATTTTTCCAGGTTGCCATTATTGCGATCGAAGGCATTGCAATTTCCGGGTTGGTGAGCCATCCTACTTTATCAAGTCCAACGCTGATAAGCATTCTATTTAGTAACCCGCTTTCGTAGCCGTAAAGCTGCTGCCACAAAATAGTAACAACAACTCCGGATACGACAACGGGAAGAAAATATGCAGCCCTAAAGAAACCGATAAATTTTAATTTCTTGCTTAATAAAACAGCAAAAAAAAGTGCAACAATAATCTGAAGCGGGATATGGATAATCAAAAAGATTAAAGTATTTAAAATCGATTGTAAAAATAAATGGTCATGAATTAACCTGTAAAAATTTTGAAATCCGACAAATTCCATCGGCGCTATAATATTCCACTTATTAAACATCAGGAAAAAAGAAAACAGCACCGGGAATGAAATAAACACCAGGAAATGGATCAGATATGGTACAATAAATAAATATGGAATAGCTTTTTTTGTTGTCATATATTTTATTGTTGAAGCAAAATTAAATTTACATCATCTGCTGCATCTTTTACTGCTTCTTTAGGAGATTTTTTCCCGTAAACAACACACTCTTCAAACTGCTGGGAAATTGCATCAAAAACTTCTTTTAGCACCGGGCTGTTATCCGGTCCTTTAACATATTTTGCTTGAAGCGCAAATGGACGCATCTCGGGATTATCATTAAAAAAATCCGAAAATTCTTTATCTGTTGTTAAATCTTTCCTCCTGGGGATCTGGTTTGTCATCTTTAACAATTCAAAATCCCCCTCTTTACTTATCAATGATTTAATAAATTGCCAGGCAAGAATTTTATTTTTACAGGTATTAAATATTACTATATTTTTTGTATCACCATACGTAAATACATTTCCTTTGTGATTACCCGGTACCGGTAAAGTAGAAAAGCTGAATTGAAATCCTTCCGGTTTAAATTTATTTGAGTGCGCAATTTCCCATGGACCGGTAAATCGAGTCGCAATATCATTTGATAAAAAAGGATCCTGCCTTGCAGATAGTCTTTCTCTGGGAAAATATTTATTATCGAATAAAGTTTTTAAAAAGCTGAATGTTTCAACCGCATATTTATTATCAAAAACCGCTTTATTATTTTGTATCAGATGACCGCCGTTTGAAGCAGCCAGGTAAAGAGGGTAAAAATCAAAAAGTCTTTGCCACCATGTCACTTCTACTTCGATGTAACCTACCCACTTATTTACATAGCCGTTCTGCATATTATTTTCTTTTATCTTTTCCGCAGCTTTAAAATATTCCGAATAAGTTGAAGGCGGATTATTGTAACCGATATTATGAAACCATTTTTTGTTATATATCATCATAATCGGGTTTATCTTCCATGGTATTTGATAAATATGCCCGTCGGAAGATGTCACTTCCTTAACAACTTCACTGTCGCATCTTTCATATATAAAAGGAAGGAAACCCGGCAAAGTATCAAGCGGAACTAGCTTACCAGCCTTTGCATAAAGCTCAACATCTCCCTGCCACATATTGGAGTAAATATCAGGGGTTGTCTCACCCACTACTGCCGCTAATATTACCTCTTCACTAGATTGTCCTTCGGGAACCGGCTGAAATTTTACCTTCCTTTCAGGATTTTTTGAATTCCAGTTATCTACAATTTTTTTAGCAAAATTTATTTCATCTGTGTTGTTGCTCGACCAATATAGTATTCCATTCTCACTGCTCTCTCTATTATGACCGCAGGAGATTACTATAAAAGGAATTAATAAAATTATCAATACAATTTTTCTCATTGCCAGTTTTGCCAGAGCATGTCAATAGATGGATAAGCCGGGTGGGGAAATATCCCTCCTTTTTTTACGATATAAATATCAACTGTTTTGGGATCATTACTATCTTCAACATAAATTTTGTCTAGAAGATCTTCATTAATTTCAATTTTATATTTTTGTTTTAAGGCAAGAACTTCATGCAGAATTTTTTTGGTTATTTCCATATCTTTTTTTTCATCGGGTTTAGGGAGAGATTTTATTTTGTTTTCATCGGCATTTAACTTAATTGAGTTTATTATTTTGTCCCTCATAACAGCATAAACAATTTTATCACTCCACCATTTCAACTGCTGTCTAACAGTCTCTTTATTTTGATATCCTCTTGTATAAGCGCGTTTCATTAATAAATTATCCCGAACCATTTGCCATATATTATTTTCAATTGAAGCTGAAAATTTATTAAAATTTTCTTTATCCAGTTTTATAAATTCACTCCTCATCCTGTACCAATTTATAAAATCATCAATATTCAGAGCCGTATCTTTTAGAGCAACAAGAGTTAATTTACCATAATCATCTTTTCGAATGTTTAACTTTTTAATTTGTTCCTGAAGCCTTTCACCCAGGTTCCAATCATCGTATTTTTCTTTAGGCAGCTCATACCCTCCTAAATAAGACCTAACAATTGCAAAAGCATTTCCCTTGATAACCGGTGTTTCGGATTTTAATAAGTTATCAACATAAATGTCGGACATATGATCCATTTTTTCTTTCTTTATTACTTCTTCTGCGACAATATCATCTTCTGCTAATTCACTTTGAGTTGTAATCATATTTTTCCATATGTCATCAAGCTTAAATATGTACCAGCCATCAGATGCTTTCACCGGTTTTGATATTTCTCCAATTTTCATGGTCTCAACAATAGCAGCCATCTCTGAGTTTCTTGTTTTCAATTTGAACTTATCAATTTCCATCGACCGCTGATCCGCATAAACAGAATCATTTAGCTGAAGTTTAAATAACGAATCAAATGCAATACTTTTTTTTAAATCGGATTCATAATGGAGATATGCATTTTCATTAGATGAATAAAGCCATCTGATTTTGTAATTAACCTGCTTTTCTGCCGCAGCTTTGTCAACTTCAGCCTTTTTCACTTTAATATTTTTTAGAATATCATCCTTAAACATTTCTTCGGTTGCCAGGTCACCTTTTATTGCGGCAAGCATATCTTTAACCTGAATTGAATCTTCAATTCCCTGCGAATATCCTTTCAATGCTATCAGCTTTTCATTAATCATATAATCCAAAAAATGTTTTTTTGAATTTTTTATTCTTTTAGGAAATGCAGGCCCGAATTCATAGCTGGCAAGAAATTCCCTAACAGTTATCTTTTTGTCTCCAATTTGTGCAAGAGTCTTATTCCCGGTACTATCATTTTCTGCAGTTTTAATATTGATCTGTAGCGAATCTTTTTTATCCTTGGGAAGGATTAGAGAAGTAAATATAAAAGTTCCAATTAAAATTAAAGAAAGATTTTTAAAATTATTTTTAATGATTTCACTCATTGTTACAACTAATTAAAACTAAAATTTAATACCGAGAGAAAAAGAATGAACAGCATTTAATCTTCCAAAATCCCTGTATGAATAATCAAACCGGAAAAGATCCTGTGAAAAAAGCATTTTGGAATTTATGCCAACACCAAATGTTAATCCCCCTTCGCGGTCAACTAAAAATAATGACTGGTATCCTCCTCTAAGAAATAGAAATTCCTTAAAAGAAAATTCTGCTCCCGTGTTAACACTCTCGTAATTATCATTAGGATGTAATGCATCCACTGCTATAGTCAACCTGTAATCATCCGATTTAACTGCATTTGTTGATAGACCGATTCTAAAAATTAGCGGTAGATCCCATGAATCAAGATCTATAACATAAGGAATTCTATCATTCGAACCTTGTTTTGTCGGGTCGACACTTTCAAAAGTTCTTGTATCGCTCCCGGATAATTTCATTTTGGTCCCAAAATTCGAAATAGAAGCCCCAATAGTTAGGCCGCCTATTAAATCGGTTTTAAAAATAGTTCCAACATCAATGGCAAAAGCATTACTTGACATATGCCAGATTGATTCCTGTATATATTTGGCCGTAAAGCCTATTGAAAATCTTTCTGTTAAACTTCTTGCATATGAAATACCTACTGCAATATCGGAAGCACTGTAATATTCTCCTGTACCATCCGGCATCTCTACCGTTGTTACTTTTTCATCTCCCATAGATAATGAAGTAAAGCTGAACCCTATATTACCAATATCCCCTAAAGGAATTACAAGTGCGGCATAATCCAAATTAGTAGACGCCAGCCAATTTATATGAACAACTGAAACTTCATTTTGAACCATGGCTGCTATCCCTGCAGAATTCCAATATAAAGCAGTAGCATCGTTAGCCAGGCTTACAAAAGCTCCGCCCATTCCATTTGAAGGACCGACTCCTATTTCTAAAAAAGTACCTGAAGTTGTTCCGACTTTAGATACACCCTGGGAAAATAAGAATTCTGTTTTAAAGAGGTATAAAATTAAAAGTAATAGTAAAAATTTATTTTTCATAAAGACCTCTAAGAATCGATTCAAAATTTTATTTTATAACTGCAAATTTCCCAATCTTTTCTCCTTCATCTGCCTGAACATGAAATATATAAACACCGAATGCTATATCCATTCCGTCTTTAGAAACCAAATTCCATGGTTCCTGCCCGTTTGTAATATTACTTTCATGATAAATAGTCTGTACTAAGTTACCGCTGATTGTATAAATCCTAATTGTGCATTTTGGCGGAAGATGAATAAAATAAATTCTCCTCTCCCCTCTTCCTACATCGGTTGTTCTGGGTTCCCATGATGCGGCGCCGGCATACGGATTAGGGACAACAGAAATGTTATTCATATCTGTTTTTACTTTTGATTTATCAAAGTAAGATGATTTTGTTGTAAACTGGTAATACTCGCCTGTTCTAAATGGTTTTGTTGTAACTACCTTAAATACATCTCCGGGTTGCGGTGAAATTTGATTGGCAGGTGCAATTGTTGTATCCTTGAATAATGAAATAGACCACCCTACCCGAAGGTTCAAAAAATTTGTAGCTTTTTTGTTAATAGAATCACTGCAGACAACAAATATTGCATCGCCGGCTGTAAACATATTGTCATTATCATTATCCCTGAAGATAAACTGGAAATGGTCGATTTCGTCAGTTAAATCTTTAACAATAATATTGGAAGGAACCGGCTGCGAAAAACTCGAGGAAGGATATGAAGTATCTCCCTTCCCAGGTTCTGTTAATTGTATTTCAAAATCTGCAGGCAGTAATATTTTTTTACTCTGATAAGCGGGGGCGTACCGGTCATCAAAACCTACAGGTACAATATAATTACTATTCCCCTTTAGCCACTTTGTCTGTTCCGGAATAATTTTTACGACAGTATCGTTAATCATATTAATAGAAAATCCATCAATAACCGGTGTTTGATATTCCATACCGTCAAGCCTTGTTAGGTGAATCAGTGTATCACTGTTAGAATAATCGACTAATCGAAAGAGCGGATGCGGATTGTTATGAAAAGCAGTATTATCAACAAATTCTAACCTGTAAGTACTTAAATTTTTAACCAAACCGGGATTTAATACATCGATTTTTGCATAACCGGTTCCCGGTCCTGCCGAATCAAAATTAACAATATTTGGAGGGACATATCCTGCAGCAGGTGCATTTGGAGTTACAACTGCGGTATTTATATCTGTTTTAACCTTTCCGTTTATATCTACTTTAATTATGCTTGTTGTTTCTGTCGGTGGAATTCCCTCAACTTCGCCCTTAATTGTTGTTGTTACAAAACCTTTATCATAGGCAACTACTGCATAATAATAAGTTTGACCGTTTTCAACAGTTGTATCTATATATGAATGTTTTAACCCTGTGTCATCACCAAGGTTAAACATCGCACCATTCACGGCAATAGGATGAAGTCCTTTTACTCCATCAATCAGATCGAATTGGGCAATTGGTTTCCTAAAAGTTGCTTTTCCGTACGCATCAGTTATAACCTGGTCTTCGATAAAATTTGGTTCGGTTGAACGGTATATTCTGTAACCTTCAAAATTGTACCTTTGATAAAATGCATCAAAGGTTTTTTCAGCCCGGTCATCCCAATATAATGTCACTCTTTGATTCCCTGCCAAAGCAGTTACTGTCGCTTTATCCGGGGGTTTGGCAAATCTATAATTAGCATTATATATTGATTGTATAGTTTTCTTTCTTCTAAATAGATCATCCCTATCTATTCCATATAACAAAGACATTGAGAAACGTTCAGTTTCACCGGTTTCTTCCTGTTGTCCGGTTTGCATTGAATAGGTATTTCTTCCATTCATATGGAATAAATAACTTGAGAAAAAATTTCCCAGGTTTACACCTTCCAGAGTCTGACCATGTGGAGAAGGAAGACCTGACAGAGCTTTCCAATTTCTTTCATCATTATTCAAATCATAAGGAGTATGAACAGGAAAAATTAGAAAACCTGTTAGTCCAAGCTGATCCGATTCATCTTTATCCAGAATACCAAAATTAGGTTCTCCTTGTTCCGGTTTTCCGTCACCTTCCGAACCGTCCAAATCAGGTCCGGTATATCCGTCATCAAAAGGTCCGAGTCCGTCTGCTCCAACATCATCATTTAAAGGCTCATCGTTGTCCCATTTCCCATTATTGTTAACATCGGTATATGATCTCCAGTTTGCATTTTCATCTGCATCCCAATGTGGTTGCCAGGAATAGTTGTAAAAATTTCTAAAAGTTGTAGTATCTATTGCGGGATTTCGCAAATAAGAATCCTGCCCAACCTGGGTTATAAATGCGCTCGCATTATTATCTCTTTTTTCATCCGTTAGACCATCATTATCATTATCTTTATTATCATCGGCAATACCCGGACTCTCAAGAAATGCATAACCGCTGTATCCTACCGGGCTCCAGTGGCCCGGACTTCCGAACGATACGGTAGACCATGAATATGAAATATCAAGTACTTCATTATAATCCCCGGCATTATTGGAAGAATTATCGTGTCCTCCGATTCCCCAATCCACATATTGAGCAAATAAAGTTTTAGGATAGTCTGTTGTAGTCATGTTGGTAATTTCATAATACCAGAAGATAACATCCTGAGCTAAAACTTGAGACCATTGGAAACCTCTTCCCCTGACCTGCATCCCCAAACCTCCACGGCTTGGATCATCGGCATCGGGATGGAAATCATATTTTGAAATATATTCACGGTCCTCATTATCATCAAAAACAAAGAAAGATTCAAGGTCGGCATTTTTAATACCTTTACCAAAAAAACCATCCCACTGACCATCCCAATCTTCAGGTCTATCGGGCCACGTTGGTGGCCAGGTCGTAGGATCATCACTCCTGGCAACACTGTTTTGATAGAGTGCCGCATAACCCGGTAGAGCCCACCAACCGTATGTTACCTTAGTTTGTGGATCCGCCCTTGTGTATTCATAATAATTAGTTTCAAGCGGATGGAATGTATTCCCATTATGATTTACTTCCGATTGAACAATTACAGCTACTCCGTCAACATATGTATGCCCTGAACCCTTCGGCCAGACTCCGCTTATTGTAGGCTGGTTCTGCCAGTCGGCTATTTCACCAAAATTATAAAATACAGTTTGAACCAGGTTTCCATCCATAATCCCGGATTTTGTATTATTATGATTTCCTTTGTTTTTATCAACAATTCTCTGGGCATTTATATTTGCTGAAAAAAACAAAAATATTGCCGGAATAATAATTTTTATATAAATCTTATTTTTCTCCACGTTTTTTACCTTAAAATATTCTTTTTTAAAAATCTATTGAAGCACCAAGAATAATTTGTCTTGGTGATGAATAAAAATCGGGTCTGGAAAAAAATTGTGCTAAGGTATTTACACCACGGGGTACGGATTGAGCCCTCGTTAATTCAAGTGTATAACCGGCTCTGCCTGTATCTGTAAATATATCCAGTTCATTTGCTGTATCAAATAAATTATAAACCTTAAGAAAGATAGATAAATTAATTCCAGTAATATTAAAATATTTAGTTAAATAAAGATCTACATTGAAATAAGTCGGCTTATTGGAACTGTTCTCCAACCCGGTTCTTTGATTCTGAAATGAGGGCGTGTAAGGAAGTCCCGAACCTAATTTTCCTACAGCACTTGCAATAAAATTATCCGGATCACCAAGAGTGAGAGTAAAATTAAGGGAATGCCTTCTATCCCAATCCAAGGGCACCAGCACTTTATTTTCCTCAATCGGAGGAGATGATTGAGTTTTATTAAATGCATCATTAGGATCCGAAGCACTCCCTTTTGCAACCTGGTATGTATAATCAACACTTGCACCTAAACCGCCTTCAAATCTTTTTTCAAGAGAGAGAGTAAGACCGGTAACTGAACCGTAATCTCTATTAACATATTTGGCAAATTTTTTAAAGTTGTTTTTCAAATGAATTTCAACACTCAGAAGATTCCGGATATCTTTATAATACGCAGTAACATTCACCCCGAGTACCGGTGTTAATTCCTGTTGCAAACCTAGTTCATACATTACAGTTTGCTGCGGTTTAAGGTCCGCATTCCCTATTACATTACCGATTAACTCGGGTAAATCGCCGCTGAGCGCTATCCTGTAATTCGGATTTTTATATAAAAATTCGAAAGGCGGGATTTGGAAGAAATGCCCGTAAGAAATATGTACCGCACCTTTATCACTGATAGGGTATGAAATTCCTACTCTTGGACTAATCTGTTTTTCAGAAGAAGCTTTTGTAAAATATTTTGAAGGAAACGGCGGTTTTAAGTCGTCCAAGACGGCTATTGAGTCAGGATTTGATAGTACTTCGCCATCAGGTTGAAAATAGTCATACCTTACCCCGATATTTACTATCAGGTAATCCAATTCAATTTTATCCTGTATATAAGCTGCTAATTGATAGGGATGATTTTTATAAATATTAAAATCAAATGAACCAGATTCAGGTAAATGAGGAACATATCCATTTGATGGTTCGACAAGCACTTCAAAATCTGTATAGTTCAAGGTATGAAATTTCGCTTCAACACCGGATTTAATTTCATTAGAATTATTAATTTGATCTGTAAAATCTAATTTACCAGTGTATGATTTTGTATTATGATAAAACTGCCAATTTTCTGTACCTCCCGTTAAAAAAGAATTTCCGCTTACATCTCTCATCCTTTCGGGTTTAACATACCGCGGATCAGGGTGTAAACCTGCAATACTATTACCTGAATGAAAATTTACACTATTACCGGAAGCATCTAATAAAGGATAAACATATTGTTGAAAATCAGAATAATATAATGATCCAAGTACATCTAGAAATGCCGAGTTGCTGAAAACGTGAGTATAGCTGATACTTCCTAAAAAGCTTGTTTGATATTTTTTGTAGTCTCCATCCGGGTTGAGCTTAAAGAGATGATCATAATCCTTATAATTATGGTCCTGATATAACCCTTCTAAAACGATTCCTTTCCCATGTCCAACTTTGAAGGATAATTTTCCTTGGAGTGTTAATTCTCTTGAAAAATTCATTGGGACATTTGCACTATCCCCGGTTGCTCCTACATACCAATTGCTAGGATCATTAGCTGAAAAATTGGAAGAGTCGGAAGGATTAAAAATTCTTTTACCATATAAATATCCGTCGTTACTTAAGTATCTGCCGGAAGCAAAAAATTTAATAAACCCGGATGTTCCGGGCACCGGACCGCTAAGATTACCCTGCAAATTATATGTCCTTGCAGGATGGAACCCTCCCATATATAGGTACAAATCACCTCTTCTGTTTGTAGCATAATCGCCTGAATAAGCCGAAAAGCCTCCGCTATAATGATCACCGGCAATTTTTGTAACCTGATTTACTACCCCCGATAAAGCCTCACCATATTCAGCATTAAAAGTTCCTGTTATTACTTGCAGTTCTTGAATACTATTTACATCTGCCTGCATTGTTGATTCACCGGAATAAACATCATTCACAGCTACACCATCGATCATGTATTTAACTTCCCCGAGCCTCCCTCCTCTAAAATGTCCGTTAACTACACCTGCCTGTAAATCAATTACTGATTGTACATCTTCTACAGGCAGCATCTGAATATCTTTTCCGCTTACATTTTCCTGTGTTGAAGTCAAATCTTTTTGAACAAGAGGTTTTGAAGCAGTAACTACAACATTGCTAATCTCAATGGCTTCTTCACTCATTTGAAAATCAAGCTTTGTTGTTTGATCAACAGATACTTTAACGTTATCAAAAGTAATTGTTGCATAACCAACCAATGAAGCTTTAACTTTATACGTTCCGGGGGGAATATTTAAAATATAATAGTTTCCATCTAAGTCGGTGGCAGAACCCATGGAAGAACCTAAAAGGATAATATTAACACCTATGAGTGGTTCACCGGATTTTTTATCTGTTACTTTACCGGCAATTTTACCGGTAGTTCCCCCGTATAAATTTGATTGAGCTACCAGAAGATATAAGCTTATAAAAATAATCTGTAAAATTTTTATCATACTTATTTCTTCCTTTCATTGAATAAAAAATTTGATCTAGGAAATAATGCATTCATCCAATTATGCATTCATGTCTTTTATATATTCATCCCAAAAGGAGTGGTCATTTAACCACCCCCTTTGAGACAGAACGGAGGAGTTAGTAAGCTATTTCATTAATATCATTTTCTTAACCTGGACATTGTTTCCAGCTGTAACTCTATATATATAAATTCCACTTGATACTTTAGTACCAAAATTATTATCACCGTTCCATACGGTATTATACACACCTGGCTTTTGTTCTGTATTTACAAGTGTCTTTACTTCTCTTCCAAGAATGTCATATATTTTAAGAGTAACAAATGAATTCGAAGGAATTGAATAACTTATTTTTGTAGACGGATTAAACGGATTTGGATAATTCTGGAATACCTCAAACTTTGCAGGAATAAGCTTATCATTGTTAATATCAGTTATACTTCCTACTTTCTCAACTTCCAGATTGTCAAAATAAACTGTTCCTGTAAATCTTGAGTATATATGGATTCTTGCTGATAATGCTATCGCATTCGGATCATCAGGTACTGTTACATCTACATAATATTTTGTCCAATCAAATGTAGTAACATTTGGAAATTGGAATACCAGGTCCTGTGCTCCTATTTCATCATATGCAGAATTATTCATATACCCGCTGTGGAATATAGGAGTTAGTCCAACCGACCAGGTTCCCGGGTATTTTGCTGCTGAATCAGGTACTAAATCACTAGCTTTTACCCAGACGCTTATTCTAATAACATCTCCCGAGCCAATATTTGTCAATCTGGAAATATCATGAATAATACCATTATTGTTCGAGCTAGTTTTTAACATTCCTTGGTTCAGCGGGTATCTCCTGGTTCCTACCCACGCATCATGTGGTTCCCTGTCAAACGGCAGTACAAATTTCAGTGAATGAGTTCCTGTATAGGCAGCCTCTGTCGTTACTACCGTATTCTCAAATCCATTCGATAACTCTCCATCATTACCTCCTAACGGTGGAAGCCAGTAATTCCATCCCGTCGGGACTCCTACCTGTGTATTCCAATCCTGACCTGCCCAGGCTCCATTTCTTCCTATCAATATAAAATCATCTGCCCATACCGTACCTGTCGCATTCTTCCCTGCTACAAACTTGATTACCGTATTCCAGGAATCTTTCGGCAATATAGTCTCTCCTACTGCGTTCGTATCTGCCATCCATCCACTGCTGCTTGCCGTACTCTGGTCTATCGGGAGCTTTGTCTCTCCTATCATGGCTCCTGCACTATCATAAAATGTGTATGATATCCACCATCTCTCATCATCATTGGCCGGACTGGTGTTTACATTCATTGTCTTTACATAGGCGCCTATCTTTATATCTACATCCTTATAATTCTGAGGTGACCATAAGTCTGTCATATTCTCCGATATCCAGCTGGCTGAATCTCCTGTGGCTGTCTTCTCTATCTTCAGCGAATGGCCCATTGACCTGTACTGGTCGGTTGCCCAGCTTAAACTGTTCTCTCCAGGGTTATTGCCCATCGTCCAGTACGATGGCAAGTCTCCTTCAAAGCTACCTACTCCGCTTATCTGCGGTATATCCAATTTCTCTACATTTAGTTCATCAAAATATATTGTACCTGTAAATCTTGAGTATATATGGATTCTTGCTGATAATGCTATTGCTTTCGGATCATCAGGCACTGTTACATCTACATAATATTTTGTCCAACCGAATGATGTTACACTCGGAAATTGAAATACAAGATCCTGTGCTCCTATTTCATCATATGCAGAATTATTCATATATCCGCTGTGGAATATCGGGGTTAGTCCTACTGACCAGGTTCCAGGGTATTTCGCCGCTGAATCAGGTACAAGATCACTTGCTTTTATCCATACACTTATTCGAAGTACATCTCCAGGTTTTATATTTGAATCTATATTATTCAGCGGATATCTCCTGGTTCCTACCCATGCATCATGCGGTTCCCTGTCAAACGGCAGTACAAATTTCAGTGAATGAGTTCCTGTATAGGCAG
>CAYUVK010000050.1:26424-36064 GCA_964448105.1 uncultured Ignavibacteriaceae bacterium
CAGGGTTATTGCCCATCGTCCAGTACGATGGCAAGTCTCCTTCAAAGCTACCTACAGATGAAATTTGTGCATTTATATTTTTAGTAAATCCCAAAAATATAACCGGTAAAAGTAGCCATAAAAAAAGTACTTTTATTTTATTCATACGAACCTCCTAAATATTTATTAGTATTAATTATTTCACAAAATTTTATTCTCAGGGAATAACCATATATTTAATTATGGTTTTATCCCTTTCTTTTGAGAATAATGAATCTAATGATTCAGTCTGTAAAGGAACTGTATATGGATTAAGAACATCCACGCGAATTTTGTTTGAAACTAATAGATCAACGGCAGTTTGAAATGTAAAAGGATTAAGCAAAGAACTTTTGACTGTTAATTCTTTATGAAACAATGATTGAAGATTTATAGAAATTTCTGCATCAGGATCCGCCAAACCAAATATAATTACTCTCCCGCCAGGTTTAACCAATTTAAATGCAAGCTTCGCAGCAGATTGGTTCCCAACACATTCAATAACTACATCCGCACCACCGGAAGTAATATTTTCAAAATCAGAAGCGAAATATTTATTTTCAGGATTAAGTGTAAAATCGGCTAATAAATTCTCTGCTATTTTACATTTTTCTTCTACCGGATCGACCGAGATAATTTTTAATGCCCCTTTAATTCTTGCTAATTGAATCATTAACAATCCGATGGTACCCATACCTAAAATTGCAACAGTATCACCAATTCTAATTTTAGCCTGATCTATTCCATGTATACAACAGGAGAGCGGTTCAGCAAATACAGCGTTATTAATAGGAAAGTTAATAGGTAGATGATAAGCCTGTTTTTTCGGCACTACCGAATATTGAGCCATCCCTCCATTTAAAGTAACTCCGAGGGCTTTTAAATTTTCACAAAGATTTGTTCTTCCTTCCCTGCAAAAACTACAGTACCCACAATAAATATTCGGATCAATTACAACCTTATCTCCCGTTTTAAATTCTAAAGCATTTTTTCCGGTTTCGACAACTTCCCCTGCATATTCATGACCGATAATTACAGGTACTTTAGCAGGTGCATCTCCATTAAAAATATGAAAATCGGTTCCACAAACTCCACATGCACCAACCTTAATAACTAAATCATCATCGTTAATTTTTTGGAGGGGCAGTTCTTCAACTGATAAATTTTTTACACCTGCATATAAAGCAGCTTTCATAATCAAATATTAAATTTTAATTTTTAGGTTGTTCAGTAGACTTACGGCAAATTAATTCAACAGGTACCAAAACCTTCTTAATGGTTTTCACCTTATTTTTTAAAATTTCATTCATTAATCGAATTGCCTCAATACCCATATCTGTTTTTTCAACGCTGATTGTGCTTAAAGGAGGATCGAGTGATAAATCTGCTTCAACGTTATCAAAACCTATAATTGAAATATCATCCGGTATTTTAATTTTGTTTTCTTTTAGATATTGCATTACACCAATTGCCATTGCATCATTGCATGCAAATATTGCTGTAATTTTTTCATTCTTCTTTAATAATTTTTTTGCAGCACTATAGCCATTTTCTCTGGCAGGATTATCTTCATCTGTTACATAATAGTTTAAATCATAAGATAGACCGGCTTCTTCAAGAACCATTTTATATCCTTGAAAACGATCTTTTATACTAGGATGATGAATATCCCCGGCTATAAATCCAATATCCTTGTGTCCTAATTTTATTAAACATTGAACAGCTTTTTTACCGCCTGAGATATTATCAATCAGGACTTCGGAATATTTATTATTTTCGGGATAGTAATCAATAAAAACTAATGGAAGGTTATATTTTTCCAGGGCGGTAATTAAATCGCAAGGTACTTTTCCGGCTATAATAATACCATCGACATTTCTCTCAAGCACGAAACGAGGAAGTCTGTCGCCTGCTTTAAAGTCTGATGGAATAGTAGTCAATAATATATAAAACTCGTTTTCTCTTGCTGCAAACTCAGTCCCTAAAAATATTCTTGTATAAAAAGGCTCAGAACGAAGGAAGTGATCTTCAGTTAAAATAAAACCAATGTTCCCGGTCTTTTGGGATACCAAACCACGCGCGCTTCTAAATGGATGGTAATTTAATTCCTCAATTGCTTTATTAACTTTTAGACGGGTTTCAGGAGATATTCTTTCATGATTATTAATTACCAAAGACACGGTTGCAGTAGATACATTTGCTGTTTTGGCAACATCTTTAATTGTAGGTACAAATACTTCAGTAGCCCTCTTTCCCAAGCGTACTCTCAATTTTAGTTAAACGTTTAAACTAAATTAAGCTTTTATTTTTAATATGTCAACATGTTATTTTAATTTTTTTGAATAATAAGTTAAACGCTTAAGTTTTTTTCATTATAATTAACTAAAATAGGAGGCCTACTGCCAGAATTTTTCAGAAACCGGAATCTCTTAAAACCATGAGATGTGAGATTTTTTATATTGATAAAAGGTTATAATGATGCTGCTAATGAATATGAATATCTGGGAGAATAGCAGCAGGCTTCTGAAAATTACTTAACTGCTTTACAGCTTGCCGACCTTCTTGATAATCGCAAGATGCAGCAGAAACTCAATAACACCTGCTTATATTAATTATTTATTCAATGAGAAAAACAGAGATTATCTTACTATTCCTTTTTACCTTAGCAATAATTTATGGACAGGATAAAACTAATTTCATATCTAATCCAATTATCAGTGGGTATTATGCTGAACCGGCAATTATAAAGTATAATAACGCATTTTATATTTATGCTACAAAGGATCCTTGGGGCGGAAAAGAACTAGGTGTTCTTGTAACTAAAGATTTTTTAAATTGGGAAGTTAAACACATTAATTGGCCGACTAAAAAAGCTTGCACCAGTTCCACTTCATTCTTTCCATGAGACCCTTAATTAAATATTCTTTCATTATTTTTTTCAAAAGATAATTTAGTTAATTTTTTATTTATTATTTTTATTTACTCCGGATCTTGAATAAAAGTGAGGGAACAATGTACAGGAGAGATTTCTTAAAAATGGTCAGTGGTACCGCTGCAGCGTTAAGCCTTCCAAAACCATTCTTTAAATTTACAATAAGTGAGATCGAAAAAAGACCAAATATTCTCTGGATTGTAACCGAAGATATTAATGATGATTTGGGATGTTACGGTGATAAATATTCTTACACCCCAAATCTTGATAAATTTGCCGGTGAAGGAATTCGATTTACAAATGTTTATGATCATTCCGGTGTTTGTGCACCTACCCGTTCGGGCATAATTACATGCATGTATCCTACAACCATGGGGAGCGGTGCCATGCGCTGCAGTGCAGTTCCGCCTGCTGAGATAAAATGCTTTACCGAATACCTAAGGGCTGCGGGTTATTACTGCACAAATAATGACAAAACAGATTATAATTTTAAAACTTCACAAAATGTTAAAACCGAAACTGCTGCCCCGGTTTCTGCCTGGGACGAAAACAGCTCAAAGGCTCACTGGAGAAACAGAAGTAAAGGTCAGCCTTTTTTTTCGGTTTTTAATATTTTTACTACTCATGAATCCCAGATAAGAGTACCTGAGAAACAGTTCGAAAAGAACATCGCCCATGTTGATCCGAAACATCTTCATAAAAAAACAGATGCCGTTCTGCCTCCTTATTATCCCGATACACCGGTTGTAAGAAATGATTGGGCTAAATACTACGATCTTATATCAGCCATGGATCTACAGGTAAAAGAAATTCTTGATCAGCTCAAGGAAGACGGTCTTGTAGAAGATACGATAGTATTCTTTTATGGTGATAATGGAAGGGGGCTGCCAAGGGCCAAACGTTGGATATACGATAGCGGGATCAAAATGGGACTCCTGGTTCGCTGGCCTAAAAATTTTAAACCCGGTTCAATTAACGACGACCTTGTAGGATTTATTGATTTAGGTGCTGCAGTTTTATCTCTGGCAGGGGTACCAATCCCACAACATTTCCAGGGAGTTCCTTTTTTAGGGAAATCATCCGGAGAAAAAAGGAAATACATATTTGCTGCCCGAGATAGAATGGATGAGAGATATGATGTAATAAGAGCAGTAAGAGATAAGAAATTTAAATATATCAGAAATTTTATGCCTTTTCTCCCTTATGCCCAGCATATCGAGTACATGGATCAAATGCCTACTATGAAGGAGATGAGACGTCTTAATGCCGATGGTAAATTGAATACGGTTCAAGAATTATTTTTCAGGAAAACGAAACCTTTGGAAGAATTATATTACATTACAACAGACCCTTACGAAATTAATAATCTTGCCGGAATGCCTGGTTATGAAAGAACACTTTTGAAAATGAGAGAAGTTGTAAATAATTGGATGATTGAAACCGAAGACACAGGCCTGATACCTGAACCGATACTCGTAAGTTCAATGAGACCCCAAATTTCATGGGAAAAAACAGAAAACCCTTACATAAGTGCTGTTAAAAAGAATGGAGATTATTATGAAATAGAAATTGATTGTGCCACTGAAGGTGCTTCAATAGTTTATAAAACAGAGAAAGTTTATGAGAAGTGGAAATATTTCTCGAAAAAAATAAAAGTAAAAAATAACACTACGATCTATATCCAGGCCAACAGACTTGGATTTGAAATGAGCGATATTGTAAATTTTATTGTAAATAAAAATTTGAAAGCCCTGCCGCTAAAAGAAAAAATAGATAGAGACTGGAAAAAGGATTTTCGCAAAGATAATTTATTCAAGAAGTTACTTGATCTAAAGAATCTAGATTTTCTGCCAGATGAAAAGGCTTTGCCTAAATTATACCAGGCTTTGGATGATAAATCAGATTCCTTAAGATACTGGGCTGTTCTAGGAATTCATTATAAATCTAATTCTGAGGAAAGCATATCCTACGCTAAAAAACATCTTGAAAAGATTATTAATGATGGATCTCCTGTAGTCAGAATAGCCTGTGCACATGCATTATGTGATTGGGATGAAGAAAAAACCGCGATCCCTGTTCTTTTAAAAGAGCTTAAACATCCCCTGGAAAGCGTACGTCTTCATGCTGCAATAGCGCTTGATTCAATTGGTGATAAAATAAAACCATATTCTGATCAAATTAAGAAAACGATAAATCCTATTGCTGATACATATGATCAGAAAGTACTAAGACATACAGCTGAAGGATTAATTTGAGAAAAAAAATTTCACCTATCATCTAAATTCCAGGGGAATAAATTGAACTGAATTATTCTTATCAAAAAAAATTTGAGAGAATTAAAGATGACTATTTATTTAGAATTCTGGCCTCCATGATCACCTACCATAACCCATTTGCCATCTTTCTTCATTAGTATATCTGTCCATCGCCCTCTTTCAGTAATCGGCTTACCATCAGATCCTTCCCTAACCTGTTCATAATAGTAATGGACATATGCAAAGTTTCCGTTAACCCAGATTCTTGCCGGAGTAATTGTATATAAAACTACTTTCCCTTTAGTGGTCCAGTAATTTAATGCTTTTTTTACATCAGCCTTTGTACTTGGAGCATCATTATCATTATCCCATCCATAATAGGAATCGTCAAAATAGTTCAGGAAATCCATTGGATTTGATGACATACTTACACTCCAATAAGCTTCAACTCCAGCCCAAACATCCTTTTGTTCTGCAGACCATTGCTGCGCTTGTATATTAAATACAAATAATAATGAGAATAGTAAAACAATATAGGCAAACAATCTTTTCATATGATCCCTCCTTATAAATTAATTAATTAATTATGAGGGTGTTCAATTATTAATTTTTCGCATTATTTGAACACTCTGAATGTTTTATTTCCTCCACCAAGCAACTTTCTTCAATTATGAGTGTTAGGGGAGGTTTTCCAAAAATATTATTGGTTTTAATTATAAAATTTTTTGTAATAAGTGTAAGAAAAGATGCTACTTGATGCAGAAAGTTAGCCATTGAAATAGAAACATTTATAAAAAACATTTCTGCTTCGGGAGAGTTTTTCGGATTGTCATCTCCAGGCTTTTTACAGTTAAATGGCTCTAATTTTTAGCCCTCTCGGAGTAGATAAAAATTGTATCAGTTAATTAGCAATTAATTTTTCACAAAGTCAAAAAAAAAATAGTTTGGATTTGATCGTCATCTTTTGAAAGCCTAAACTGTAACACTTTTTGTATTGGATTTATAGTTTCGCTTCGTTGTTAATAAAAATAATTTAACAACTCCGCTCAACTATTCAATGATTAACAAAAAGTTGTTCCAATTTTCAGCATAACAAAAAGAAATATCCTTGTTCTATTTTTACAAAGATCAGTTTAGCTACCAATTTAAAAGTGTGCCCAAAATGTGCCCAAATTCGGATTAATTCTGATTAGTTCCGATTAGTTTAGGCAAATTTCATTTCGGCACAAATAAAAAAAGCTTCAAAACGTTTAATTTTGAAGCTTCTTTGTGGGTTCTATAGGATTCGAACCTATGACCTTCTGCACGTCAAGCAGACGCTCTAACCAACTGAGCTAAGAACCCTAGGTATAATTAAAAATTTACAATTAAAAATTAAAATATATTTTAAACAATTTTTAATTTACTATTTTTAATTTTTCATTTATTAAGTACCGAGGGCCGGACTCGAACCGGCACGGGTGAAAACACCCACAGGATTTTAAGTCCTGTGCGTCTACCAATTCCGCCACCCCGGCAGAATATCGAATAATCAAAATAAAATATGTAATAAGCAAATTTTCATTTTTGCTCTTACATAAAATCATTTCCTTCGACGTGCTAATATATTTAAAGTAGTCTATTTTATCAAGAAATTTACATGAGAGATTCTTTTTTACTAGACATTTTTATTTTAAGAGGTTATCTTTTTAAGTCTTTTGTGTGTTCAACGGTTTTTAAATTTCGCCCCTAATTAAAATTATTATTCATCTTCAATTTCTAAATCGGCAGAAAAACTTTTCTTAAAGGGAAAAAGACAAGTTTGATCATTGCATGGTTGATATTGGATTTTTCCGCTAACATTAAGATTCTTCTTTCCGTAATTCTTATCGATAATTATTTGAATTTTTACTATTGCTTCATATTCATAAAGCGCAAGTTCTTTTTCTGAAAAAGAAAGTTTTTTTAAATGAGGCTGCGGATATATTATTTTTTTTAATTTATAGGCAGAGGTATCTTTTAATGAAACAAACGTCGGAACCATATTAGGATCAAGCGGCTCATTAGAATTTATATGCCACCCTTCCCTTATGTTTATCAATAATTCAAGGTTAATAACAGAACCTGTTTTAATTGTCTTGGTTATTGATGATAAGTTAACGTCAACGATTTTATCAGGTGTATCCTGCGGGTATAAAGCCCGGCTAAAAAAGATAATGAGAATTAATAAATTTAATATGCAAAATTTCTTTAAATTCAAAACTATTCTTTCTATTTATAGCTTAAAAATATTTAATTTACATCCATGTAATGAGCCTGCAGTACTTCTTTAGTATCATTATCTTGAACCCAGACAACCACAGCAAGGTTTTTAGTATCAATTTTTTTAAGCTCATCCATTCCCGACCTCCAGCCGTGAAAAGAAGGCATTCTCCAGGAAGGATCTTTTGTAGGATTGGTAAGGTAACTTGTTATATTTTCCTTAAGTTCCTGGAGATTAACTTCTTTTGATACAGTTTCATCCAGGGAAGAGAGTTTTGTTCCTAAAGGATCAAGAAGATCCCTTACGACAAAAATATTTTTATCAATTCCGTTGGCTCCGGTGTATTTTACTGATTTTTCAGCAAGGGCAATGTGAAGAATAGGATTTACACTTTCACTTTTATTTGATTTTAGAGAAATATTAATGTCAATTTTATCCTTACTTAATCTGGCATTTCCTGATATCTGAACTTCAGGTTTTTTATCAAGATATTTTTTTACTACATATTTATAAACATTAAAACGGTTTGCAGTAATAAATTTTGGCCCGCCGCCAGTGATTTTTTCTTTCCCTTCAAAGAATACAGTTGGGGTTCCAAAATTTCCGCCATACCAGCTGTACCGTTTAAATGTATCCGGGTTAGTTAATGGATCCGGTCCCGGGATATGAACATGATATTCTAAAATTGCCAGCGCAGTCCGGGGAAAATATTCGGATAATTCTTCAAAGGCACGATCTGCAGCTATACAAGGATTACATTCAGCACCTGTAAACAATTCGGCAAGTACAACATTACTACTTTTGTTTTTAGACGATTTAAATTTTCCCGCTTCAATTGATGAAAGCTGCTCTTTCTTCTTTTCAATTTTAGCTTGAATTTCTTTATCGGAAGCGAATTTTTCAGCGGATTTTATCAGCATTAGATTATTGGATGCAACAAGACCTGAGATATATGCATCAAACGCATCTTTATTTTTATTTAGACTCTCATAAACTTTTCCTAATGTAAGCCAATAATCACTGCTCCATGGCGCAGCAAGCTCCTTAACTTTTATAAGATCTTTTAGAGCCTCTTCATATTTTCCGTCAGCAGTCTTTACAATTGCGGCATTCTTTTTATAATTGATGTAATCTTCAACTAAGGTTTTATCATTTATTGAATTTACAGCTTCTTCAGACCACTTATTTGCCAGCTTTAAGTTCACGCGGGTTTCTGCCATAAAAGCAGCTGCATTTGATCTTACAGCTTTTTCATCGATATCTTTCATTTTGTCAATAAAATTGTGAACAATATCCATAACTATTGAATCCCTTAATGAGGGTTTTATATTTTTTGCCCATTCATTAAACTTAACCAATGAAGTTCCATCATCGCCTTGTAAAACCGCTTGGGCACTATATTTTAATGCATCATTTAGATTTCCGGCGGCTTCGGAAAATAGAGCTAGATGATATAGATATATGGGATCATTTTCATGTCCCTTAACAGCTTTCTTTTGAATTTCAACAGCAGCTTTCGGTTCTCCTTTTTTGTATAGTACATATGCTTTTGTATCAAGGTACATACTTAAATAACGAGGACTATTTTGCACTAAATCCACTGCTCTTGTAGAATAAATTAATGCTGTATCAAGACCTGCATTTTTTTCGGCAAGCATATATGCAATATCATTATAAACCTCTCCCCTGCTTTCTTCAGGTATTGTTTTTATGAATTCATCAGCTTGAAATAAAGCTGAGTCAACTTCATTCATATCAAGAAAAGTAGCAATAAATTCCTGTACAACACGTCCTGTATAAGGAGTTCCGGGATGATCATCTTGAAACTTATGTAATGCATCAATTTTTTCCCGGGAAGATTTCATCGAAATAATATTGACCAAATTATCTCTGTCACTCTGGGCCAAGATAAAGGAAGAATAAAAGACAAGCAGTATGGTGAATATAGCAAGCTTAAAAGTATGTGGTTTCATTATTTTACCTGATATAAATGAAATAAAAACGGAATAATATTAAATAATAACTTCAAAAATGATATTTATAAAGTATTAGATTTCTGAATATACTTCTAAAAACCGGAATAAATATATTTAATGATAATTTTAATAAAAAGTATTAAATAAAGAATTTTGCTGATTAAATAAACCCAAATTTGTCATTAGAAAATAAAGGATATTTAGCAAAGCGATGAAT
>CAYUVK010000051.1:0-34826 GCA_964448105.1 uncultured Ignavibacteriaceae bacterium
CTTTAAAGCCTTTATTCCTTCCATAATCTCTCGCCATTTTTAAGAAGGTAGCAAGATGATTTTTTTCTCTTTTCATATCTGTATTAAGAAGAGAGAAATAACCTTCACGTCCGCCCCAGAAAACATAATTTTCACCGCCAAGTTTTATTGTTATATCAAGAGCACGTTTTACCTGGGTTCCTGCATAAGCGATAACATTAAAATCGGGATTTGTTGCAGCTCCGTTCATATATCTTTTATGTGTAAAAAGATTTGATGTCCCCCATAGAAGTTTTACACCTGAAGCTTCCTGTTTTTTCAATGCATATTCGATCATTGTGTTAACACGTTTATCGGATTCAGCGATTGTGTCTCCTTCGTTCACTATATCAAAATCATGAAAGCAATAGAATGGTGTTCCTAGTTTAGTAATAAACTCAAAAGCTGCATCCATTTTTGCTTTTGCTTTTTCTATCGGCTCATCCGGCTGATCCCAAGGAAAGTCTTTTGTACCGGCAGGTCCAAACGGATCCCCACCCGTATTGCAGAATGAATGCCAGTAAGCAGTAGCAAATCTAAAATGATCGACCATTTTTTTACCAGCTACTTTTTTTTCAGCATCATACCATTTAAAAGCAAGTGGATTTTTTGATTCTTTCCCTTCATATTTTATTTGATTAATTCCAGGAAAATATTCCTTATTACCTTTTGTCAATTTTAGATTCATTTTTCCCTCATTTTATTTTTTTTCTGTAATTCTATATCCCATTTTTTATATGCAGTTTTATATTTATCTTCATTTTTTACATCCGGTTCAACTACTGTCAGACATTCCAAATTTGTAAAAGCCTCATTAAAAGTATTATAAAATCCTGCACCGTAAGCAGCTGCTCTCGCTGCACCAAGAGCTCCGTCAGTATTATAAAGCTGAATTTCTGCACCGCTTAATGTAGCTAATGTATTGCGAAATGTTTTACTTAAAAACATATTAGCCATGCCTGCTCGAATAACTTTTGGATTTACTGAAAGTGCATTTAAAATATTTATTCCGTAGTAAAATGAAAAAGCAACACCTTCGAGCACCGAACGTACCATATGATTTTTACCATGAATATTGAAATTTATTCCTTCAAATGAAGCACCTAATTCGAGGTTATGCAGCATTCTCTCTGCGCCGTTTCCAAATGGAAGAAAAGTCAATCCATCGGAACCGATATTTGTTTGCTCAGCTAAATTATTTATTTCTTCATAATTCATTGAAGAATCAAATAAAATTTTTCTAATCCAGTTGTAAGAAATCCCGGTTCCATTTATACATAACAATATTCCAAGCCTCTTTGAATCTTTAGTGTGATTTACGTGAACGAAAGTATTAACTCTACCTTCAGGATCAAATTTAATTTTTTCACTTACACCGTAGATCACTCCGGATGTACCGGCAGTTGATGCAATTTCATTAGGCTTTAAAACATTAAGCGAAAATGCATTATTTGGTTGATCCCCGGCACGGTAAGTAATTGGTATTCCTTGTTGTAATCCAATCTTATCAGCAGCTGTTTTAGAAAGATTACTCTGGTTTCCGAACACCGGAACAATTTTAGGTAGAAGTGATTCCGAAAAGCCGTAATTTTCCATTAAGAATTTTGCAGGAGTATCTTCTTCAAAATTCCACAGGATTCCCTCTGAAAGTCCTGTAGTTGTAGTGGTAATTTCCCCGGATAATTTCATTGCAATAAAATCACCTGGAAGCATAAACTTATAAACTTTGCTGAATATTTCAGATTCATTCTCAATAACCCATTTAAGTTTAGAAGCAGTAAAGTTCCCCGGAGAATTTAAAAGATATTCCAGGCATTTATCTTTTCCAATTTCTTCAAATGCCTTATTTCCTATTTGGACTGCTCTGCTATCGCACCAGATAATTGATGACCTTAAAACATGCTGATTCTTATCAACTAAAACCAAACCATGCATCTGGTAAGAAATTCCAATAGCTTTAATATCAGAAGGATTAACCTTAGTATTTGCTAAAACCTCCTTTGTTGCGGATACAACAGATTCCCACCAAATATCCGGGTCTTGTTCAGCCCAGCCAGGGTAGGGAGAAACTATTTCCATTTCATTTTTAGGAAAGGTACTATGCCCCTTTTCTTTTCCCGAATCGATATCATATAAAGCAGCTTTTATTGATGAACTGCCAATATCATATCCAATAGTAAACAAATTTCTTCCTTATAAATTAATTATATGATAATTAGTGTAAAAATAACACTTATTTGCTTTAATATGCAACATAGAGATTTTATTATTATTTGAAATATTATCAATATTAGTTATTTTTATAATAAATTTACAAAAAAATAAAAATTCATAAACCAGTATAAGGGAAATTATTGTCTCACCAGATAGATAAAATAATTGCCAATATTTCAATTGATTGTGTAATCTTCGGTTTTGAAAGTGGAGTTCTCGAAGTTCTTTTAGTTAAAAGAGCAATTGAACCGTCTAAAAGTGAATGGGCTTTACCCGGTGGCTTTATTTTGAAAAATGAAGAATTAACCAGTGCCGCTGAAAGAATATTAAATGAAACTTCAGGGGTTAAAAATATTTTTATGGAGCAGCTTTCAGTTTTCGGGGATATTAATAGATACCCCGAAAGAAGAGTAATTACTATCGGGTATTATGCATTAGTTAGTCCTGATAAATATATTCTTAGTCCGGGTATTGACACTAGTGAAGTTAAGTGGTTTAAGCTGGCAAATATAAATAAGTTACCATTCGATCATAACACAATTATTGATGAAGCATTAAAGAAGTTAAGAGAGAAAGTTAGATACCACCCGATCGGTTTTGAATTGCTCCCTAAGAAATTCACTCTTCCTAAATTGCAATCGTTATATGAAAGTATTTTAGCAGTGAAGCTTGATAAAAGAAATTTTAGAAAAAAATTATTAAAGATGAATCTTCTAATAAAACTGGATGAGAAGGAAAAAGATAATCTTCGCCGGGCAGCTTATTTATATAAGTTTGATAAAAAAAGTTATAAAAAATTAATAGATAACGGATTTAGCTTCCAGCTATGAATTCCTAATCTGACAGATTTAAAATTTATTTTTTTATTCCACTAAAACTGCAGTTCCGTAACATAAAACTTCGGTAACACCGTTCATAACATCATTAGCATCGTATCTGACACCTATTACTGCATTTGCTCCCATTTGTTCTGCATGACTTAACATCATTTCGAAAGCTTCTTCCCTGGTTTTTTCACATAGCTCAGTAAATAATGTAATATTACCTCCAACAAGAGTTTGTAAAGACCCGCCTATAGTACCGAAAATGGAACGGGAACGAACCGTAATTCCACGAACCACACCAAAATTTTCAATTATTTTATGTCCATCAAGAATGAATGCAGTTGTTGTCATAGTTCTTTTCATAAATTTTCCAAGAAGAAATGTTTAAATAAGTTAAATTTTAGGATTACATTTATAAATATGTTAATATTCTAATAAATTAAAAAAGAAATACTTTTAATTCTCTTGTTTTGAAGATCATATTAATATCACATTTTCGATTAGAATTTTATTTAGTTTTGAAATAAAATTAAATCTTTCATATTCTTCTTTTATTATTTTTTAAAAATTAAAATATTTCCGGAACAATAAATGAAGCAAAAAGAATGTCCTTCATGTGCTATGAATATTAATGCGGATGAGGAAGAATGTCCTATTTGCGGATATGAATTTCCGAAAGATAAGCCGTTATTTAAAATTTTAATTATTCTTTTGGTAATTATTTTTGTTATTTACTTTGTTCTTAGCTTTTAGTTTAAATTTAAATTGCAATTGAACTTAACAATTAAATAAAAGGTGTTTGTTTACTTAAAGCCAGGTAAACAGATATATCAGGAGTCCCTAAAATTGATTTGTAAGAAATATCGAAATAAATTAATGAAGCAATAAAGGCTCCATTCGAAATATGCATCCCCGACCATCTTTCAATTGAGTGCGTAAGGAAATAACTATTATAGTGATACTTTAAATAATTATAATTTTTAAGATCTTTCCTTTTTATTTTTGTCTGATGTTTTTCAATCCATTCGCAACAGGTTTTAAACTCTTTAAAAGCTTTCAGAAGATTTTCTCTATTTTTTTGAAAATCTTCACCGTAGGAATTCTCAAAACCTATATACGTAAGGGAAGGTTGTTTCCCCAAAATTTCATCGAATATTTTTTCTGACATAATATTAAGATTATTGTTAGAATAAAGTTTATTTAATATTCTTAATTGCAATACCCCTTCCTTACATCATAAGCTTTAAAGCAACCCAATTTTGCCGCAATAGTAAAATCCGTTCTTCCGTTTTCTTTATCTCCTTTATTAAATTTAATTAAGCCCCTATTATGATATGCCTCGGCAAGTTTAGGATTCAGTTTTATTGCTTCGTTATAATCTTCAAGTGCTCCTTCAAAATCTTCAAGTATAAATTTCACATTTCCTCTTTTATAGAATGCTTCCGCAAAATTTGGGTTCAATTCTATAGATTTATTAAAATAAATTACTGCAATATCATAATTTGTTAGGAGTTTTTCAAGATTTCCTCTATTAAAAAATTCAATTGCTTTTTTTGTAATTTCATTTTCATTATTGTGCATTTTTCCTCCAATTCAGGATTTTTTAGTTTTTCCGGGTTTAACCGGAAATGGAGGGTAATAAATTAATGACCAGGTTATTTTATCAAGTTGTCACTTGCTCTCTTTGAAATAGAAATTTGTATATCGATAAACAAAGGATATGCCATATGGAAAATTTATCTTTAATTGAAGCTTTTACATAATAAAAAACCGGAAAGTTGTTTCAAATGGAAGCAAAATAAAGCAAGTGTATCATAAGTTTTGAACACAATATTTTATTTATATTTGAATAAAGAATTCACTGTATCTATATTTGAGTCTAAATTTAATTCCACTACTAATTATAAATAAACAAGATGAAAACTAAAGTTATTTTACAAACAAATTTTCCAAATTTAAAGCTGGTCAAAAGGGGAAAAGTTAGAGATATATACGATGTCGGGAAATATTTTTTAATTGTATCCACCGACAGACTTTCTGCTTTCGATGTTATTATGTTGCAGGGAATTCCTTATAAAGGAAAGGTTCTTACAAAAATATCTGAGTTTTGGTTTAATTATACTAAAGACATTGTAGTCAATCATTTAATCAGCACCTCGGTTAAAGATTTTCCTGCAGAATGCCGGGAATATTCGAATGAACTTGAAGGGCGAACAATGCTCGTAAAAAAAGCCGAGATTATTCCGATTGAATGTATAGTGAGAGGTTATATTACAGGATCAGGATGGAACGATTATAAAAAGACAGGAGAAATTTCCGGGATAAAATTACCCGGAGATCTTAAGGAATCCGAGAAATTTTCGAAATCTATTTTTACTCCTTCAACTAAAGCTGAAGTGGGAATACATGATGAAAATATTTCGTTAAAAGAGGCAGAAGATATTGCAGATAAAGAAACTCTCCAAAAAATTAAAACATATACACTGGATGTATATACTAAAGCTGCAAATTTTGCTTTAACAAAAGGAATAATAATAGCAGATACAAAAATGGAATTCGGCAAGTTTAATAATCAGATTATTTTAGTTGATGAATTGCTGACTCCTGATTCTTCCCGTTTTTGGCCAAAGGATAAATATGAAGTAGGGAAGACTCAGCAAAGTTATGATAAGCAGTTTGTTAGAGATTACCTTTTATCCATTAATTTTAATAAACAACCGCCGCCGCCTGTTCTTCCGGAAGAGGTTATTAATAAAACCAGCGAAAAATATTTAGATGTTCTTTATAAGTTAACAGGAGAAAAAATAACTTAAATGGTCCCTGTTCAAATAAAGATAATCGAGAAAAAAAATCTAAATATAAAATGGGATGATGGTTCGGAATCTATAATTGAAATTAAAAAGCTGCGTAAATATTGTCCGTGTGCAACTTGTGTAACCGGGAGAGAAGAGCAAGGAAAATATTATATCCCGATTGTTTCAGAAGATCAAACCAAAATAAAAAATATTCAGCAGGTTGGAAGTTATGCAATTGGAATAACTTGGAAAGACGGGCATAATACTGGAATTTATGAATATAGCTTTCTTAAAAAATTATCTGAAGAATAAATTCTGTTTAAGAAATAATGGTATTACCGAATCAATTAACTGTATTAAGAATAATTTTAACTCCCATTTTTCTAATTCTTTTTTTATCCGGTAATCCGCTGCTTAAACAAATTTCTCTCGGTGTTTTTATAATTGCTGCTTTAACCGATTGGTATGACGGATGGCTGGCAAGAAAATTCAACTATATTACATCCTGGGGTAGATTCTGGGATCCATTGGCGGATAAAATATTAACATCTTCAGCTTTCCTTGGATTTGCTTTCTTAAATATTTTACCGCTTTGGATGGTAGTAATTATTTTAATAAGAGATTTTGCCATTACAACATTACGGGCGTATGCTGATTATAAAAAATCGCCATTTCCAACCAGCAATTATGCAAAGTGGAAAACATTTTTACAGATGTCTTTTCTGTATTACTTGTTAATTATTTATGTCGGACAAAATACGGTTGAACTTTATAAAGGGAATGAGAAAATATTTTCAATTTTACTCCATGAACAGTTCATCTATTTTATTATGTTATTTATTACAGCAATAACGTTTCATTCCGGTGTAACCTATATTTATAAAAACAGGTACTTAATTAAAAAATTATTTGAACGCGAAACTTAACTTTTTAGAAAAATTTCTTGGCTCCGGGTTTTATACAGGTTATATTCCTTTAATCCCTGGAACATTCGGCAGCCTTGCTGCATTAGTAATTTATTATATACCCGGATTTGAAAATCCTTTAATATTGATTCCTTGTATAATTATCTTTACTTTTTACGGAATTTATGCCGGAAATAAATTCGAAAGTGTTTATGGTAAAGATCCTTCGCAATGTACAATCGATGAAGTTGTTGGAATGTGGATTAGTCTATTGTTTTTACCAAAGACAATTACAATTTCATTTATAACTTTTTTTATTTGGAGGATTCTGGATATTATTAAACCGTTTCCTGCAAGAAATTTTGAAAAATTAAAAGGCGGCTTAGGAATCGTGCTCGATGATATTACTTCCGGTATCTATACTCTTATAATTGTTCATGTAATTTTGATTATCTTTAAATAGGAATTTTTAATTAATTAAAATGAATGCTTATATAATTACAATCGGCGATGAAATTTTAACAGGGCAGACTTTAAATACAAATGCCGGTTTTATTGGTGAGAGATTGGCCGATATTCAAATAAATATTAGAAAAGCTTCTATTGTCGGGGATAATGAAGAGGATATCTTAAATGAATTCCAGGCTTCCTGGAAAAATAATGATCTTGTTATAGTAACAGGCGGACTAGGTCCAACGCATGATGATATTACAAGGCAATGTGTTGTTAAATTTTTTAATACCGAATTGGAAAAGAATGAAGATGTACTGTATGATATAAAAGCTCTTTTCCAAAAATCAGGAAGAGAAGTAACAAAAATCAATCAGAACCAGGCCTTAATTCCTAAAATCGCTAAAGTTATTAGAAATTATCTTGGTACTGCACCCGGAATGTGGATTGAAAAAAATAATAAAATATTTATAGCACTTCCCGGTGTTCCTTTCGAAATGACTGCTATGATGAAAAATTATGTTGTTCCTCATCTTGAAGAGAAACTTCAAAAAAATACCGTTATAAAAAGATCTATTTTACAAACAACGGGAATTTTTGAATCGGCACTTTATGAAAAATTGGGGGATATAAATGAACTTTTAAGTGGTTCAAAGCTAGCTTTTCTTCCAACTCAGCAGGGAGTAAGGCTTAGGATTACTGTTGAAGAAGCAGATGAAGAATCGGCAAAAAATAAATTAAGTGAAATCGAACAAAAAATTAAAAGTAAAGCAGGGAGATTTATTTTTGCAACAAACGACGTTTTATTGGAAGAAGTAGTTGGAAGGATGTTGAAAGAGCGCGGATTGAAAATTGCTTTAGCAGAATCCTGTACGGGAGGTTATATTTCTCATCTATTAACGAATATTCCGGGAAGCAGTAATTATTTTGAAAGAGGAATTGTATCATATAGTAATGCAGCCAAAGTTGAAGTTTTAAAAGTTAATGAAGATACAATTGCAGAATACGGTGCGGTAAGTCTTGAAATTGCCAGACAGATGGCGGAAGGTGCAAAGGCAACAAGCGGTGCCGATATTGGTTTATCTGTTACTGGAATTTTAGGACCGACCGGCGCAGTTCCGGGTAAACCTGTAGGATTAGTCTATATTGGTTTTTGCGACGAGACTGTTTGTACGGCTAAAAAATTTACTTTTGGTGAAGATAGAATAATTAATAAACAACGGACTGCCCAGGCTGCTTTAGAGATGGTAAGACGTTCACTTTTAGGTATTCCATACGATGACTAGGCTGTTTGTTGCTTTAATAATCCAGGAAGAAATTAAAAAGAAAATAACTGAAATTAGAAAAGAAATACTGCCGGAGTGGGGAAAATACAAGTGGGAAAAAGAAGAAAAGATTCATCTTACATTAAAATTTATTGGCGAAGTAGATGATATTAAAGTTGAACAGATTTCGCAATCTTTAAATTTTATTGAAAATTATTCTAAATTTGAATGCCGGCTTTCCCGTTTTGGTTTCTTCTTCAAGAGGGGAGTTGCTAAAATTCTCTGGATTGGTATTTCTACAGATAATTCTATATATAAATTAGTAGATGAGATAAATAATAATCTGGAAAAATTTTCAATACCATTAGATGAACGAAAATTTAAATCTCATTTAACGTTGTTAAGATTAAAGAATAAAGAACCCAAAAATTTTATAAAAAGTTTTGAAGATTTTGTTATACCGGAAATTAATTTTATTATTAATGAAGCTGCATTAATTAAAAGCGAGCTTCTGCCGGATTCATCAAAATATACGGAAATTAAAAAATATAAATTAAAATGATTTGGAGGAATAATGGCTTCTGATAAAAGTACACTTTCGCCCGACAGGGATCAAAAAATGAAAATTATTGAAGATGCAATTTTAACCATCGAAAAAACTTACGGTAAAGGTTCAATAATGAAACTGGGAGATGGAGTTATAAATCCAATTGAATCCATCCCTACTGGTGCTCTTTCGCTTGATTATGCTTTGGGGATTGGCGGAATCCCGCGCGGCAGAGTAACAGAGGTTTATGGACCAGAATCAAGCGGTAAAACTACTTTGTGTTTGCATGTTATTGCGGAAGCACAAAAAACCGGGGGGCTTGCAGCTTTTATTGATGCTGAACATGCACTCGATGTTCAATATGCAAAAAGGCTTGGTGTTGATACCGCAAACCTTCTTTTGTCACAGCCGGATTTCGGCGAACAAGCTCTGGAAATAACTGACACCCTTGTTAGAAGTAATGCTCTTGATATCATTGTTATAGATTCTGTTGCCGCATTAGTTCCGCGTTCCGAAATTGAAGGGGAAATGGGAGATGCTACAATGGCTGTGCAGGCGAGGTTAATGTCTCAGGCATTAAGAAAATTAACTGGTGCAATTTCTAAATCCAAAACCGCAGTTATTTTTATTAATCAATTAAGAAGTAAAATCGGTGTTATGTTTGGTAACCCGGAAACAACAACGGGCGGTAATGCCCTTAAATTTTATGCATCGCTTCGTCTTGATATAAGAAGAATTGCTGCAATAAAAGACGGTACCGATGTTATAGGAAATAGAACAAAAGTAAAAATTGTAAAAAGTAAAGTAGCTCCTCCTTTTAAAGAAGTTGAATTTGATATTTTATACAATGAAGGTATAAGCAAGAGCGGCGATCTTTTGGATCTGGCGGTAAATTTGGGAATTATAAAAAAGAGCGGTGCTTGGTTTACTTACAATGAAGAAAGATTCCAGGGAAGAGAACAGTTCCGGCAAAAAATTGTAGAAAATTCCGAGCTTAATTCTAACATTGAAAAAGAAGTAAAAACAAAATTAGGATTTAATAGAGAAGAAAAAGAAAATTCTGAAGATAAAACCGGGAAAGAGAAAAAAGCATCAAAATAATTTGTTTTGTTAATTTGAAGCCGGTACATTCATAGTGTTCAATGAAAATAATAAAACGAAAGTTAATATGATGCAGGGAGTAATTTCTGCCTCCGAAAAGTTAAAAAGAAAAAATAAGGAATTAAAATATATTTGTATTGGTCTGGATACTGATATTAATAAAATTCCTCAGCACCTTAGAAATTCTGAAAATCCTATTTTGGAATTTAATAGAGCTCTAATAGAAGAGACTTTAAATTATGCTGCAGCGTATAAATTAAACTTTGCCTTTTATGAAAAATTTGGTGAAAAAGGTTTTGATATTTTAAAACAAACAATTACATACATTCCAAGTGATATTTTAATAATCGGGGATGCAAAAAGAGGAGATATCGGGAATACTTCCAGGATGTATGCAGAATCAGTTTTTGATTTTTTTAATTGTGATTCGATTACAATTAATCCTTATATGGGAGAAGATTCTGTCCTTCCATTTCTCGAAAGAGAAGATAAATTAAATTTTATTCTTACTCTTACTTCAAATCCCGGAGCTAATGATTTTGAAAAGCTAAAGCTGGATAACAATCAATTTCTGTTTCAGAAAGTAATTGAAAAAGTTAAGAGTTGGAATAAAAAGAAAAACTGCGGAATAGTATTTGGTGCAACAAAAATAGAAGAACTGAAGGATAATATTTATTCATTTGACGATCTTCCTGTCCTGCTTCCCGGTGTCGGAGCACAAGGAGGAAGCCTCGAAAATGTAGTTGCTGTATTTAAAGAAAATAATAAGTTTGATTTTATTATAAATATAAGCCGTGCAATAATATACAAGGGCGGGGATAAAAATTTTGCAAAAACAGCTAAGAATGAAGTAATTAATCTTAATAATTCGGTAAAGTCTATTTTAATTTAATCAAATTTTTACAATATTATTTTTAGTTATTTATAATTTTTCTTATAAACCTCAAAGTGAGGGAGCTTTGCTAGCAGAAAAATTAAAATACCCCCCCTTATGTTTTCTATTAAACAGATTATCTGGGATAATAAATTTAATTAATCCAATAATAATGAATTGTAAAATAGGGGATTGAAATGGCGGAACAGAAAATTAATGAGAAATTCCTGTGTGAGATCTGGAAAAACAGGAATTTTTATAAAAACCTTTCCACAAGAAATGGAGAGCAGATAGAAATTATTGATACAGGTATCGAGAACAAAGAGCTTGGCGGTCCTGATTTTAAAAATGCCAGAATTAAAATAGGTAATATAACATTCCTTGGCGATGTGGAAATTGACAGCTTCCAAACAGATTGGAAAATGCACGGGCATTATTTTAATAAAAAATATAATAAAGTTATACTTCATATCTATTTTGCCAGTGATGGAGATAAACCATTTGTATTTACTAAAGAAGGAAGAAAGGTTCAATCAATTTCTCTTGAAAGTTTCTTGAATAAAGATATCAATTCTACACTTCATAAAGCCATTCTTTCCGAGAGGAAAAATAGGATTTACATCATGCCTTGTTCGGAAACCAATAATACTATTGAAGAAAAAATTAAACTGGATTTTATTTACGAACTGGGCATTAAAAGGTTTAAGAAAAAATGTCAAAACCTGGTTTCAAGATTAAAGGAAATTGTATATCTAAAAGAATTAAATTTAAGAGAACCCATTGTAAGGTATGAGCTTGATGAAAATTTTTATAACCGTAAGTTTACAAATAAAGATTTTAGCAATCCTGCTGTGTGGCAGCAGCTTTTTTACGAAGCCGTATTCGAAGCACTTGGTTATTCAAAAAATAAAGATATAATGCGATGCCTGGCTGAAGCGGTTAATATAGATTTTTTTAATTCAATAAGGGAAAAAGAAAATTTAGTTAATATAATTGAATCTGCTTTATTTAATATTTCAGGTCTAATGCCCGACATTTATAAACTGCCCGATGAAGAAACTTCGGAATATGCCAAACATCTAGCTCAATATTGGAGCGAATTAAAAACCAAGTATGACGGCAGGACTTTTAAACCGGAACAATGGCATTTCTTTAAATTGAGACCTCAGAATTTTCCAACTATAAGGATAGCCGGCGGTGCACGAATTCTTTACAGAATTTTAAACCAGGATTTAATAGGAAAATTAATAAAGAAAGTTGAGACAAATAATGATTATAGAAAATTAATAGGGATATTCAGGAATCAAATTATTGTTAAGGGTGAAGGATTTTGGAGAAAACATTTCATTTTTGATCAGCCGGCTAAAAAAGATATTAATTATTTTATTGGATTATCACGCGCTGATGAAATAATAATAAATATTATTCTTCCTTTTCTTGCTATTTATTTTGAGATATTCGGAAATGAAAATCGCAGGCAAAAAATTATTAAATTATATTCACAATATTACCAGGTGAGCGAAAATCATTTGGTAGAAGAAGTTTCATCTACTTTAAAGATAAATGATGCCTGGAAAAGAAGCATATTATACCAGGGTATACTGGATTTATATCGCAATTATTGTTCCCGAAATAAATGCTTGGATTGTAAAATAGGAGATAAAATATTTTCTTAGTTTGTGCTGGTCAATTTTTGAATATCATCTCTTAATTTAGCTGCCATTTCATATTCTTCAGCCGCAATTGCTTCTTTCAATTTTTTCTGCAGTGAGGCAATTTTTGCTTCTTTAGATTTTGGGATTTCTTCCTCTTCATTTCGGGGGTTTTCTTTACTAATTCTTTCTTCCTTTCCGCTTTCTTCGGATGGTAGGAAAGCTGCTGCTTCCATAACCTTTTCGGCAACATAAATAGGTGATTGAGTCCTAACCGCAAGGGCAATTGCATCACTTGGTCTTGCATCTACTTCATTTGTTAAAGCAGAAACTTCAAGGATTATTTTTGCGTAGAATGTGTTTTCCCTTAATTCATCAATAACTACTTCCATTACTGCAGCACCCAGACTATCAATAATCTGTTTAAGTAGATCGTGTGTCAGTGGTCTAGGAGGTTTAATTCCCTCAATTTCCAGTGCAATTGCTTGAGCTTCAAAAGCACCAATTATAATCGGTAATCTTCTATTGCCATTAATTTCTTTTAACAAAATAGCATAAGCACCACCGGTAGATGGACTTGACGATAAGCCTAATATTTCACATTGAATTTTCTGCAACTAAACTCTCCTAACTCATTGTAATTTAATTTTGTTAATTTCTTCAGTTAAAGCAGGTAATACTTCTAGTGCATCACCTGCTATTCCAAAATCTGCAACACTAAAAATGGGCGCATCTTTATCCTTATTAATTGCAATAATATATTTAGACGATGACATTCCTGCAAGGTGTTGTATCGCACCTGATATTCCGCAAGCAATATATAAAGTAGGGGAAACAGTCTTGCCGGTTTGTCCAACTTGTTCACTATGCGGCCGCCATCCTGCATCAACAACTGCACGTGATGCTCCAACAGCTCCTCCCAATGATTCAGCCAGCTCTTCAATTAAATGGAAATTTTCAGGTCCTTTCAAACCCCGTCCACCCGACACAATAATATCAGCTTCGGCAACATCCAATTTACCATTGGATTTCTTTACCTCTTTAACTCTTGTTTGGAGATTTACAGAATCAATTTTCTTTTCTTCTATATCAGGTGATAAATTATTTTCTGAAATTACAGGTTGAAAGACATTCGGCCGAATTGTGAAAATTTTTCTTTCACTCTTTAATTTTACATCTAATAATGCTTTCCCGGCGTAAATCGGCCGGGTTGCAATTACTTCGTTATCGGATACTTCCAATTTTATACAATCCATTAATATTCCGGCATCTATTTTAATAGCAATGTGAGGAGCAAGGTCTTTTCCCAATGATGTATTTGAAAATATTAAATAATCTGCCAAGATATCTTTTGCATAATTGCTAATTATATATGTGTAAGCTGAAGTTGAATAATTGGTTAAATTATCATTTTTAAAATGTATTATTTTATTGATGCCGTATTTTGAAATATCATTTAGATTGTCAATATTATTTCCGACAATCAAAGCTTCGGTTTCTAAATTTAAATCTTTAGCAAGCCTGCAGGCAGTAGAGACTACTTCGAATGCAACTCTTTTTAGTCTGCCTTCCCTTTGTTCTAAAAAAGCTAATAATTTTTTAGCCATGAATAAACCCTAAATTACCTTAATTTCTTCTCTTAAAACTTTTACCAATTCCGGTACCGAAGATACATCTGTTCCAATAATTCTTCCGGGCTGCTTTGCTGGAGGTTTATGTAGTTCCAAAACTTCAACATAGTTTTCCGATTCTTTAGCAGGCTTCTCTTCAATTACTTTTTTCTTTGCAGACATTATACCTTTTAACGATGCGTACCTTGGTTCATTTAAACCTTTCTGAGCCGATATCACTACCGGTAATTCACTCTCAACAATTTCTTTGCCGCCTTCTATTTCTCTTTCCGCAGTTACTTTTTTTTCATCTATTGTCAGATTAACTACAACGGTTATACAATTATATTCTAAAATCGATGCAATTAATTGAGCAACGATTGAATTATCGTAATCTACTGATTGTTTACCGCAAAAAACAATTTCACATTCCTGGTTTTTTATTTCTTCGGCTAAGGCTTTTGCAACGCTGATTGAATCTCTCGGGGAATCGTCCTTTAAAAGTATTCCTCTATCAACTCCCATTGCAAGTGCTTTTCTTATTGTTTCTTTATTGCTGTCGCTTCCAAGACTAATAGCAACTACTTCACCGCCGAATTTTTCTTTGGTTTTTAAAGCTTCTTCAACTGCAAATTCATCATAAGGATTAATTATAAATGTAACACCGTTAGTATCAATTGATTTCTCATCGGGTCCTATTTTAATTTTTGTAGCAGTGTCGGGTACATGACTTATGCAAACTGCTATTTTCATTAATCCTCCATTTTAATTCAATTATTCTCACAAAAAATATAACCATACACCAATATAAAATCAAACCAATCCCATGTAATAAATATCAAAATATTTTATATATATAGAAATAAAAGTTTCTCTTTATTGTGTTTTTAAAATTATTTAAATTTTATTGTTATGGAAAAAGAAATTAAGCAAAACCCGGATATTGATGTACTGGAAGATGAAGAAGTCACAATTGGTTTAGCCAGCAAGGTAGTTCTCTATAATGATGACTGGCATACTTTTGATGAAGTTATTGCTCAATTAATTAAAGCTGTTAAATGTTCATTTGATGAAGCAAAAAATTATGCTTTTGAAGTTCATGTTAAAGGAAAAGCTATTGTATTTTCCGGTTCTTTGAATGATTGTTTAAGAGTTACCTCAATTCTTGAAGAAATTGCACTAAATACTCAAATTATCACATAAAAATAGTATCCCTGCCTTTTTTGAAAATTGTTTATGCTAATCTTAATGCATATATTATTAATCTTTTTTGAATTTTTCTTGACAAACTTATTTAACTAAAAATGAGTTTATTTAATGAGTTTTGAGTTTCACAATGACCGGGAAGTATATTTTGAGCACCAGGATTTAAATACCTCCAAGTATGTAATTCCCTTTATTGAAAATAAAATAAAAATAGTTCCCGGCATGCAGGTGCTTGAGATTGGCTGCGGCGAGGGGGGTGTTTTAAAAAGTTTTTTAAAAAAAGAATGTATAGTTACCGGTGTTGAATTAAGTGGATCGAGATTAGAGGTAGCCGATAAATTATTTGCAGATGAAATAAAAGCCGGCAAAGCAAATTTTATTTGTGCCGATATTTATGATGTCGGTGATAAACTAAAATCAAAATTTGATTTAATTGTTTTGAAAGATACGATTGAACATATTTTTAACCAGGAAGAATTGATGAAATTTCTTAAATCAATATTAAAAGAAAACGGCAAAATTTTTCTTGGCTTTCCACCCTGGCAAATGCCTTTTGGCGGGCATCAGCAAGTAAGTCGGAATAAAATTTTTAATGTATTACCGTATATCCATCTTTTGCCAACATCGGTTTATAGATTTATTCTCAAATCTCTTGATAGAAACAATGAATTCATTAAAGCTCTTTTTGAAATAAAAGAAACAAGATTATCGATTGAACACTTTGAAAAAATTGTAAAGAAAGCGGGATATAAAATCGATATGGTAAAGTTCTATTTAATAAACCCGATATATGAAATGAAATTCAAATTAAAGCCAAGGGAACAATTTACCTTGATCTCTAAAATTCCATATCTAAGAAATTTTGTAACGACAACATGTTATTATCTTTTAAGTGCAAAATGAAAAGGATCAAGAATTATTATGAATATGAAAAGTAATATTAGAAATATCGCAATTATAGCTCACGTTGACCACGGTAAAACAACTTTAGTTGACCACATGTTAAAGCAAACGGGAGCTTTTAGAGATAACCAGCAAGTCGAAAAACGAATTATGGATTCCAATGCCCTGGAAAAAGAGCGGGGAATAACAATACTTGCTAAAAATTTAAGTGTAAATTATAAGAATATAAAAATAAATATTATTGATACGCCGGGACACGCAGATTTTGGCGGCGAAGTAGAAAGAACATTAAGAATGGTTGATGGTGTTTTGCTTCTTGTTGATGCTGCTGAAGGACCGCTTCCTCAAACAAAATTTGTTCTTAAAAAATCTCTTGATCTCGGTTTAAAGCCGATAGTTGTTATAAATAAAATTGATCGGAAAGATGCAAGACCAAATGATGTTTTAAATGAAGTGTTTGATCTATTTGTATCACTTGGCGCTACCGAAAATCAGCTAGATTTTCCATTTGTTTATGCGATTTCAAAGCAGGGAATTGCAAAATTAAACCTGGAGGATGAAAATAAATCTCTAACACCATTGTTTGAGATAATAATAAATAACGTTCCTGAACCCAAAGGTGAATTAAATGAACCTTTCCAGATGCTGATATCTGCCATAGATTATAATGATTATCTCGGCAGGATAGGAATAGGAAGAATTCATAATGGTTCATTAAAGATTGGAGATAATGTAGTTTTAATTACCAAGGAAGGGGAGAGAATAAATTCCAGGATAACAAAGCTTTATGCTTTTGAAAATATTAAAAGGATTGAAATAAAAAAAATATCTGCAGGAGATATCGGTGCTATTGCCGGTCTTGAAGATGTTGATATAGGCGATACTCTTACCAGCCCGGAAAAACCTGAACCTCTTCCTTTTGTTGCAATAGATGAGCCTACAATTACAATGAATTTTATGGTTAATAACTCTCCTTTTGCAGGACTGGAAGGGAAGTATGTTACAACAAGAAATATAAGCGAAAGACTATCTAAGGAATTAAAGTCTAATGTAAGCTTAAGAGTTGAAATGACTGACTCTCCAGATGTATTTAAAGTAAGCGGCAGAGGGGAATTACATCTTGCCATATTAATTGAAAATATGAGGCGTGAAGGTTATGAGCTGCAGCTAAGCAAACCGGAGGTAATCTTCAAAAAAATTGATGATGTTATCTCCGAACCGATTGAACATTTAATTATCGATGTTCCTGAAGAATTTGTCGGAGTAGTTATTGAAAAGCTCGGTAAGCGAAAAGCTGAAATGAAAAATATGGTAACCTTTAATGAAAATACAAGAATCGAATTCTTAATTCCATCAAGAGGACTGATTGGTTATCGTGCAGAATTTATGACGGATACAAGGGGAACAGGAATTCTGCATCATAATTTTGATGGGTATGAACCTTACAAAGGAGATATTGTTCACAGGCAAAGAGGCGCGCTGGTTTCCATGGAAAATGGAATTGCTTCAGCTTATGCTATGTTTAAGCTGCAGGAAAGATCAGTATTCTTTATCGAAGCCGGAATAAAAGTATATGAAGGAATGGTTGTGGGAGAAAATGCAAGAAATAACGATATGCATGTTAATGTAACTAAAACCAAGCAGCTTACAAACATGAGAGCCTCTGGTGCAGATGAAGCTATTAGACTGGAACCTCCAACTATTTTAACTCTCGAACAAGCTATTGAATGGATTACCGATGATGAATATGTTGAAGTTACTCCACAAAGCATTAGGTTACGTAAAAGATATTTAACCGAACAGGATAGAAAGAATGCAAGATTGGCTGAGAAACAGAAAGCTGATGTTACAGTTTAATTTACCATACATTTGAAAATAAATTGACATCTTAAGTATGACCTATTTCACAAATCCTTTAATAATATTCATTTCTTATCATGAATCTTTGATTTATCGATAAAACATTTGTAGCTTTAATCAGTTCTCGAAGAGCTCTACTCTCTTACTATTCTATTGTTTTAACAGTTATACCGATAGATTCGACTATTAATGAATTAGCATCATATAATTAACTTATTCTTATTAAATAAAATATAGGAGGTTACTATGCCGTTGTTTATGGATGTACATAACAAAGTTGACGGTTTAACTGCAGAAGCCGTCGCAGAAGCACATAAGAAAGATCTGGAAGTACAAAAGAAATACGGGGTCAATTATATTAAATATTGGTACAACGAAAAAGACGGAAGAGTATTCTGTCTTTCTGAAGCTCCTGATAAAGAATCAGCTATGAAAGTACATAAAGAAGCACACGGTTTAACAGCAGATGAAATAATTGAAGTAAAGGAAGGTTCATAATAATTTTTCCCGGCTGTCATTACTAATGACAGCCCTTATTTTTTATATAAATATTTCCTCCCTCTTTTCATTGAGAATTATTGAGCATTCAATGAAGGTATTTTATGAATATGTGAAATAATTCCAATCATATATTAACTTCTAGAGAATTAAACCTGTGCTTTAGATTTTGCTTCGCCAAGACAAATAGACTCTATCCAATAAATTCTTTAATTTAGCTATAAAAATTATGGAGAAAAAAATGTCTGTCGAAGTAATAAAAGATTTAGAGCCGCAAACTCTATGGCAAAGATTTTACGAAATCGCCCGGGTGCCCCGACCATCAAAAAAGGAAGGTAAAATTATTGAACATATGAAAAATCTTCTAAAAGATTTAAATACTAAATTTAAAGAAGATAAGGTTGGGAATATTGTCGCAAAAATTCCTGCTACCCCTGGTAATGAAAATTCACCCACAGTTATTCTTCAAGGTCATGTTGATATGGTCTGTGAGAAAAATAAGAGCAAACAGCACGACTTTGAAAAAGACCCAATAGACCTGATTAAAAAGGATGGATGGATAACTGCTGACGGGACAACATTGGGAAGTGACAATGGTGTTGGTGTTGCTGCTGCGCTTGCAGTTATTACAGATAAAGAAATTACCCATGGACCATTAGAAATACTTTTAACCGTTGATGAAGAAACCGGGATGACGGGTGCCAGTAATATTAAACCCGGATTTATTACAGGGAAAATTCTTCTTAACCTGGATTCTGAAGAAGAAGGAACTTTTTACGTAGGCTGTTCGGGCGGAATGGATACTATTGCAGAATTTAAAATAGAACTTGAGAATGTTCCTGAGAATTTTATCCCTTATGAATTATTAATAACGGGATTAAAAGGCGGTCATTCAGGTTTGGATATAGTTTTAGGCAGAGCAAATGCTATAAAATTATTAGCAAGAACTTTAAGAAAGCTTGAACCGATTGATTTTCATATCGTAAAAATTAATGGGGGGAGCTTGAGAAATGCTATTCCCAGGGAAGCTGAAGCTGTAATTTTAATCAAACCTGAAGATGAAACTAAAGTAAAGAAAATCCTGGAAGATTTTAAATCTCAATTATTAAATGAATACAAGAAAACTGACGGCGGATTGGATTTTGTCTTTAAGAAATCCGGGGTAAAGCCGGCAAATGTTTTCTCCAGGTACTTCAAAAAGAAAATTATAAATACTTTATTGGCTCTTCCTCATGGAGTAATTGCAATGAGCCAGGATATTCCCGATTTAGTTGAAACTTCTACAAACCTTGCTACAGTTTTAATGAATGACAGCACACTAAGAATTGATACAAGCCAGAGAAGTTCAATTGAAAGTGCAAAGCAATATATAGCAAATAATGTGGGTGCTGTGTTAGAATTAGCCGGTGCAAAGGTGAAAACTTCCGATGGTTATCCAGGCTGGAAGCCGAATCTTGATTCAGAAATTTTAAAAATATCAAAAGAAGTTTATAAGAATTTATTCAATAAAGAATCTGAAGTTAAAGCTATACATGCCGGTTTGGAAACCGGCTTATTAGGCGATAAAAATCCCGGGCTTGATATGATTTCCTTTGGTCCAACTATTACCGGCGCTCATTCTCCCGATGAAAAAGTAAATATCGAAACAGTGGGTAAATTTTATCAGCTTTTAAAAGGAATATTAAAGCAAATTGCAGAAAAAGGTAAAAATTGATCAGTCCAATTAACAAAAAAATATCTTTCTGAATTCTGAGCGATTTATAAAGAAGAAATAGAAGGTAACTAAAAAGTATTTTTTTATTCAAAATTTTGTCACTCTGAGCCTATCGAAGACTTACAAACGAGCAAAATGTCACACTTCGACTAGCTCAGTGTGACATTCAATTACTTTTTGATCAACCTCTCTACGTTAAATAAGTAATTTAGTTAAACTGGCTTTTATCAATTCTGGTTAATTTAAATTGCTTTACGGTATACACACTTACCACAGTTGCAGTATTCATAAATTTCATCATAACCGTAATCAATGGTAAGTTCTTCACCCTTTTTTATATCGCGGTAAGCTACCAGGTATAAGCTTGCTGCATCTTTATCTATTATATCACAATTAAAATCACAATGATGATTTATATATTTTATTTTTTTTGTCATTAAAGTATCAATATAGCAATTATCATTTACCCAAAAAATATAAACATTATCTTCTTCGTTTTCTCGTCTGACACATTCTTCAGCAGATATAACTTCACCGCCTATTATCATTATAGTATTACCCTCAGGGATATCAACGGAAGTAAATAATCCGTTACCATGAATCCCGGATTCTTTTACAAATACATTGTTCTCAAGTAAATTTGCTTTAGATTCTTTCCTATCATCCATAATTAATAAGAAATTGTGTGAGTTTAAAAAACAATTTTAAAAACAAAAGTTAAATTTAAGTTAATTTACGGAAGGATGAAAATTAATCAGCAAAATTGTTTTCTTTTATTTACTTACCTGTCGTACTATATTATATTTTTATAATAACATAATTTTATTATGAATTAGTGAATTGTCTCATTTAATGAATTTCTTATTTTTTTAATTTCTTAAAAAGAAATATCAGTGAAAATAAAACCAAAAAGTATCTGGAATTTTATCAAGGACGTTTTTGATAAATTTATTGATGATAAAGCTCCGAAGCTAGGAGCAGCATTATCATTTTATACAATTTTCTCTCTTGCCCCTTTGTTAATAATTGCCATTTCAGTTGCAGGAGCAATATTTGGAAGGAGAGCAGCTAGAGGCGAGATTGTCGGACAAATAAATTCTCTTATAGGAGAAGAAGGTGCAAGGTTGGTTCAAACTACTTTAAGAAATGCACATCTTGGTCATGAAAGCGGGATTGCATTAATAATAAGCATAGTTACATTAATTATAGGTTCAACAATCGTATTTGTCGATCTCCAGGAATCGCTCGATATGGTTTGGAAAGTAAAACCAAAACCGGGAAGAGGTATAATCAAGGGGCTTTTAAAAGACCGTATCCGTTCTTTCGCTGTTGTAATCGGGACCGGCTTTTTGCTTTTAGTATCGCTAATTGTAAGTGCCGTTATATCGGCATTGAATAATTATATAAGTGAGCAATTTTTTGAATTGCCAATCTATTATCTTCAGCTGTCTAATTTATTTGTATCGCTTTTTGTAATATTCCTACTCTTCATGATGTTATTTAAATTTTTACCTGATGTTAATATAGAATGGAAGCATGTTTGGGTTGGAGCATTAGTTACTGCCGTTCTTTTTGTTTTAGGAAAATATCTAATCGGTTTATATTTGGGTACAAGCACTTTAAGTTCTACCTATGGAGCTGCAGGTTCATTAGTAATATTACTTTTATGGGTTTATTATTCCTCTCAGATTCTTTTCCTCGGTGCTGAGTTTACCCAGGTTTATGTAGAAAAATATGGTGAAGGAATTAAACCAAGAGAAAAATTTATGAAATACCATGATGAGACTGCGGTAAATGAACCGGTTGATAAAATTAATGCTAATCAATAGGTAAACCTTCGATCTTCATAATTTTAAGAGCATTGGTTGTGGGGCTTGGACCTTTTATAATTTTGTATTTAAAAAACATTTTATCATCAATTATTTCTTCTTTAAAGTGATAATTATATACCCCGGGAATTTCTTTTTCCAGTTTGATTAATTCTAAATCATGTGTGGAAATTATCCCCGTTCCATTTTTGCCTGATATTGCTTTTATATAAGATTGACTTCCGACTAATCTTTCTTTGTTATTTGTTCCTTTAAAAATTTCATCTATAAGAAAAAATAGCGGGATTGGATTATCTTTATTCAATTCATTTAAAAGTTCTTTTAACCGTTTAACTTCTGCGTAAAAAAAGGATATCCCATCAACAACTGAATCAGTAATATTTATCGAAGTAAAAATTCTAAATAGACTTGTCTTTAAACTTTTTGCATTCACTACACTTCCAGCAAATGCTAATGCCATGTTTATTCCAAGAGTTTTCAAGAAAGTACTTTTGCCGGACATATTAGAGCCGGTTATAACGATAACTTCTCCTTTTTTATTTATTTTAAAATCATTTGAAATATTATTTTGAAACGGTATTAACGGATGGGCAATACTTTCAGCTTCAAAAATATTTCCGGGGGCATATTGCAGGTTATTTATTTCAGGGAATGTATATTCCGGGTTTAAATATCCAAAATTGGCAATAGATATTAATGCTTCAAGATTATACCATGTTTCCAGCCAAACCGGCATTTGCCGGGAAAGTTCTAATTTAATTTTTTCAAGCTTATATGCCTGAAAAAAATCACAAGGAAATAATGAATTAAACAAAAGCCGGGTTAATGGATTCTTTTGAAAACTTGTCCAAAAGATGAGCCTATCAATTTTTTTAAAATAAGCAGATGGAGATTTATCACTATTTATAAATGATGAGCAGAAATTTTTAAGATAATGGTTTTTCCTGTATTGATATTCTTCCAGGAATTTTAAAATTGCATAAAATTTTCCTATTTCTTCTTCAAAGATTAGCAACTTATCATAAAGGTCTTCGATAAGTTTTGAATTTGTGAAGTAAATAAAAAGCAATAACAAAGAAGTGATCGGCCACAATGAATTTATAATTCCAAATACTGCAAGTAGAATAAATATTATATTTAACGGGAAAACGAAAGATAAAACAATTAATATCTTTTTTAACGGGTTTATGTTTTTTCCTTTCAACATCCATTCTAAAAGCTTTCCACCATGCAAAACTTTTTTTGTAATTAAATTTGAATTCAGCTGCAGTTTTTCTCTGAATTTTTTTAAGGGAATTAATTCTTTAATAATATTTTGCCTGGAAATTATATCATTCAAAGATGGTTGTTTAGCTGTTAACCATTCTAATAACTTATGCCCCCCCTCAATAGTAACAGAGGAGTCTATTAACCTATGAATAGAATATTCACCTGAAATATTTAGATCAAATTCAAACGGGTGTGATTTATTTTGATGTGCTATTTTTTCAGTTGGAAGATTTTGCCAGTCAATATTTATTCTTGAAAGATTTGTTGATTTTATATCAATCCAAATTTTTTGTTTTTTTATTCCTTGGTCTATTCCATTATGGAATTTTGTGAGTATTCCAAAGGTTAATAAGAAGAGTATTAAGATAATAATTACAGGTAATGTTGTTAAATAAAAAAAGGAAATAAGAAAAATAATTATTCCTGTTAAAAGGATTATAGCTTTTACGGTTCCCAGGTTTCTACTTTTCTTTTCAAGTTTTATTAATCTTGCTTGAAATCTCTTTATTTGTGATTCAATTTCCAGGACGCGGGATTTTTGTAAACTCATTTTTATAAATGAAATGTGATGAAATTATTATTCAAATATAAATTTATTTTTGAAGAATTATTGGTTTAAAATAAAAAACCCGGCTTTTAAGGGGGATAAAGCCGGGTCATTATTAAAAAGATGGTAACCTGTCCTGCCTATGGCTTAGACAAGTAAAGAAGATTATTTCATGAGCACCATCTTTTTAGTTTGTCTAAATGAACCAGAACCGCCAATTGCTTGAGCTTCAATTGTATAGAAGTAAATACCGGAAGATAATTGAACTCCGTTGCTATTGGTGCTGAATGTTACTTCATGATTACCGGTTGGTTGTTCTGAATTAACAAGGACTTTTATTAATTGACCGGTAATGTTATAAACGGAAATCTTAACATTGCTTTCAAAAGGAAGCGCATATTTAATTGTAGTTGTCGGGTTGAACGGATTTGGATAATTCTGGAATAATGTATATTCCTTCGGTCCGGCAACTATTGTAACTTCTACTTCTTTCGAATATTTAAAGGTACCATTGAGATCAATTTGTTTTAATCTGTAAACAGCTTTTTCAGCATTCAATTCATTAATGTTATCCTTAAATGTATATCTAGAAAGTTGAGATGAAGTACCGTTTCCTTTAACAAAACCGATGCTTTCCCATTTATCCGCTGTTTTTCTTTCAACTTCAAATCCATTATTATTTACTTCAGTAACAGTTTCCCAGCTAAGATTTACACTGCCAGTACTAGCTTGTGCCGTAAATGAAGTTAATTCTACAGGAACAACTGCTCCAACGGCAGCAAGAGCTTTTGAAAGAAGGGCAACAGTATATTTTGTATTATGAACACCCATACTCCTGTCTTCCTCAACAAAATAATATGTATAGATACCTTTTATAACATTGGGTTTGTTTCTAACTGCTACGGAATCTGCCGACGTAACAAATCTATTCAGAACACTACCGTCTGAATTTTTTGGTAAATATGATGCAAGATTATTAAGCATTCCTTCAACTTCAGTTTGAACACCTTCAACTTTTCCATTTCCGTCAAAATCTGAGCTTGCCATAACATCATCAAAAGATGTGATTGGACCATGGCAGGGGACACAACCTGAAACTATATCTTTATCGGCTCCACCAGTAGTATCTACTAGGCTGAATTCGTGGTTTGGAGTATTGGAAGCACCGCGTTCTGCCATATGACAAGTAACGCAAGCATCTTTAACAACAGCTCCGTGAGTCATTAAACCCGTTAACAAATTATCACCAAATTGATAAGCATTTTCACCAAATAGCATATCGGTCTGTGGACCGTGATGAGCATCGAAGCGATCTGAATATCCATAGTAAGGTGCTTGATCTGTTATTACGGTATTACCGTTCTTGCGTGCTTGGTGGCATGTCATACATAATTGTCCATTACCGCCTAGAGTAACTTGGTAGCCATTTTGTAATGTTACAGGCATAATTCTTAGACCGAAGTTATTATTAACTTCATGAGCTTTATGACAAACTGCGCAGGAAATTGGGGTCGCATCATCATTTACCCATTGAGGTGATGTTGGATTTTTAGAGTATTTATAATAAGCAGTTCCACCATGACAGGGGAAACAGCTTGTACGTGCTTCTAAATGCGGTAATCTCGCATGCGCTGATGCATTATAATAATGACCAACCATATGGTGTGTCGGAGCATCGTGACATTGGTTGCAGACTCCTGCATCAAGACTTTTGCTAATCATGTTTGGATTTCCATAGCTATCTTGATGTGCGGAAGCAGGACCATGACAGCTTTCGCAGCCAATAAAAGCAACTCTTGATGCTTTAGCATATTTGGAATCTGTAGTTAATAGATTCCATGCGGTCATATCATTAGTAGGGATTAAATACATACTACCATTCGGTGTAAAAGTTTTATACCAGGTAGTATCAAATCCGCTTGCCTTAGCTTCATAGCCATAGTTACCGTTGTCAACATCTGGTGACCACCCGGTAGTATGGCATTTAATACAACTTGGACCATAGGTTCCCTGATATAATCCATTAACATTTGCAGCCTCAAGTTGTCCCGTTATTCCCTCTTTGAAAATTGTTGCATGGCCGCTTTGTTGCCATTTAGGAACAACTGTTTGCCAATCTCTTCCTGAAGTAAGATCATGGCATACACACCCTAAGATTTCTCCATCTTTATAACCTCTATAGGTGGCTGCTAAAAGAGTATCCTGATCGGATGCTCCACCGTTTACCTCAACTTTTACTATATAATATCCTATTGAATCAGGAACGAAAGTAACTTTTTGATCAGAAGTACTACTTAAAGTAGTATTAGAACCTGCAGGCTGGGAAACAAGAGTCCATGTTATTGATGTAACTCCACCTGCTGTATCAGCAGCCAAATAAACTTTCATTCCTTTAGCTACTGTTTGTAACCCACTGTAAATTGGAAATGTGTTTGCGGGAATACTTCCCAGTGTACCCGAAGACTGTGCATCTCTTTTAAGCTTTACGGTTTGCGCCGATGTTACTGCAAAAGTAAAGACAAATAAAAGTGAAATTGTGAAGAGTAATTTTACATATTTCATAAAAGCCCCATGATTAAATAATTAATTCGTACGGTTTATTCAAATACCGTTCCTATTTAGAATATGGCTATTTTCTATAAAATTCAAAGAATATATAGTATTTGTGAATATAGTTTCTTAAAAAAAAGAAACTAAATAAGTTTTATTATTAAAACTGAGAGAATTTTTAAGCTTAATGTTGAAAAATGCACTATCTGTTTGTTGAATATTTACACTCTTTGTTTAATTCTCCTTTTAATATTATTTTTTATTATTCAATTATGTTTGATTATAAATGGTGAAACTTTGAATAATACTTATAAATCTGCCGGTGTAGATATTGAAGCAGGGGATGAAACTGTTAAAAGAATTAAAAATTTAGCCAAATCTACTTTTAGCAAGAGTGTCTTATCCGATATTGGATTATTTGGAGCATTTTATGAATTGGATATTTCCAAATTTAAGAAACCAGTTTTAGTTTCGAGTGTTGATGGCGTTGGAACAAAATTGAAAATCGCATTTAGTATGGACAAACATGATACTGTTGGTCAGGATTTGGTAAACCATTGTGTTAATGATATAGCTGTTTGTGGAGCTAAGCCGCTGTATTTTTTGGATTACCTGGCATTTGGAAAATTATTTCCCGATAAAGCTGCTAAAATAATTGAAGGCTTTTCAATTGCCTGCAGACAAAATGATTGTGCATTAATTGGTGGTGAAACAGCCGAAATGCCGGGATTGTATGAAGAAAATGAGTATGATATTTCGGGAACAATTGTAGGAATTGTAGATAAGAGTAAAATAATTGACGGCAAAATAATAAAAAGCGGTGACCTGCTAATTGGATTTCCTTCAAATGGGCTGCACACCAACGGATATTCATTAACTCGCAAAATTCTTCTGGAAAAATATAAACTGAATTCAAAATTTAGTGAATTGAACGGAACACTTGGTGAAGAACTGTTAAAGATTCATAAATCTTATTTCAAACTAATAACATATCTTTCTTCTAATATTGAAATAAAAGGATTTTCTCATATAACCGGTGGCGGAATTATTGGGAATACTAAAAGGATTTTGCCTGAAGGACTAAATTTAAAGATTAACTGGTCAAGCTGGGATGTACCTTCCATTTTTAAAATAATCCAAAAAGCAGGGCAGGTAAGTGATGATGAAATGAGGACTGTCTTTAATCTAGGAATTGGATTAATTGCTATAGTATCGAAAGAAAATAAAGAAAAAGTGGAAATCCTATCGAAGGAAATAAATGAAACATCAATTCTTATGGGAGAAGTTGGTTAATTCCTTTCCAATTATCTTATGGAAATAATAATAAGTAATAAAGCATCCAGCCTTTAATAAGATCTCTTCAAAGTAAATATTTCCTTGTTTAAAATATAATTGCAGCCATTTTAACCGGTTTATTTTACCTATTCAGTAATTATAATTCTTTATTATCGTAATTATTATATAAAACTTTATACTAAAAAGCTAAAGAAGTTACTTATCAATGAATTTCATGATAAATGAATAATTAAGCTAACCAAAATCATCAATTTTCAACGAATTCCAATTAATTACTTTTTTATCAACCTTAAAAAGTAAGGTATTAAACCGTAAAAGGTTGAATATCTGTTTTTAATTATTTTAATGCAGAATCTTTTGATTAGGGCCGATTTTAGGGCAAATTATTTTATGGCACTATTGTTGATTTAAACTACATTGAGGCTAATATTAAGGTTGTGTCAAACAAATTTCAAGGTAAAGAAAGATTAAGATTTAGTTCATGGATCTTTATTTAGTTAGTTCTTTGATTTTAGTAATCTAAAAATGATTTCTCTTAAAGAATTTTGAAAGTGTTTCTTAGTTAATTCTTTTGCAGTTGTCCTATTAGTTACAAAACAACAAAGAGGTATCCAATGCAAAGCGAACAAAATATTCTGCTTGGGGAGGATGATTTAATTACTGCAAAAACTATTAAGGTATTCATTGAAAAAAATGATTCCAAGGTAATTAAAATTGTTGAATCAGGGGAAGAGTTAATCAGTGCTGCTTTATATGAATATCCCTCCATGATTATTACAGACATTTCACTTAAAGGGCAATTGGACGGCATTGAAGCAATGTCCCGCATTTCTGAAATTATGGAAATTCCGTATATATTTATTACCGGTTTTACAGATTATATCTCACTTATTAAAAGCTACAGTTTGCACCCGTTTAGAATATTTACAAAGCCTTTCGATTTAAATTTACTGATTAAGGCTGTGAAAGAGGCATTTAAAACGTATTCGGAAATACCAAATTATTATTTGGGATAGCGAATTTAGTTCCAGGGAAAATTGTTCTGCGGTATTAAATTTCTTTGAAATTTATTGAAATTGAAAAGAATTAAAATATATATTTCTCTCATACACTTTGTTAAAATACTTTTTTAACTCAATCCATAAATTAATTTTAAATAAATCATCTTTTTTTGTTTAAACACATCTCTAATCTCATACCTATTATATAAAAGTTAATGATGAGAACTATTAATTCTTTTAATATTTAAAAAGTCTGACAAATATTTGCGTGGTATATAGTTTATTTTTACTTCAAAACTAAGAGAATTTTTCTTAGATTTTAGTGTCAAGGATCCCTTTATTATTAAATTAATTAAACATTACGAGGTTCATTATGAAAAAAGTTGAGGCTATAATACGTCCGCATAAACTTGAAGTTGTACATCATGCTTTGCAGGAAGCAGGATTTAGTGGTCTTACCGTTTCGGAAATAAAAGGATATGGAAGGCAAAAAGGACATACGGAAATTTACAGAGGAAGTGAATATAAGATAGAATTCGTTCCAAAATTAAAAATTGAATTAGTTTGTCCTGATCATAAACTTGAATCAGCAGTTTCAATTATTATTAACAATTCTAAAACAGGTGAAGTGGGAGATGGGAAAATATTTATCCTGCCGGTTGAAGAAGTGATAAGAGTACGTACAGAAGAAGTTGGAGAGAGTGCACTTTAACCCAAAATAATACTTTTATAAATTTATAGTGAGGAGAATTAAGAAAATTTTTTTAGAATTTTATTGAACCGAGATTTATCCGGAAAGGATACAACAATTTAAAACTAGTTCCGGAGGGAGAAAATTCTAATGCCGGTGCAGGTAACTTAATAAAGTTTAAGGATTGCCTGAACCAATTCCAGAACCATCCGCCTTCCGGCAAAAGTTTTACTAAATTATAATCTAATCCAATGACAAATCTTCTTTGAGAATATTGATCAGGTGAACCGTTAGGATCTCGGTTAGCATCAATTGCATCAGCGCCGTAACCTACGGCAATATTTAACCAGGGTACCCAATATTTTTTCATATTATCCGGAAGAATATTATAAACATTTAAAGACCACCAAAAAGTTGAACTGTTATAATCATCAAAAAAAGTGCGTGGCCTGATAATTACAGGTTTGCCTGTCCATTCGGAAGGAACAAACTGCCACTTTGGTGTTATATTTTGCAATGCAGGTACATAATGCTGAGATAAAAAAAAGATAGGACCGATAGTATCAAAATACCAGTCGGAAGGGCTGAACCCCCATTGCCGTGCAAATCCGTCTTCGGTTTCAACATAAGTTTGGTAAGCAATTCCGAAAATACTTCCCCATAAAGTTGCATCATCCCATGAAAAACCTGAAGCCATTAAACCTTCACTCATAACATATGCAGTCATATATCCGCCATATGCGTGCCCCGCTTTATCAACCTGCATAGCGGAAACCCAATCTTCCTCGAAATGAAAATTTCTTCTTTGACCACTCCACCAGGCATTCTGCTGATGAATATGCATCCAAACTGCTGCTGTTAAAAAAATTCCACCGACAATTAATGCGGTATTTGGTTTTACTTCCGTCTTTAAATTTGGTAATTGACCGCTTAAAGTATATCTTCTATCACCTGCATATGTAAATATTAAAGGAGAAATTTGTTTAGTGGAGTCACTAATTTGTTCTTGGATATTTGTTGAATCCTGTTTCAGAAAGAATGTTTGGGCAAAATTATTTCCAGCTGTAATTATAATTAACGATGATAAAAGAATAACATTTAAATATTTTAAAGACGATTTCATAAGTAAAAAAATATTTGCTAACATTTACATTATATTAAAAAGCTTGATCTTATAAGAGTGTCTAAAACCAACAAACCACAAACAATATACAACAAACCATTAGTTAATAACTTCCCAATTTAAAGATCAAACCAACTGATATTCCGGTTAAATCTTCCTTACTAATACCGTAAGCGACAAAATCATAACTTGTAATTATACGGTAAGAAACATTTCCATCAATATGCAGCCAGTTTGAAGCATTAAATTCAATATTAAAAGATGGTTCATATACTAAAAGATCGTATTTGGAGTAACTATTATGCGGAACAGATTTATCTGAAACAGCGAAATATAAACCGCCTCCCGCAAGAAGAATTTCTAATGAACCATGAATTATTGAACCGGGGAATAAAATATATTCTATTTCTAACCCTCCATAATTTAAATTCATCATTACATGCTGTCCGCTGGGAACATCAATAAAATTTGTTTTTACTCCGCTTGCAAGTCCGTAAAATCCGCCGCCGAGAACTATACTTTTATTAATTACTAAACCAAACTTTCCGCCGAGAATCAATGCACCTTGATCTGATATTGAAGTATATCTAATCGATGGGGCTCCAAAAGCACCATATTTATTTTGTGATAGAATAAATGGAGAGTTCATTAAAAAAATAACGAAGAAAACCCTGAAGAAAACTCTCATCAATTAATTCCAAGAGAAATTTTATGAAAAATTTTAATACTAAGGTTCCTCTTTTGTTTGAAAACATTCATTAATTATTTATCTATTTAAAATAATATATTATTACAAATTTAATATTTTCTTTATCATTGAAAAATTAAAATAAATCTGGATTAAAAAATAAGAAGGGAAAAATAAAAATATCCGTCAAAACCTTCGAGGTTCAAGTAGTGTTTTCTGCCTTGTAAACCTCGAAGGTTCCCCACTATCCTGCCCTTAACGCATTTACAATTTTTAATCTCGAAGCTCTAACAGAAGGCAGGAACCCGCCTATTAATCCCATTAAAACAGCAAAGATTAATGATGAAACAATTATAGAAGGCGAAAGAGCAAAAGAAAAACTTAATTCTGCAAATGAATTAAAATTTAACGTTGATATTGAAAAGAATTGTAGGAAAAATGCAAGGAATATTCCGGCTAATCCGCCAACTAAAGAAATTAAAATTGATTCGCTTAAAAAGACTATCATTATACTTCTTCTGCTGAAGCCGAGTGCTCTCATTGTACCGACTTCAATAGTACGGTTTGCAACGGCAGCATACATAGTAATCATTGCACCTATGGTGGCGCCTGCACTAAATATAATTGTAATAAAAATCCCGAGGATTCTTATGAAATTGGCAAGGAATTCGGATTGCTCTTCAAAGTATTGTGTTTCAATTGTAGGTTCAAACTGCTGCAGCCTTCTATCAAGTTCAAATGCTTTTTTGAATTTATCGTAATTTTTTGGGTCATCTAATTTCAATGTTATTGATGAAACGGTATTACCCCTGTTAAATGCATCGAGCAATTGGACCGCATCCCCCCAAATTTCAGAATCAAACCCGCTTCCGTCAGAAGAAAAAATTCCGACAATTTTCCATTCATTATTGGCAAACTTAACTGTTTTTCCTAATTGAGCACTTTCAAAATTTTTTGATATGGATTTTCCAACTATTAATTCTCGTAATGACGGATTAAACATTTTGCCTGCTATTATTTTTACCTGCGGACGTAAATCCGGACTTGCAGGCGATACACCTCTTACGGTAACGTTACTTAATCCGCCGCCTATTTTATTAAGATTTATTATTACAACAGGTTCATAGGATATAATAGGTTTACCATCGGGAGTTTTTGCAATATAGGGTAAAGTGCTAATAACGCTTTGGGTTTCACCATCAATAATGCTTGAAATTTCTCCATTTGAGCCTTTTCTAACAATTTTCACATTATCATCGGAACCGGTAGATACCAGGGTTTTTTGAACTCCAAAAGCCATCATTAAAACCGCAGCAAAAACAAATACTACTAAAGCAATACCTGCTACAGTTATAAATGTTGTTAATCTTCTTGAAGTGAAGCTTCTTAGTGAATATTTAAATGGTACTTTCATAAAAAACCTTTATAAGTTATTAACCGACAAACCTAAAACCATCAACAATTTTAGTTGTGAGTGCTCGCTGCAAAGGGAAAATTGCTGCCGCAATACCAATAATTATTATTGCGGATATTGCAAGAATTAAAGTGATAGGTTCTATCTGGAAAATCGGGAAAAAACCCTTGGGAATATTTGCTTCAAAACCTGCTACTATCGGGAAAATTAACAGTAAACCTAGAGCGCCGCCAAGTGCCGAAATAAATAATGATTCACCCATTATCAAACCGGTTAGATGTTTTCCATTAAATCCGATTGCTTTAAATACAGCATATTCTTTTGTTCTTTCCCGGGCAGACATAATCATCGTATTTGCAAGTACAAGTAATATAATTCCTACAATTACAAAAGACATTACATTCATTGAAGTAATGATAGCACTTGATGAAGCAATGAATCCCTGCTGGAATGCTCTTTCAGTTTCAGTTTTGGTTTCCGCCGAAGAATTTTTAAATAATGCATCTATTTTATCAGATACAACGCTTGCATCATCGGGGTTTTTGATTTTTTCAATGAACCAACCAATATCATTGGCTCTTCCGGGGGATTCCTGTTTCATTCTTTCATTAAGATAATCCCATTGGAAAAGCATTTGTGTAGCATCTGTGCTTTTATATTTAGGTTGATAAATTCCGCGTATTACAAAATCCCATCTTCCCGGGAAAATATCACCATCGAGAGACATTACATCTCCAATTTTTAAATTATATTGTTTCGCAATATCTTTGCCGATAACACATGAATTTCGTTCTTTTTTAAAATTTTCAAGCTCCTTTTTACTTAATAAAAATTCCGGGTAAACATCAAAATAATTATCTGCATCAACAGCCAGCCGTGAGAAGAAATTATTTTTATCTATATAAGTTCCGCCAAACCAGTTAGCATAACTTACATCGTCAACTCCGGGTATCTGGGAAATTTTATCAAGATAAGAATAGGGGAGGGGGAATATAAAAGAAACTGCATCACGTGTAACTAATCGATCAACAGATGAAGATTCAACGCCGGCATACCATGCAGTAACTACCGTGCGAAGCAGACCGAAAGCGATAACTGCGATTGCAATTCCCAAAATAGTTAATAACGATCTTAGTTTATGCCGGAAAGAATTTCTAATTATTAATTTTACTATTTCCATTGGTACTCCTTATTAGATCACCTTTCTCGAGGTGATGTAAAATTTTTGCTCTTTCTGCTGCATGAGGATCATGTGTAACTATAATAATTGTTTTTTTAAATTCAGTGTTCAGTTGTTCCATAAGTGCTAAGATTTCATCGGCAGAATTCTTATCGAGGTCTCCGGTCGGTTCATCAGCTACAAGAATTAGAGGATCGGTAACAAAAGCACGTGCAATAGCAACTCTCTGCTCCTGACCGCCAGAAAGCTGTTTAGGATAATGATTCATCCTATCACCTAAACCGACTATAGACAAAGCAGTTTCAACATGCTGTCTTCTTTCAGCTTTAGATAAATTTGTAAGAAGAAGAGGTAGCTCAACATTATCATAAGCTGTTAAAACAGGAATTAAATTATAAAATTGAAATACAAATCCTACATTGGAAGACCGCCACTTTGCAAGAGCTGATTCATTTAAAGATGAAATTTCAGTTCCGTTGATATTAACTTCACCTTTAGTGGGTTTATCAATGCCAGCAATCAGATTAAGCAATGTAGTTTTACCGGAACCTGATGGTCCCATTAAAGCAACAAACTCTCCTTGAGCTATATTGAGATTTATATTATTCAAAACAGGAATTTCAAAATTATCACGCCAATAAGATTTTGATAAATCTTTAATCTGAATGAATTCAGGCATTTATTTCTCCTACCCGGCAAAGCCGGAATTATTATATGTTTTTTAAAAAATTTCTAATCGTTTGTTTAACTTATAATTAATATATTTTCTTAATCTTGCTCTTTCCGAAGTTCCGAAGGAATT
>CAYUVK010000052.1:0-34476 GCA_964448105.1 uncultured Ignavibacteriaceae bacterium
GCTAGTTTTTGGTTGGCAAAGATAATTATCAAAATTACACTTTTATTAGAAAATCCCAACTTTAAAGAAAGCGGGGATTTTATCATAATAAATCATTTTTTTAAGATTTACTATATGAAACTATTTCAGTAAAACAAACTTCTTAGTTGAAACAAATTCTCCGGCTTCAAGTCTATAGAAGTATACACCGCTTGCCAATTCGCTTCCATTAAATTGAATTTTGTACGTACCCGGCAATTCCTGTTGATTAACCAGAGTTTTTACTTCTCTTCCTAAAATATCATATACTTTTAACGATACAAACCTTGACTGCGGAATAGTATATTCTATTGTAGTTGTAGGATTAAACGGATTAGGATAATTCTGACTTAAGACAAATGACGAGGGAGAATTAATATTATTCGTTATTCCGTTTATTCCGCTTTGAATATTCATAACTTTCCACCCAACATTATTGCTTGCATGAATTTCAGGGAATGAATTATTAGGATCAATTACAACATATATTCTAGAGTTATCGGGTGTATTATCCGGTATTTTCCAATCAAAAGTGATTATCTTACTCCCCCGTGCAGCTATAAAATCACTTGTTGAGAAGATAGTTTTTCCGCTTAAACTTTGCATTAAGGTTCCGCCGTTTGCAGGATCGCCCATATAAAATTTTGCTTCAACCGGCTGGGGTGTTGGTATTAGGCTGAAATTATGAATTCTAACTTGAATATTAACGGTATCTCCTGGTTTCGGATTTTCCGGATTAAAGATCATTTCTTTAGTTTCCTGAAGTTTATCAGCAGAATAGTTATATCCTTTGTCGTTGTCTAATCTCCATGGAAGAATTAATGCCGGATCAGATTCGTGTGCATACTTTTGCTGCCACCATGTTTCCGGCTCATTTACACCGGCCGCACCCGGTTTAACAGCATAATCCAATACTAATGCACCGTCTCTCGCCCAATACGCATAAGGAGTAACAGTATAATATCCGCCGCCGGGAATACCGGGATTTATCGGGCCAAGATGAACATCCAATCCTTGCGTATATGTCACTTTATTTGTCACCGTTGAAATGGAATCATGAGAATAATTCCCATGAATTTCAAAATTTGGAATAATCTTAAACGGAATCTCAAACCCGAGCGAAGCACTTGCATCAAACTTAACTTCATTTGTTGTTGTTGATTGATTGCTTGTTTGTTTTTCCAGTGACCAATCATATTCCGCACCGGAGTTAACATCTAATGTTACTGCATCTGATGTTTGCCATCTTATAGCCTGTGACAGGCTCGAGTTGTCAGAAGGATAAGTGATTTGATTGTAAGACAGTATATTTCCCACTTCATGATTTGGAATATAAGCGTCTCCTTCGGAACTTTTACTGGGAAACCATTTATTCTGTTGCAACTTTGGTGAAGCTACCAAAGTATATCCTTCCATTGTTCCGTTTGCATACACCGGATACTCCCAGACATCATAATCAACAACCATAGCATAAATATAATCATCATTGCTGGCTCGTGTGCTCTGTTTAATTGTAAAGCTTTCGGAACTTGAACTCGTTTTAGAGAAATTGTGTCCATAATCAGCATCTACTTTTACTTTAACAGGTATTTCCAATTCAGGTATTACAAAAGTTCCTTCAACGCTTCCGCCTACAGACCAGCCGGTATGAAGTTCCGTTTCCATTTCAAAATCTGTTTCTTTTGTAGTGAAATAATCTGAATAGAAATCAGACGTTTGACCATTATAGCTGTTGCTCACATCAAAACTGGTATCATTAAAAACATCGAAATGAGTCGGCGGTGCGTTTAATATAACTAGCGGCTGAACTATATTTGTAACATGGTAGTAAGTAGGATTGCCAAGCCTTATGCTTTTACCATCGAAGTCGCCTGCAGTCAAAGCCCAGTAATATTCCACATTGTTTGTAACAATAGAATCTACCGTCATTGAAATTCTTTCCGGAACCGATGTAATATTTCCGTTTGCATCCACCACCGGTTCAAAGACATGGATTGAGAAAGTAGAGTACCAGGAAGAATTATCAGGTTCCCATTCTGTTGCGGACATGCAGGCTATTTCGGGAGTCCAAACAGAATCAGTTGGACTGGCATTCAGATCAGCCAGAACCAGGTCCGTATGAACTGAAAGATCCGGAATATTCACAGAATTTGCACCCCCTCCACTTATATGCAGTGTATCATCAACTGAAAATATGTAAATAGAACCGGATGCATAAGTAACTATTTCATCATTACCATCATGTGTTATATCGCCCGTTTTTATGTTTATCGGTATAGTAGAACTGCCGAGAGTCTGCCTAACCTGATGAAGATTATTATAATTTACGTTAATAGTATCTAAACCAGGTGTAACAGAAGCCGGCAATAAATAATCGTAAGTTTCCGAACCCGATCTATGAAGTACAAAGTCAACAACAAATTGGTTTGTTAAAGTTTTGCTTTTAAAATGCCCGGCAGCAACATCAATTTCATTTACTGTATGATACGGGTCAAAAAAATTGCTCGAAGTAAATAAATCGCTTTTATTAACTTTTGGTACAATGGAATATGTTCCATTATTATTTACATAGTCATAAATCTTAGCGGAAATTTTCCAACCGTTCGGTGAGTAAGTTACAAGAACAATCTCATCCCGGCCGTTCCCGTTAAAATCCCCGGCAGCAATATCATACAGCCCGGAATCATAAGAAGAAGGGTCTATATTAACATCGGCAATTGTTGATAACTCTATAGGCATTAATGTAGAAGGATCAACTTTAAATATTGTTATTTGAATTGTAGAGTCTTTATTCCAGTATGCAATTGCAAATTCCGGAGTCTGGCTGTTATCAAAATATCCTTTAATTAATCGAAATCTTATGGCTTTATAATTAAGTGGGTTCGGATATAAAACATTCGAAAGAGTTAAAATACTTTCGCCGGTCCAGTTCATAGTATTTTTATCTATATCCGGTACAATAATTTTAATAGAATTATTAACTCCTTCTTCTGCAATAACCAGGTTATCCAATCCGCTGCCGGTAAAATCCCCTGTAACAGCATCAATTCTATTTCGACCGGATATTGCAGTATTTGTATCTCTAGCCGAAGTGCTTGAATCCATATAATAACCTCCCCCGCTGCCTGCATACCTGAAAGTTTGATACTTTAAAGGTAAATTTCCGCCGGAATGCCAGATAAGTGATAGTTTATCGGAACTGCCGAGCTTACGGTGTCCGAAGAACGGGTCCTGAGCAGTCTGGGTTTGACTAAATAGATTTCCCCATAATAAAAATGACAATACAAAACAATACAAAGTTTTCATGTTGAACCTTATCTTAATTATAAATTATTTTTTATTCTTTTTGAAAAGTGCTGAAGTGATTTATTATTATTTTCAAATGGGGATTTATTTTCATTTAATTATAAAAATTACTAATTAAAAAAAGAAATCTTAATTATTAGTTTTGTGATATAAAAAAAATTGTGACAGAAATAACACACAAAAAACCGCAATAGTTTCAAAATGTTTATTAGAAATAGAATATGTTAATTAAAAACCAGTTCCTTGTTGAGGAACTGGTTTTATTTAAACAAGGTCTCAATTTATAGAAACTGCGTAAATTAGATCAGTAGAACAATCAGAGCCTGGATTGGTTGATAGAGTTCTTGTACCTGAAATATCGCTCCAGCTGCCACTGGTGTTGAAATTATGTGTAAATGATACAGCTTTGTGATCCATTCTACTATCCGCGTAAACTCTTCCCAAAATATCTTTATCCCACTCAGTGCAAATAAATTTTACGGTAAACTTGTTCCCCATTTCACGTTTTAATTTTATTGATAATGTTTTGGCGATACTTACTTTGTCTCCATCTGATAAAGTGAGATTGTTCATTGAATAAGATGCCAGCTTAGTTCCCTTCTTATCAAGCACCTGAACCTCAAAAGAAAATTCACCTGCACCTTCAATACCATCACAGTCTCTTTTTACTTTAAATTGATTAAGCCGGATATCTATATTGTCTATTGTTTTAACTGTAGAACATTCTGTAGCCGTATATTCAGTAAAGTAACCGAGCTTCGCAAGCGAATTGTCTTTTAGGTATCTAATTGTATAGGAAATCGGAAGGCCAGGATTATTCCTGGAGTAAACAGCATTATCACCTTCAATTATCGGTACTAGATCATCTGCATTTTTAGCAGAAACAGCACTTGATGAAACCGATGCATTGCCGCCAAGTACTATAACTTCGATAGATGAATTTTTAAGTATATCCTTATACTCTGCTTCAAGTGAACCATCCACGGAAACACCGGCTGCATATTTAAATGCACTCTCAACATCATAACTTGATGCTTTATAGCTCGTTTCCATTCTGAACATAATTATTCGTCCGTAAGTTACGCTCTGAACATATGCAGGCGGAGCTGCATCATTCATAACGGCTTTAACCTGGTCAAGTGTAACATCTTTGCTGAACACAGCATCAGGTGACATCGGCGAATCCATCGTTATAGTATAAAATGCCTGTTTATAAACAGCCATAACTACTGTTTTTTCTTCATTGCTCTGGTAATTGAATTGTGCACTAACATCACCGGTTGCCCATTCGGCATTAAGTCCTACATCAAGAGCAATTTGTTTTGATGAGTATGCTGTTTTTACTTTATAAGATGAGCTTGCAGAGTTTACATAACCTTCCTGATAAGCATTAGCATTCCACCATTCCAAAGCCTGATCTATAGCTGCTTGAACATTTGAGTTAACAGGATTTTCAACCGTTTTAACTCCATTCTCACCAATTCCCGGGAGATCAATTTTAAAAGTAACCGGAGCCCTTGGCAGTGTTATAGGATCGGGTAATCCATCAATCATTGATTGATTTCCTTTAACTAGTGCGCCAGGCCATATAACTCCACTCATTGGTCGAAGAATCGCTATATTTTCAAAATTTTCTTTTAAATTATAAGTAGTACTAATACAAGTTACCTGCTGGTCGCCGGAACTTGAAGTTGAAGTTGCAGTATCTGATGAAACAACATCAGTAGAAGAACTCTGACCCCCTGTATTTTGATAATTCAGCATGGATTCAGGATTGTAGCTTAATTTTTGTATATACGAACTAATTGAAGCTCCATCATTTGAAGTAACTGTCGGTGAAACCGGATCCTTGGTACAACCTGAATAAAGAAAAATGATTAACAAGAAAATAACCCCATTCCATTTTATGAAGTTTCTTTCTCTTTTTTCCATTTTATTATCCTTTCTTATATTTGAATTATTAGTCTTGAATTACTACTTTGAAATATTATTTGCACAATTCTTTTTAATTTTTTCCGGTTACATAGATAAACGCAATATTTTTTGATAAAAGTGATAACATGATTCAAAAAAATTTTTAGGATATATCTGATTTGCCTGAAAATGAACAAATAACGCAATTATTAGCTGAGTTAACAAACGGAAACAAACAGATTGTTGATACCTTAATGCCCCTGGTTTATAATGAGCTTCACCAAATAGCCCACTTAAATCTCAGGAACGAACGGAGAGACCATACCCTTAATGCAACTGCTCTTGTTCACGAGGCTTATTTTAAACTTGTAGATCAAACCAGGGTTAGCTGGCAGAACCGCGCACACTTTTATGCAATTGCATCACAGGCAATGCGAAGAATATTAATTAATTATGCATATCAGCATAAAGCCCAGAAAAGAGGGGGAGAAAATGTAAAAGTAACTTTTGTTGATGAAAATGTAATGCGAGAATCAAAACCTGAAGAACTAATAGCTCTTGATGAAGCACTTAATCGATTACAAACAATAAATGAAAGACAGAGCAAAATAATTGAATATTGGTTTTTTGTCGGACTTACTCAGGAAGAAATTGCAGAAGTGCTTGGAATATCTGTACCTACTGTTCGCAGAGATTGGCGACTAGCACGTGCCTGGCTTAGCAGAGAATTAAATAAAAATCTGTGATAAATCTCCTTGCCAATTTAAATATTCTTGGATAATTAATTTAATTTCAATATTCTTCCTCATCGATCAGATAAAACAGGAAACAAATTATGAATTCAGAACGATGGCAGAAAATAGGGATAATATTTGAAGAAGCTTTAAACCTTAAAGAGCCGGAAAGAACTGAATTCCTGGTAGATATGTGCGGAGATGATTCCGAACTTCTTGAAGAGATTTGTTCCTTAATCGAAGCTGATACTAATGTTCCTTCTGTTTTAAAAGGTCAAGCCTCCGATGCTATTTATATACAGCCTAAAAAAAATTACAACGGAACAGTAATCGGAAATTATAAGATAATAAATCAAATTGCCGAAGGAGGAATGGGTTCAGTATTTCTTGCAGAAAGAGCAGATGGACAATTTGAGCAGAAGGTTGCATTAAAAATAATCAAACCCGGAATGAATTCTAATGAAATTATTAAAAGGTTTCAATTCGAAAGACAAATACTTGCCAGGCTTCAGCATCCTAACATAGCAAGACTCCTTGATGGTGGTTTAACGGATGAAAACCTCCCCTATTTTACCATGGAATATGTTGAGGGAGATCCAATAGATCAGTATTGTGATAAAAATAACTTATCTATAAATGAACGTTTAAAATTATTTTCCGAAGTCTGTAATGCAATTCAATATGCTCATCAAAATCTTGTTATACACAGAGATCTTAAACCAAACAATATAATAATTAAAAAAGATGGAACTGTTAAGCTGCTGGACTTCGGAATTGCAAAAGTCTTCACAGAAGACGATTCGTTTGCACAATCAGAATTAACAAGAACAGGGTTATACGTTATGACCCCGGAATATGCTTCACCTGAACAAATTAAGGGAGAGGCTATTACTACTTCAACTGATATTTATTCACTTGGATTAATTCTGTATCAGCTTATTACCGGGGAAAAAGCATATAAAATTAAAACACAATCTCCTTTAGAATTAGAAAAAATCATTTGTTATACAGAACCTGTAAAACCAAGTTCAATAATCAAACTATTACAGACTAAAAACGAAATAAAAGCTGAAAAAATCAGCCGGGCACATAAAACCAACCTTGATAAATTAATTAAAACACTATCCGGAGACCTGGATAATATCTGCTTAATGGCATTAAGGAAAGAACCGGAAAGAAGATATTCATCTGCGGAACAATTTCAGCAAGACATAGAAAATTATCTTGAGGGCCGACCGGTATCTGCCAGGCAGAATACAATTTATTACAGAACAAACAAATTTATAATACGTCACAAGATTGCTGTCATATCTGCATTTGCTATTTTTCTAATAGCTGCATCTCTTACAACTTTTTATTTTATTCAACTCAAGAAGGAGCGTGACAAAGCCCAACTAGAAGCACAAAAGGCAGAAGAGGTTTCAAATTTTCTAAAAAATATTTTCAAACTTTCAGATCCTTATGAAGCAAGAGGCAAGACAATTACAGCAAGAGAATTACTTGATAAAGGAGCACAGAAAATTAATCAGGAATTATCCGATCAGCCGGATGTAAAAGCCTCAATGCTTAGCCTTATCGGCAGTGTTTATCAAAATTTAGGTCTATTTGATAAATCTGATACACTGTTAAAAGAAGCTCTTGCAATAAGAATGAAGTTAAACAAAAACGGAATGAAAGAAGCAAAAAGTCTGAGAGATCTCGGTGAATTATACACCTATAAAGGCGAATACTCGAAGGCCGATTCGCTTTTAACTAACGCTTTAAATATCTATAACATTAATTCTGAAAAAGAGGATAACAGCTATGCCTGGATCCTAGGTGATTTAGCCTGGGTTTACAAATCAAAAGGCAACTACAATAAATCTGAATTGTATTATAAAAAAGCTATAAAGCTACTCAATAGGAATAAAAATAATAATAATGAAGATCTCTTAATCATGATGAATAATTTCGCACTTGAGCTGCATGAAGAAGGTAAATACGATGAAGCAGAGAAAATGTTTAAAGAGACACTTGGATTGCAAAAGGAAATATATGGCGACAAACCTCATCCCGAAATATCTACTACAACTTATAATCTCGCCGAATTACTTCGTGATCGGGGTAAATATGCTGAGGCAGAAAAAATGTTTAAAACATCGCTTGCAATGGATACAAAACTTAGCGGACCTGAGAATCCCGATGTCGCCTATAGTTTACAAGGCCTTGCAAGTGTTTATAAAATAAAAGGAAATTTTGACGAAGCCCAAAAATTATTCCTCCAAGTTCTTAATATGCGGAAAAAGTTTCTCGGTGATAATCATCCTGATGTAGCTTACGCAATTTCCAATTTAGGTCTGCTTTTTTATTCAGAGCAAAAATATGACTCATCAAAAAAATATTACGAAAAAGCATTAATTCTGCATAAAAAATTAAATGGTCCAAATCATCCTTCGGTAGCTATATGCTTGAATAAGCTGGGATTTATCAATTACAAAAAAGGTAACTGCAAAAAAGCCGAAAACCAGATCAGGCAGTCAATGCAAATACAGGAAAAATCTATTGGTAAAAAAAACTTAACTTACGCTAGTGATCTTTTAATATTATCATTTATAAAATCTAATTATAAAGACTATGATTCTGTAAATGTTCTGAATAAAGAAGTACTGAAAACAGCTGCTGAAACAATGGGAACGGATAAAAGTCCTTTTATGGCCGGATGTTACAGCGGCATAGCAGAATTAGCTTTAAAAGAGAATAATTATAAGAAAGCAGATTCTCTTTACAACCTGTCTGTAAATATGTATAAAGAAATAATAGGAGAAAACAATTTAAGCACAATAAATACTTATTTTGATTACTGCAAACTACTAATTAAAATAGATTCACTTAATAAAGCATCCGGAATCGTACATAAAAATCTGGAGATTCTGAGAAGTAACTTTAGTGAAGATACTTGGGGAATTGCAGAAGGTAAAAGTTTATTGGGTGAGATTTATATGAAAAGGAAAGAATTCTTGCCGGCAGAAAATTTGCTTCTTGAAAGTTATTCATATTTTAAAAAAGAATTTGGTGAAAAAGATTTTCATACAAAAGACATTGCACAAAAATTAATAACCTTGTACTCCGGCTGGAATAAAAAAGATAAAGCTGACTTTTATTTAAGCACTTTAAAGTAATTGCAAAAACTTTAAATCTAAAAAGAAATTACTCCGAGGAGTTTATCGGCAATAAAATAAACAACTGCTGCAGTAAAGAACCATGCAATAATATCCAGTACAATACCCCCTTTTACCATATCAGTTATTTTGATATAGCCGCTGCCGTATACTAAAGCATTTGGAGGAGTAGCAACCGGCAGCATAAATGCCATTGATGCAGCAAGAGTAGCCGCTACTGATAATGCAACAGGATCATTCCCGGTTCCCTGTGCAATAGAAATTATTATAGGAATCATCATCGATACAACCGCAGTATTTGATGTTACTTCGGTAAGTAATTCAAGAAGAATTATGAGAACAAACATCATAACTAGTGTTGAAGGTGAACCTAAAAATGAAACTGCGGTATTCGCCAACCAATTAGCAAGACCCGTTTTGAACATTCCATCGGATAATGCAATACCCCCTCCGAATAATAGAAGTGTTCCCCAATCTACAAATTTTGCATCCGACCAATTGAGTACAAATTTTTGTTTTTTCCAATCAACCGGTAAAAGAAATAAAATAAGCACTCCGAATAGTGCTATTATATTTTCATCAAACCATTTGAGATTCTCTGAAAGATGTTTTGAAAATATATAATTCCAAAAAGGATTAGATACCCAGAGAATTACAACTACGGCAAAGCCAACAATTGTAAGCTTCTCAGCTTTGGACCATTTTCCTAATTTGTTTTGTTGCTCAAGTATAAGTTTCTTTCCACCCTGGATATTTTTTATTTCCGGCGGAAATACTTTTAACAGAATAAACCATGCAATAGGAATAAAAAGTATAACAAATGGAATTCCGATTTTCATCCATTCAATAAAATTAATTTGCCTGATACCGGAAGAACTAAGGATAGAAACACAAATTCCATTAGGCGGAGTACCTATTATTGTTCCCACACCTCCAATTGAAGCACCCCAGGCAATTCCAAGCATAAGAGATTTTCCAAAATTTGATTCTCCTACTTTACTGCCGCTTTGTACAAGAACACCTGCACCCAAAGGTAAAAGCATTGCAGTAGTAGCCGTATTTGAAATCCACATAGAAAGAAATGCCGAAATACACATCATTCCTAACAATACAGAACTAGTGCTATTTGCTAAATTACCTCTTGTTAAAATATAAAGTGTTAATCTTCTATCAAGCTTCCATTTTTGCAAAGCTGCTGCAAGTAAAAACCCTGCAAGGAAAAGAAAAATTATAGGATTAGCATAATTGGATAAAATATTCTTCCCTGTAAATTGGAATATTTTTCCCTGGTAAATCCCGGTAATATGAAAAAGCGGTAATACAATTCCAGGTAAAATAGCTGTTACAGGAATTGGAACGGCTTCAGTTACCCACCAGATAACCATAAGCAGCAGTAAACCAAGTGTTATTTTGGTGCCATAAGCAAGCTGTATAATTAGTTCTTCTGATGCCGTTTGCGGAAGCAGGGCTTTAGCATTGTTTAAAAAACTTATCGGAGTGTTTACAAATAATATCAGAAAGAAAATGATTGGACCAAGAATAAATCCAATGATATGCCTGTATTTTTCAAATCCCTCTATAGAGGAAGAGTAGCTGTTTTCGAAACCCACAATAGACTCCTCTATTATTCGTACAGTAAATTATAATTATTATTACAAAAATCCATCAGATATAAAATTTTTATCTCTTTTTTACTAGTTATAAATTAGATATTTACTCACCTCACTCAAACATGATTGTTATATAAGTAATTTGTTCATGAACTTTTAATTATATTATTAAAATATGTGATCAAGAACTCAATTTTTTTATAATATTTTTACGAATATTTATAATTATATTGAATTTAATATCGAATCAATTAAGATGGAGAGAATATCTATTATCTTTTTGCAAATTATATATCCTATTATTACCCTCCTGATGAGATCTTTTCGATTTGCTATCGCTACCAACGCTTTTTATTAGCAATGAATCATAAAAGATATTCATTTCAAAAATACAAAATATATTTTAACCATTGTATGATTTTATTAAACATATCTATCAATACTTCATAAAACATATCAGGAGGTCATATGCCAGAAAGTACTAAAATTGTTGATACCACTGCTAACCCGGCTCCGCTTGGTTTACTAGGATTTGGTATGACAACCGTACTTCTTAACCTTGCTAATGCAGGTATTTATAATTTGGGGAGTATGATTTTAGCTATGGGTTTATTCTATGGCGGGTTGGCTCAAATTTTTGCCGGATGGATGGAATGGAAAAAAGGAAACACCTTCGGACTAACTGCTTTTACTTCTTACGGTTTGTTTTGGGAAACACTTGTATTTCTAATCCTTATGCCAAAATGGGGTTGGTTTAACGCTGCCTCGGAAGGTGGCATGGTAGCATATTTATTTATGTGGGGGCTCTTTACATTTTTTATGTGGATTGCTACTTTAAAGCATAACAAAGCTCTGCAGGTAGTCTTCTTTACTTTATTTATATTATTCTGGCTACTAGCACTTGGCGATGCTACAGGAAGTGCTGTTATACATACTATTGCAGGATGGGAAGGAATCATTTGCGGTTTTTCAGCTGTTTATTTAGCACTCGCACAAGTTCTTAATGAAACTTATGGCCGGGTAATACTTACTGTTGGACAGGCTAAAATTGTTTAACTAATTAATATTAGGAGTAATCTTATGGATAAAAAGAATAATTCTGATAATGAAGTTTCTGAATCACAAATTGCAGTTCATTGGAAAGAAGAAAGTTATTATGTACCTTCCGCTAAATTTATTGAACAAGCAAACGTTAAAGATAAAAATATTCTAGAACGTTTTAGTAAAGAAAATTTTCCGCAATGTTATAAAGAATACGCTGACATGCTTGACTGGTATAAACCTTATGATAAAATACTTGATTCATCTAATCCTCCTTTTTATAAATGGTTTGTCGGCGGTAAAATAAATGCTTGCTATAACTGTGTAGATCGCAACTTGCCAAAATATAAAAACAAGACAGCACTTCATTTTGTACCTGAACCGGAAGATGAAGCAATTCAGCATATAACTTATCAAGAGCTATATGTAAAAGTGAATGAGTTTGCCGCATTGTTAAGAGATTTCTGCGGGTTAAAAGCAGGAGACACAGTAACTCTGCATATGCCGATGATTCCGGAACTTGCAATTGTAATGCTTGCATGTGCACGTTTAGGTGTTATTCATTCACAAGTATTTTCAGGCTTTTCAGGAAAAGCTTGTGCAGACAGAGTGGTTGATGCAAAGAGTAGAGTATTAATTACTGCTGATTCTTATTACCGTGGAGGAACTCTAATTGATCACAAAGAAAAAGCCGATATTGCTTATGATGAAGCATTAAAGGAAGGTCAGAAAATTGAAAAAGTTCTTATCTGGCAGCGTTATCCGGGAAAATATTCTGCTAAAACACCACTTGTAGATGGTCGTGATTTTATTGTTAATGACGTTCTTAAAAACTATAAACGCGCCCGTGTTGAACCAGAACAGCTTCCAGCCGAGGGAACTCTATTCCTTATGTATACTTCGGGAACTACAGGAAAACCGAAAGGTGCACAACATTCTATCGGCGGTTATATGGCTTATGTTACTGGCACATCAAAATATATTCAGGATATTCATCCTGAAGATGTTTATTGGTGTATGGCAGATATCGGTTGGATAACAGGACATTCTTATATTGTTTATGGTCCTCTTGCTTCAGCAGCATCATCAGTTATCTTTGAAGGTGTGCCTACACATCCTGATGCTGGGCGCCCATGGAGAGTTGCTGAAGAACTTGATGTAAATATATTTCATACTTCCCCAACTGCTATCCGTGCGTTAAGACGAGTAGGTCCGGATGATCCCGCTAAATATAATTACCACTTCAAACATATGACTACAGTTGGTGAACCGATCGAACCGGAAGTTTGGAGATGGTACTATAATACAGTTGGTAAAAAAGAAGCTGCAATTGTTGATACCTGGTGGCAGACTGAAACCGGCGGGTTTTTATGTTCTACTATTCCCGCAATTCATGATATGAAACCTGGAAGTGCAGGCCCCGGAGTTCCAGGAATTTATCCTATTATTTTTGATGACGATGGGAAACCTCTTCCGGCAGGCAGTAATAAAGCTGGGAATATTTGTATCGAAAATCCTTGGCCCGGCAGGATGTTAACAATCTGGGGAGATGATGATAGATTTGTTAAGCAATACTATCAGCGTTATAATAAAGATCCAAAAAGCAAAGATTGGCATGATTGGCCATATTTTGCCGGTGATGGTGCTGTTGAAGGCCCTGACGGATATTTCCGTATCCTTGGTCGAATTGATGATGTTATTAATGTTGCCGGTCATAGATTAGGAACTAAAGAGCTCGAATCAGCTGCATTAATAGTTGAAGAAATCGGTGAAGCTGCAGTGGTTCCGGTTGTTGATCCTATTAAAGGGAAAATACCTCATATTTTCGTTTCTCTAAAACCGGGTATTAAACCAAGCAAGGAAATCGAAAAGAAAGTCACGGATAAATTGGCAAGTGAAATAGGTCCTATTGCCAAACCCGGCCGAGTCTGGATTGTTCCTGATATGCCTAAAACCAGATCCGGGAAAATAATGCGAAGAGTATTATCTGCAATTGCCAACAAACAAGATGTGGGTGATATTACAACACTTGCAAATCCACAGGTAGTAGAAGAAATAAAAAATATGCCGTAAATTCTCTTCATTTCAATCAGGAGGTTCTTTCACTTGTTTAGAACCTCCTTTTTTTTTATATATATTTATTACTTTCAATGAAATTATTGTACTATGTTCCGAATTATTCCGGAAGGACTTGAATACACAGAACATGTCTTATTGAAAAATGGACAAGGAGTTCTATTTAAACCCGCCAAAGGTACTGATATACCTTTAGTAGAATCTTTCATGAAGCGAATTTCCCAGGAGAGTTTGAGAATGCGCTTTATGGCATCGGTATCAGAAATACCTCAGAAAGTAATTCATGAGCTATGCAGCGGTGATTTCTCACAATCAGGGTGTATTCTTGCAATTACCGGGGAAGATAGTGATACAAAGGTTATCGGGTTGGGTAATTATGTTGCTTCAGGAAACAGTCGTACAGCTGAAGTTGCATTTCTAATTGAAGATGAATATCAAGGACGTGGAATAAGCACTCTTCTGCTGGAACGTCTTGCAGGAATTGCTGCGGCTAATGGCTTTATTGAATTCGAAGCAGAAGTTCTTCCTGATAATCAACCTATGATGAATGTTTTTAAAAGTTCAGGTTTTGAAAAACATCGAGTCTGGAGTTCGGATACTGTTCATTTCGAATTGCCTGTAAATGGTGCCGCCGCACTATGGGAAATGGCCGATTTACGTGAAAAAATTGCAGTTGCAAACTCTCTTGTTCCTTTACTTCGACCTAAAGTTATTGCGGTTGTCGGTGCTTCAAGAGATTCTTCTTCCATCGGCAATATGATTTTCCGAAATATTCTTACAGCTAATTTTAATGGCACAGTCTATCCGATTAACCTACAGGCAGTATCTGTTAATGGAATTAAAGCTTACTCATCTGCAAAAGAATTACCCGAACCGGTTGAGCTGGCAGTTATTGCAGTACCTGCTGAAAAAGTAATAGAAGTAATTGAAGAATTAATACAAACAGGAGTAAAAGGATTCGTGGTAGTTTCAGCCGGCTTTGCCGATACCGGACCGGAAGGAATAAAAAAACAGAAAAAGCTTGTTGATTTGGTTCGTGCTCACGGTGCCCGTCTTTTGGGACCCGGATGTCTGGGATTAATGAACACAGATCCGGAAATTAGATTAAACGCTAGTTTAGCACCTAAAATTATGCCTGCCGGACAAACTGGGTTCTTTTCCCACTCGGCTGCTTTAGGTCTTGTTATTATGGATTACGCAAGAGAGAAAGGAGTTGGATTTACAACTTTTGTTTCCGCCGGTAACAGAGCTGATGTTTCAGGCAACGATCTGCTTCAATATTGGGAAGAAGATCCAAATACTAAGATGGCTATTTTATACCTGGAAACTTTTGGCAACCCAAGACGCTTTGTAAGAATTGCCAGGAAAATGACTTATAAAAAACCTATTTTATGTGTTAAAGGAGCACGCAGCATTGCCGGACGAAAAACCGTTGAGGCTAAAAGCGGAATACATACGGTCGGTAATCTTGAAGTCGAAGCGTTATTCGAGCAAACCGGGATTATTTTAGCTCCTTCCCTGGAAGATATTTTTGATGTTGCAGTTGTTTTATCGAACCAACCGCTTCCGAGAGCAAACCGTGTTAGCATAATTGCTAACTCTTCCGGTATGGCTACTTTATTTGCCGATGCCTGTGAAATGAATGACCTTACTCTTGAAGGACCCGGGGTAGTCGACTTAGGTGCTTTTACATCACCGGAAAGTTATGAAGAAGCTGTAAAAGATTCTCTTTTGCATGAAAATGTGGATTCTTTATTAGTTGGTTTTGCATGCGTTGGAGATTGTAGTATTGAACCGGTTGCTGAAGCAATTAGAAGAGGCGTCAGTTATGCTGAGGAAAAAACAAATATTAAGAAACCTGTATTATTATGCTTAATGGGGGCTACAGGTACAATTGCTTTAGCAGATAGTTCAAAAAATAAAAATAATAAACGAAGTTTTCCTACTTTTCGATTTCCTGAATTAGCGGCTAATGCTTTGGGCAGAATTGTCCGCTATATTGATTTTCGAAAGCAACCGCTAGGCAAGCTTGTTTGGTATGAAGACATTAAAGCAGATGAAGCCAGACGCTTAATTCATTCAATATTAATAGAATCTTCAGAGCAAGAAACTATTGAGTTAGAAAAAAATATCTCAGAAGAATTATTAAAGCATTTTGGAATTCATACTATCGACATCAAGCCATTGAATTCAAATGTGTATAAAATCAAAGTAAGACCTGATCCTTTATTTGGTCCGTTGCTTGAAATTAGAATACAAAATTCACAGCCAATATTAAGGATCACTCCTTTAACGGATAGAGATTTGGATGAAATTTTGCGTGAAATCAATCTCGATAAAGAGAGCGGGATTGGTCAGGTATTAGGAAGACTTTCACAGATGATCGAGGAAATCCCCTGGCTGTGGAATCTTGAAATACAAGCAATTAAAGATAGTATACCTCTAATTATTCCGGAAATATTTATTTCAATAAAACCAGGTGGTGTTGAGAGACCTTCTTACTAAATTTAAGTTGTTTAAATTGTTGTAAAATCTCTATTATGAAAATAAAACTATTTAAAAAGATAGATATTTATCAAGTAGAAATTTGGGGAATATATGATTATTAAAGAAATAATGAAAACCGATCTTACTTCAATTTCACCCGAGACCAAACTGAGCGATGCATATAGTATAATGCATAAGAAGAACATTCGCCATCTACCCATTTTAGAAAAAAATAAGTTGATTGGGATAGTAACTGACCGAGATTTGCGATTATCAACCAGCAGGCTGGCAAAACACCCATTTGAACCTGAAGAAGCCGTGAAAAAAATTATGAGCCACCCGGTACAAACCACCCATCCTTCCGATCCGATTGAATCAGCAGCACAATTAATGAGGGAATTAAGAATTGGCTGTCTTCCTGTAATTGAAGAAAATCAGATAGTTGGAATGGTTACTATTACAGATATGCTGGATGCTCTCCTTCTGCTAACCGGAGTGCATCGACCTTCGGGCCGGTTAGATGTTCGGTTGTCTAACCGTTCTGGAGAGCTAGCAAGATTGACTTCTTTACTAGCGGAGTTAAAGGTTAATATCCATTCAATTTTAACTTACCCGGAAAAGGATAAAACAATAAGATTAGTTTTAAGGATCGGAACAATTGAAATGAGAGTAATTGCTGAAGCTATATGCAATGCAGGTTTTGAAGTAATTTGGCCGGTTCAAATATCATGTGTCAAATAATTTATCATCCCGATTATAAAAAATATGATCTTGGTCCAAGCCATCCTTTTAATCCTGTTCGTGCAGAAATAGTGCTTGATTTCTTAAACAGAACAGGATGTTTAAAAGAACCCTTAAAACCGGAACCGGTATCCGCCTTAGAATTAACCGTTGTGCATGACGAATCATATATTCATATAGTGGAGACTGTAAGCTGCGGAGAAAATTTACAGAATGCTGAAGATTATGGTTTAGGGAATTTAGATAATCCTATAGTTAAAGGAATGGCGGATGGTGCACGTTTACAAATTGGCGGTACGGTCTTAGGAGCAAGACTTCTTATTGAAAATAAGTTTAATAAAGTTTTGCAGCTTGGAGGGGGATTTCATCATGCACATCGAAATTTTGCTGCTGGTTTTTGTATTTATAATGATCTTGCACTAGCTATTAAAGAAATGATAAAAAAAGGCTGGCATATTGCCTATTTAGATCTTGATGTTCATCATGGTGATGGAGTTCAGGAAATATTTTATTCCGATGAAAACGTTATGACAATATCTATACACGAATCAGGAGAATATTTATTTCCAGGGACCGGCTGGCTTCATGAACTTGGAAACAGCATGGGACGATCCTTAAAATTAAATGTTCCGTTGGAACCTTTTACAGAAGGTGGTTCTTACCTGGAAATTATCGATGGTATTGTTGAACCGGCATTAAAATGGTTTAAACCGGATGCACTCATAGTTCAGGCGGGTGCTGATGCACACTTTTCAGATCCTTTAGCCGATCTTATGTTGACTACTCAGGATTTTGAAAAAGCTTATAGGAGAGTAATTGAATTAGTTGATCAATACTGCAATGGAAAAGTATTGTTTACTTTAGGGGGTGGTTATTCGATTACCGCTACTCCCAGGATATGGATAATACTCTACTTAATTTTATTCGGTCTAAAAATCCCTGACAAATTACCGGAAGACTGGAGGATATATTGGCAGGAGAAAATAAAAAAAGAATTACCTGAATTTTTGCATGATTCCGTTCCTTCATTTAAACCCATACCGAGAAAGATAGAAATTGAGAAACATAATCGTGAATTGATCCAAAGATTAATGGATGCTGTTGCACTTTATTGGATTTAACAATATAAAGAATTATTCACTGATTGTGTAGTGAAGCATTTTTTATTCAACACATTTATAATAATTTATGTAATAAATTTTTCTTCATTTATAAAACTAAAGGGATAATTTTTTATGGTAAACGAAAGAGTATATAATCAAAAGATTAATAAATTACGCTCTCCCAATAGAATTAAATTAATAGAAATTGAAAGAGTTGTTGAATTATCTTTAGAAAATATTAGAATCAAAAATGTTCTAGATGTAGGAACAGGAAGTGGATTATTCGCAGAAGCTTTTGCTTCAAAAAAACTGCAAGTAAATGGAATTGACATAAACCAAGAAATGATTGAAGCAGTTAAAGAAATTGTCCCGGGAGGAGAATTTCTGACTGCTCCGGCGGAATCAATTCCATATCCGGATAAATCTTTTGATTTAGTTTTTTTAGGTCATGTTTTACATGAAACCGATAGTCCTTTAAAAGCTCTAAGGGAGGCAAAGAGGGTAGCGAAAAACAGAATTGTAATCCTTGAGTGGCCCTACATTGAAGAAGAAGCTGGACCGCCTTTACAACATAGAATAAGCCTTGAAAAAATTTCTGAGTTATCTTATAAAGCAGGGCTAAAAAATATTGAAATCTTTCAGCTTAAACACATGGTTTTAAATAGAATTGATATTTAAGAAAAGTGTGTTAAAAGATATTTATTTTTAATTTTTTATCATTAAAAAAACCCGGTCCTGCATTTGCTAGACCGGGTTTTATTTGAAATGAATAATTATTTATACATCATAATACATTGTGAATTCAAACGGGTGAGGCTGTAAAGCCATTGGTTTGATCTCTTTATCTACTTTATATTTTATCCATGTTTCTATTACATCTTCTGTAAAGACATCACCTTTCAATAGAAATTCATGATCGTCTGATAAGTTCTTTAAAGCTTCATTTAAACTGCCGGGAGTTGAAGGAACATTTACCAGTTCTTCCGGTTTCATATCGTAGATATCTTTATCAAGAGGGTCACCAGGATCGATTCTATTTATTACTCCATCTAATCCGGCCATCAGCATTGCGGAAAATGCAAGATATGGATTACATGAAGGATCAGGGCATCTAAACTCAACACGTTTTGCTTTAGGACTAGGAGAATACATAGGTATTCTTATTGAAGCACTTCTGTTCCTTTGTGAATAAGCTAAGTTAACAGGAGCCTCAAAACCAGGTACTAAACGTTTATATGAATTGGTTGTCGGGTTTGTAAAGGCAAGAAGTGAGCCTGCATGCTTTAGAAGTCCACCAATATAATAAAGAGCCATTTCGCTTAAACCGGCATATCCCGAACCTGCAAATAAGGGTTTACCCCCCTTCCATAAACTTGTATGAACGTGCATACCGCTGCCGTTATCACCAAAAATAGGTTTGGGCATATACGTGACGGTTCGACCATTTTTTTTTGCTGTATTTTTTACAATATATTTAAAAAGTAAAAGCTGATCCGCTGCTCTTAAAATAGGTTCAAAACGCAAATCAATTTCACATTGTCCTCCGCTTGCAACTTCGTGATGCTGAGCCTCAACATCAATCCCGGCATTAATTAAATTAGTTACCATTTCATTTCTCAAATTCATCAACGAATCTGTAGGAGGAACAGGGAAATATCCTTCTTTATATCTAGGTTTATATCCTAAATTCGGAGATTCTTCCCTTCCGCTGTTCCATTTACCTTCAATGGAATCAACATAATAAAAACTGCTGTTTGGTTGCGAATCAAATCTTACATCATCAAAAACAAAAAATTCTGCCTCAGGACCAAAATAAACAGTATCAGCAATACCTGTAGATTTCAAGTAAGCTGCCGCTTTCTGTGCTATGTTTCTAGGACACCTGGAATACTTTTCTTTAGTTGCTGGTTCATATACATCACAAATTAAACTTATAGTGGGCTGCTCAATAAAGGTATCAACAAACATTGTGTTTGCATCGGGAATTATAAGCATGTCGGATTCATTAATATTTTTCCACCCGCGAATTGAAGAACCATCAAATCCAAATCCATCTTCAAACGATCCTTTATTTAACTGTGATGATGGAACTGTAAAGTGCTGCCACTGACCGGGGAAATCCATAAACTTTAAATCGATAAACTTAATTTTATTTGATTGAACAAATTTTAATACTTGTTCTACAGCCGAAGGCGAAGTTGTTTTAGCCATATTGTTTCCTTTTTTAATTAATGAAATGATTTAAATATCAATTACTGTTGTTTCTTTTATTGTAGATAATACGAAAGTCGTCTTGGTAGACATTACTCCCGGCCAGGATTGAATATCTCCTAAAAGTTTTTCCAATGATTCACTATTTTTGACTATTGCTTTCAAAAGATGCGAGCCTTCACCTAAAACAGAATGACATTCGACAATTGAAGGTATTTTTTCTACACGGGTAATTAATCCTTTATAATGTTTTGATGATTCCATCATAACAAGAATATAAACCATTATATCATACCCAAAAGCTTTCTTATTTAGCTTTGTGTAATATCCTTCTATAATACCCCTTTCTTCAAGTTTATGTAACCGGTCACTTATAGAAGGAATAGACAAACCGGCAACCTCTGCTAGCTCGTTCCTTTTAGTACGCCCTTTTTGCTGTAAAATATTCAATATTTTAATATCTAAGTCATCAAGCATAAATATCCTAAAATTTTAAGGGATTTGATTTTTACTGACCCAAATATAAAGCCAGGTAACCTTTAAATCAAGGTGATTTACTAAATTATTTAAAAATTATACACGATAACTTTATTTTTTAAATAATTGATATATGATTTCCTTATTTTATATAAATTACGGATTTGCTGAACTATCACCAAGATTATTCAACTTTTTTATTCCATATGGCGTATAATATTTACCTGCAATTTTTAATTTATTAAAAAGCTCTATATTTTTTTGAGGTCTTTCCTGAAGTTTATGATATAAGTGATACTGAACCGCAATGTTGTTTAATGATTTGATCCTGATTCCTATTCGTTCTAATCGAAATTGTATATCAGTATCTTCTCCGATGGAAGGTGCTTCGTACCTTTCATCAAATCCGTTTATTCTTAAAAGATCTTCTTTGTAAATTGAAAAATTACAGCCTAAAAGTCCTCTCCTCTTTTTATTAAAAAAATCTCTCAAAAATTCATTTTTGAGATAAAGCCCTTTTTCAACATCAAAAGATTCTCCGAAAATTCCATCAAATATTAATTTTATTTTTTCATGTTCAATAAATCCATTATTTATATTTTCAGGAGTTAGGAGTTCCGTATACTTTTTTGAAAGATTGACCCTTCTCCCGGTTATGCAGAATCCTTCTTCTCTATTTTCAAAATGCTCTTTAACAAATTGCGGGTGTGGTACACAATCACCGTCAATAAATATTATATATTCTCTGTTTGATGCGATAATAGATTTATTCAGGATTTTATTTTTTCTAAAGCCTTTTTTCTCCTGCCAGAGATGAGTTAATTTAAAGGATACCTTTCTTGAAAGCTGTTCAATTTCGCTAACAATTTTTAAATCCGAGCCATCATCGGCAATAATTATTTCAAAAAAAGGAAAGGACTGTCTTTCTAATCCTGCTAACACTAATTTTAAATAATCAATTCTGTTGTAAAAGGAGATAATAACCGAAACATCAATCATCCTATTGCCCGTATCCTTCAATTATTTTCTTACTCTCTTTTTTTTCCTTTTTACGATTATAGGCTTTTTTCTTCTTTTCAACTTTGGGAGGTTTTTGTGGAACAGGAATTCTTTTTTTCTTTTTTTCTATCAGGATTTTTTCCTGTTTGGATTTTGACATCACTTATTTAATTTTAAAAAATTCTTACTTCTATATTTAAAATAAAAAGAGAGCGTAAATTACGCTCTCTTAAAATAAGGATTTTTTATTAGCTTTTGCTTTTGATTTTTGCAGCTTTACCGGAAAGTTTACGTAAGTAATAAAGTTTTGCTCTTCTTACGTTCCCTTCCTTAATAAGTTCAAGTTTTGCAATTTTCGGAGAATTAAACGGAAAGATTCTTTCTACTCCAACCCCGCTAGAAATTTTTCGCACCGTAAAAGTTTTAGTTAATCCTGAGCCTCTTACACTAATTACATCACCTTCAAACGGCTGAATTCTTTCTTTATCTCCTTCAATAACCCGTACATGTACTTTTACATGGTCTCCGGGATTAAAATTCGGAATATCCGATTTAAATTGATCTGGTAATATATTTTTTATGTTAACCATATTTTCTCCATAATTTTATCAATATTAGTATTTCGTCACTACTTAAAATATTTAAATAAACCCAATCTCTTTAGAGAAATCGGGTTTATAAATGGTATTACTTTTTTAAACAATACTATGAATTATATTCCTTCCATTTTTCCGTTAATTCTTTTGATTTTTCTTCCTTCCATTTTTTAATTTCTTTTTCATTCCCGGATAAAAGAACGTCGGGAACTTTCATCCCTTTATATTCTGCCGGTCTGGTGAAATAAGGAGCATCGATTATATCGCCATCCTGAAAAGAATCATTCAAAGCAGATTCACTATCATTTAGAACCCCGGGAATTAACCTAACTACCGCATCAATAATTATTAAAGCAGGCAATTCGCCGCCGGTTAAAATAAAATTTCCAATTGATATTTCATCGGTTGCAAATCTTTCTCGTACCCTATCATCAATCTCTTTATAATGACCAGCAACCAACATAAAATTATTGCAAAGAGAAAGTTTATTCGCGATCTTCTGATCAAAAATTTTTCCTTTTGGAGAAGTGAAAATAACATGATCATATTTTCTCTCCTGCTCTAATTTTTCAATACATTCAAAGAACGGTTCCGGTTTTAAGACCATACCGGGTCCACCACCAAAGGGCTTATCATCTATCTGTTTATGTTTATTATGGACATAATCTCTAAGATTATGAACATAAATACTTATTTTCTTTTTATCCTGTGCCCTTTTAATAATGCTGGTATTTAAAGGACTGATTAATAAATCCGGTACTGCAGTTATAATATCAATTCTCATCGTAATCAATATTAGCATCAGGTGAAAGAATAAGTTTTTTTTCAGAAGGTTCAAATTTATCAATGAACTCTTTAACAGCAGGTATTAAAATTTCTTTACCATCTGCATCAATTACATAAACATCATTTGCAGGATATTTAAGAACTTCAATAATTTTTCCAATTAAAACATTATTTCTAAAAACTAAGCTGCCTATAAGATCATGAATAAAATATTGATCCGCCGGAAGATTTATCACACTGCTTTCATCAACAAAAATATCTTTTCCTATTAATATCTCAACGTCTCTGTTGTTGTTAAAATTTTCAAATTTTAAAATGAAAAAATCCTTTTTCTTTTTAACTTCTTCTACATAAAATATTTTTTTTACTTCGAAAAATTCGATATACACCTTATGCAGATTAAAAAAACGTTCAGGGAAATCAGAATAAGAAAAAATCCTGACAAATCCCTCTTTCCCAAAAGCAGATTGGATTTTGGCAATAAGAAAAAACTCCGGCACAAGGCATTAAATAATTAATCTAATATTTCCAAAATTGCCCGTTTCCCATCCTTAGCTGCAATTGCAGTGAGTAGGGTACGCATTGCTTGAGCAGTTTTGCCCTGCTTACCAATAACCTTCCCAACATCATCTGCCTGTACTTTCAATGAAAGAATAACCTTATTTTCTTCAGGCATTTTTTCTTCAATTACTACATTGTCAGGATGATCCACTAAATGCTTCGCAATGAATTCAATGAATTCTTTCATAGGAACAAGCCTCCTAATTTAGAGCACGAGATTATTAAAAGTACAGAAGAATTACCTAAAAAAGCAAGAATTATAAATTCTTATTCTTTATTTGAAGCATTCTCGTCAGAAGCAGCGCCCTTTACTTCTGCTGTACTGTTTTCACTATTTTTTTCAGGCTCTTCTTGTGAAATATTATCAGTATTAGTAGTATTTTCAGTTTCAGTTTTGTCTGCAGTTTCAGGTTTTTCTGATGCTTTTTTCTTTTTACCCGTACTCTTCTTGCCCGAAGCCTCCTTCAGCTTTTCCCAATTATTCAATTCATCTTGAATCTTTTCTTCAGAAAATCCTTTCTTTAAAAGATCTTTTTTTAAAGTTATACCTTTTTGTCTTAATAAGCTTTTTACAGTATCTGTTGGCTGCGCACCATTGTTCAGCCAGTAGAATATCCTGTCTTCTTTTAGATCAATCGTATGAGGATTGGTAAGTGGATTGTATAACCCGACTGCTTCAAGAAATTTTCCGTCTCTCGGCGATCTGGAATCTGCAGCAACAACTTTATAAATAGGCTGTTTCTTCTTACCCATTCTTCTCAATCTTAACTTTACTGCCAAATTGTTTAACCTCCGTTATTCTCTAATTCTATTAATTAATTTAAAAATTTACCTGCCAGCAGGTATATTATTTAATAATGAGCTGCTGAAACCTTTACGGCTTAACTTACCCATCATTTTCTGCATTTCTCCAAATTGTTTAATTAAACGGTTTACGTCTTGAATAGATGTTCCACTGCCGCGAGCTATTCTTTTACGACGACTTCCGTTTAAAACTTTTGGAGTTCTTCTCTCTTCCAATGTCATAGAATTAATAATAGCTTCAACTTTAACCAAAGCATTATCATCAACCTGGGTATTCTTAATTTGAGAATTTAACCCAGGAATCATTCCTAACAATGAAGTTAGAGAACCCATTTTCTTAATGGCTTTAATTTGCTTAAGAAAATCATCAAAATCAAATTTATTTTTCCTTAATTTTTCTTCTAATTTCGCAGCTTCATGCTCATCAAAGCTCTCCTGAGCCTTTTCTACGAGAGAGACTATGTCTCCTTTGCCTAAAATCCTTGATGCAAGCCTGTCGGGGTAAAAAGGTTCAAGATCCTTTAACTTTTCACCATTACTTATAAATTTTATTGGTTTACCAACTACAGTTCTAATTGATAGAGCTGCGCCACCCCTTGCATCACCATCTAATTTAGTTAAAACTATGCCGTCGTAATTTACAGTTTCATTAAAAGCTTTGGCAGAATTAACCGCATCCTGCCCTGTCATTGCATCAACAACAAACAAAGTTTCAGATGGTTTTACAATGGACTTAATATCCGAAACTTCCGTCATCATTTCTTCATCAACATGAAGACGGCCTGCAGTATCAATAATAATGGTATTAAAATTTTTTTCTTTAGCAGTTTGAAGAGATTCACTAGCAACTTTTCTTGCATCTCTTTCTTCTAAAGAAAAAACCGGAACATTTACTTGTCCACCTAAAAGCTTTAATTGTTCAATAGCTGCAGGCCGATAAATATCCGCCGCAACTAGAAGTACTTTTCGCCCATTTTCTTTTAAGCGTTTAGCTAATTTACCACAAAAAGTTGTTTTTCCCGAACCCTGGAGACCAACAACAAGAATAATTGTGATCCCGGATCCATTTATTTTTATTTCTGTCTGGCTGCCGCCTAAAAGATTTACTAATTCATCATAAATAATTTTAGTAATTAATTGCCCTGGAGATATGGATGCAATTACATCTTTTCCAAGGGCTCTTGATGAAACATTATCGATAAAATCTTTGGCAACCTTGTAATTAACATCTGCATCCAGAAGAACTCTTCTGATTTCTCTTAGAGTATCTGCGATATTTTTTTCAGATATTCTTCCCTGACCGCTAACCTTTTTTAGGGTCGAATCTAATTTTAATGATAATTCTTCAAACATAATAGCAAATTTAAATAATTCTAGGGAAATTAATAAAGATTAGCTTGCTTTAAGTGCGTTAGCCCCGGAAACAATTTCCAGAATTTCTTTGGTAATTGCAGCTTGTCTTTCTTTATTATATTTAAGCTGTAAAGTCCGTATCAATTCCTTAGCATTTGTAGTTGCATTATCCATAGCAGTCATTCTTGCACCAAATTCTGCAGCATTAGATTCCAATAAAATCCGCCACATTTGTGCTTTTAAATGTTTTGGAAGCAAATATTTAAAGATAGACTTTTGGTCAGGTTCAAATATATAATATGGTTCGTTCTTTCTTTCTTCTTGATTCCCCTTTTTAATAGGAATAGGAAGAAACTGCTCAGTTATAATTTTTTGTTGAATAATGGATTTAAATTCATTATAAATGATAAAAATTTTATCAAAAGTACCATTCACATATAACTTAATTAATTCATTTGTTATATTAAATGCAAATGAATAATCAAGATTTGAAAATAAACCAACCCTTTTATCAATAATATCATAATTTCTTTTGCTGAAGAAATCAAATCCTTTTTTCCCAAGACAAAAAATGCCTGCTGAATTTGTATTTGGTAAATCCTCTATAAAATTTGTAGCTTCTTTAATAATATTTGTATTGAATGCACCACACAGACCTCGATCAGCTGTTACAACCATAACAGCAATGTTTTTAATTTCCCTTTCGGCAATAAAAGGATTGCTGTAGTCCTCATCAGTTACGAGATGAGAAAGCAATTCTGAAATTTTACGGGCATAGGGGCGTGCATTAATAACTCTGTCCTGGGCTCGTCTCAATTTTGCAGCCGAAACCATTTTCATGGCTTTAGTTATCTGCTGAGTATTTCGAACACCTTTAATCCTATTTTTTATGTCCCTTAATGTTGCCATTATGCAAAAAAGATATTTCTATTCACTTTCTTTAAAAATTGATGAAAATTCATCTGCAGCTTTTTTAATCTCCGAAATGGTTTCATCCGAAAGCTGCTTTTCTTTTTTAATTATTTCAAAAATATTATTGTATTTAACTTCAATAAATTCCAGAATTTCTTTTTCAAAATGCTTTATCTCATGAATAGAGATATTATCCATATAACCATTTGTACCTAAATAAATACTCATAACTTGTTTTTCAACCGGTACCGGATTGTACTGACCCTGTTTGAGAAGTTCAACAAGCCTGGCTCCTTTGGCAAGAGTTCTTTGGGTTGATTTATCCAGATCAGATCCAAATTTGGCAAAAGCTTCAAGTTCACGATATTGAGCAAGATCCAATTTTAAGGTTCCGGCAACTTTTTTCATTGCTTTCATTTGAGCATTTCCACCCACACGTGAAACCGAAATACCAACATTTATAGCAGGTCTAACACCTGCGTTAAACAGATTGGATTCGAGATAAATTTGTCCATCTGTAATTGAAATAACATTAGTAGGAATGTATGCTGAAACATCGCCTTGTTGTGTTTCAATTATAGGTAAAGCTGTCAAGCTTCCACCACCAAGATCTTCACTTAATTTGGATGCTCTTTCCAATAGCCTGGAATGAAGGTAGAATACATCTCCCGGATATGCTTCTCTTCCCGGAGGTCTTCTTAATAATAATGAAAGCTCCCGATAAGCGGCTGCTTGTTTAGAAAGATCATCATAAACAACAAGTGCATGTTTCCCGTTATCTCTGAAAAATTCACCTAATGTAGCTCCGGAATACGGGGCAATGAATTGCAAAGGAGCAGGTTCTGAAGCTGCCGCAGAAATTACCGTAGTATAATGCATTGCATCCTGTTCTTGCAGCTTAGCTACTACCTGGGCAATCGTTGAACTTTTCTGTCCGATTGCAACATAAATACAATAGACAGGTTTAATACCGAGGTTTTTTGCTTCTTCCGTATGTGTATACTTTTGATTGATTATAGTATCAACGGCAACTGCAGTTTTTCCGGTTTGTCTATCACCAATAATCAGTTCTCTTTGCCCGCGTCCGATCGGAATCATTGCATCAATAGCAGTAATACCAGTTTGGAGAGGTTCTTTTACCGGCTGTCTTTGAATTACACCTAAAGCTTTTCTTTCAATCGGTTGATATTTTTCATAATCTATTTCACCTTTCCCATCAATTGGTACACCTAAAGGAGTAATCACTCTTCCCAGCATTTTTTCGCCAACGGGCATTGAAGCAACTCTTTTGGTTCTTTTTACGGTATCACCTTCTTTTACTAAAGTAGATTCTCCAAAAAGAACACATCCTACACTATCCTCATCCAGGTTTAATACCAATCCGAAAACATCATTCGGAAATTCCACAAGTTCGCTCGCCATCACTTTCGATAAGCCATAAACCTGGGCAATACCATCACCAACCTGAAGTACTGTCCCTACATCATAAATGTCAACTTCACTTTCAAATCCGGAAAGTTGTTTTCTTAATATTACCGATATTTCGTCCGGTCTAACTTCCGCCATTTTTTTATTCCTTTAAACTTTAGTCTTACATTCAAGTTGTAAGTTCATAAATAAATTTTTTTAATTCAACGATGGACCGCTGGATACAAACTGCTTTTTTAAAAGCTCCAATTGATGTTGAATAGAAGCATCATAAACAGTATCTCCAATTTTTGCAAAAAATCCGCCAATAATATTTTTATCTAATGTAAATCCAATACGGGTTTTTTTATTTAAATATTTTTCAAATTTATTTTTTAACAGTTCTTTTTGTTCATCATCAAATTCAAATGCCGTCTTAATATCTACATTCACAATTCCAAGTATTTCATTATAAAGTTCAATAAACTTTTGAAATATATCATATAGTAAATCTTCTCTGTCTTTTTGAATTACAAACTGCAAAAAGTTCATTGTTTCTTTATCAATTTTAGATTTAAATATTTCTTCCAAAATTGATGTTTTTATATGAGGTTTGATAACAGGATTCTCCAACATTTTTCTTAATGCAATATTTTCTTTCAAAACATTTTTTATCAATTCAACATCAATGGCAATTTTTTCAAGGATATTTTTATCCTTTGCCATTTTTAATAAAGAAGATGCATACCTGTAAGAAACTTTATAATTAATCATAATTAATTCTTAGTAATCTCGCTGATATAATCATTAACAATTTTCTTGTTTGTTTCTTTATTGATATTCTCTTTTAGGATTTTTTCCGATGCCTGCACCGCAATTTCCGCAATTTGATTTTTTAATTCATTAAACGCGGATTCTTTTTTTCTCTCTATTTCTTCGGCCGCATCCGAAATAATTTTTTGAGCCTGCTGTTTGCTTTCCTGGAGCATCTGATCTTTCAATTTTTCTGCATATGCCCTGCTTTGTTCAATTATTTTTTTCGATTCTTCTTCTGCTTTTGCCAAATTTGCTTTGTTTTCATCAAGAACTTTTTGTGCTTCTTCTTTTGCTTTTTCTGCTTTCTCAAGCGATTCTCTTATCACTGATTCCCTTTGATCTAAAGCAGTAAGAATAGGCTTCCATGCAAACTTCTTTAATATTAATAGAAGTATGACAAAAGTTATTACTGTCCAGAAAATCAACCCGGGACTAACATTTATAAGACTTGATCCACCTTCAGCGGCAAGCAAAGCCAGATTAAAATTCAAAAGCATTACAAAATTCCTTTAGTAAATAATTTATTTTACGGCTAAAAGGATACAAATAACAAGTGCAAAGAAAGCAATACCTTCAATTAGCGCTGCAGCGATAATCATGTTTGTTCGAATTGGACCGGCAGCTTCAGGTTGTCTTCCCATAGCTTCCAACGCAGATGCTGCAAGTTTCCCGATTCCAAGACCGGCACCAATTACTGCAATTCCAGCACCTATTCCGGCGGCTAAAAAACCTAAATCCATATTTTCTCCTAATTTAATTTTTAATTAATGTTTAATGTTTTTTATTTAATGTTCCTGGTGAATCGCCATCCCTATATATAACGAAGTTAGTATTGTAAAAATATATGCTTGAATAAGAGCTACAAGAAGCTCAAGCAAATCAATAAACAATACAAACCCGATAGCTACAGGCGATACTAGTATTGTTTTCAGTATAAATATTAATCCTATTAAAGAAAAAATTACCACATGCCCCGCAATCATATTTGCAAAAAGACGTATACACAACGAAAATGGTTTTGTAAAGAGACCGATTATTTCAACAACTACCATAAGGGGCAAAATAACAACCGGCATACCCGGAGGGATCAAACCTTTAAAGTATCCTACAAAACCATGTTTTTGTATACCGCTATATTGTGTTACAATAAACGATATTCCGGCTAAAGCAGCAGTAACAGCTATATTACCTGTTATTGACGTAGAATATGGTATTAAACCAAATAAATTTCCGAACAAAACGAAGAAAAAAAGAGTTAGCAGATAAGGAAGAAATTTATTATATCCTTCTCCAATCGTAGGCTTTACAATTTCATCTCTAACAAAAAGGACAATTATTTCAAAAAAATTAGTTAAACCTTTGGGAATTAAAGACTGCTTATATCCTTTAGATAGGGAATAAAAGAGCACTATTAAAATAATAGCAATAATCCACATAAAGAAAACATTTTTGGTAATTGAAATATCAATACCGAAAAGTTCAATATGAGGTAGATACAGCTTTCCAAACGGGTCAAAATCTATATAATTTGAATCCATTACATGGTGGAGAATCCAACCGCCCCCCTCTTCCCCGGAGTTTTTCAGAGTATCTACTACTGCTAGAGAATCTGCAGGATTACCAAAGATCATAAAATAGTTTATGTTTTCTTCATATATAAATAAATTACTTCAATAATCAAATATAAAGCATATAAAAAAAGAATGGAAAATATAAAACTATTCTTATTGATATTCAAGAATTTGAGGGAAATAAATACTAATGAAAGCATTAATAATAATCTCAAAAGCATTCCACCTAGAATAGCTTTAAAAAAAGTATTTTGAGAACGGTTTAAACCTATTTTTATGGCTATTAACCCGAGAAGAAAATTAAAAGTGGCTAAGCTTCCACCAATTAATATCGAAATAAAATATTCTTTTGATATTATTGAAAACGAATAGATAAGAAGAAGAATCAAGAATAAAAAAAAAGCTGCAATTAAGCTTTTACTTAAAAATTTTTCGGCTTTATTCATTTACCGGATTTAAGCACTGTTTTTATAAAATTATATAAAGCAGCGAATACTCCTAAAAATGAACATACAATGGTTAAAATGGGGCTGGTACTAAAATTATTGTCCAGCCAGATTCCTAAAAAAACCATTGCGGTAACGGTAACCGCAAGCTGAAGTCCCAATCCCAAATAGGGGGCATACTCACTAATTAAATTCTTGTATTCCCCTTGCTTATCATTTTTCATTTTATATGTTGAGGAGGTCCCGACGTTTGTACCGGTTTTGGTAATGGTTCTTTAGAATCGCCCATAGAACTTTTACCATCGAATTTTGCTCCTGCTTCAACAACAAGAATTTTAGTTACAATATCACCCTTTAAGGCTGCTTTGGCTTCTAGAACAAGCTTCTCCTTTGCGTTAACCGAACCCATTACTTTTCCCCCTAAAGTAATTATATCTGCAAATAACTGACCATCAACTTCACCGCTTTCACCAACAGTAACATTTCCGTCTGCCTTAACATCTCCCTTAACACTACCATCAATACGAACATCCCCTTTACTCGAAAGTTTACCTTCGATTACGACGCCGGTACCGATAATTGTCACTTGTTCATCTCCTTTATTATTTTTCAATTTTTCCTCCATTAGTAATTTAATAAAACTGTTTTCGGATCAATAGGCTGCCCATCTTTCCAAATTTCAAAATGTAAATGTGGACCTGTTGTTATTTCCCCTGTATTACCGCTTAGTGCAATTAATTCTCCTTGTATAACAGTATCCCTTTCTTTTTTCATTAATACAGAACAATGTTTATATATCGTAATATAATTATCAGGATGACCAATAATCAACATATTTCCATCTTTATTTGTATAATCTGAAAAAATTACATAACCATTTGCCGAAGCATATACGGGTGTACCGGATTTTACCACAAAATCTATACCCATATGTCCTTTTTGAGGATCAAAATCTCTGCTTATAAAACCATTTACAGGTTTGTCAAAATAATAAACTTTTTGCTTAATATCTGTGCTTTTACCAAAGAAAAGATCATTAATAACTGCGAAAATATTTCCACCGAATTTCCCTTTATTTCCTTCTTTAGTTTCATTTCTATCTTTTCTCAAAGAATCCGCTAAGGTTGAGTCACCAAGTATTATTGCATATTTTAATTTTTCGTTTGTTGATTTCAAATTCTCAAGTTCACGTGATAAAAACAACATTCTTATATTTAATTGATTTACAGTCTGCATATCTTTTTTAGACAAAGATGAATTTCCAGGGAAAATCAAAGTATTTACAGGTGAAAGGCTTAATAAGATGAAACCAGCAAAAGCTGAAAAAACTGTGTATATTATTAGCAAATAAATTAAATGATTTGATTTAAAACGTCTTGTTTTAGATCCCGTTCCGGTAGATTCAGGTATAATTATTACATAATAACTTTTTATGTTTTTTAAAAAATTAAAATTCATGAATAAGCCTACACTAAAGAAATAAATTTAGTAAATGTATTATTAAATTTTACTAAAATCGAAACAGAGTTTTCAAAAAATTCTTTTTGAATTAAGTTCATAAATCAAAATAAAATTTAAGTAAAAATTAAACAAATTTTTTCAGCAGATCATCAAATTTTATTTTCCCTTCCCGAATCAGAGTAGGTTTAGAATCACTTAAATCAATAATTGTAGATGCCTGAAAAAAAGATTTCTTTTGGGAGTAAAAGATAGCGTCTACATCTGAAGAAAATTCATCCTTGATTATACTGGGTTCAACTATCGGAGTTTGTTTACTTCGATTAACGCTAGTTGAAATCAAAGGCATCTTAAGCTCGGAAAGAAGCTTTAAACAAAAACGATGATTAGGAATTCTAAATGCTGCATTATCCCGGTGAAGAATTCCTTGAAATTTGGTATTTAAATTTAAAATAACCGAAACCGGATTTGGCCAAATTGAAATTAAAAAATCAAGATGATTTTCAGAATTTATATCAACATATTTTAATAATATATCTATTTCGCTAATAAGTAAAATATACGTCTTCCCGATTTTACGTCCTTTAATTCTATCTACATCTTTTATTGCTTCTTCATTAAATGGGTTAGCACCAAAACCATAAATTGTATCAGTAGGATATATGAAAACTTTTCCCTCGAAATAAATCTTTTTAGCGAGGCCAATCGATTCGTCAAAATTTCTATCTATATCAATTAACTTTGCTGTTTTTGTTTCTACCATTTAATATTTCCTCTAGTTTTTCAATAACAACATCAGGTCTTAAATTATAGCCACATTCAAAAGTATTTATAGGACATTTTCTATAACCATGAATACCACAGGGTTTACAAAATAAGTCATCATAACTTAAAAAGCTACTACTTTCATTATATGGATAAAATCCAAAACCAGCAACAGTGGAACAATATATAGTAATCGTCGGGATATCTGCGCACATTGCCAGATGAGTAGGTGCGCTATCATTAGTAATTAATAATTCCGCTCTTTTTAAAATTTCAACAGATTCGATTATAGAAAATCTTCCGGCAGCTGAATAAACATTACCGGCAAATTTTTCTGCAATCCCGGAACATAATAATTCATCTTTTTCCCCGCCGATAAGAAGAACACCATTTAAAGAATTTTTTATTATATGTTTTATTATTTCCTCAATGTATTTAACGGGATAAATTTTTGTGTTCCAAACACTGCCAGGAGCTATACAAATATATCCATTATTTATGCCAATATAATTAATATATTCATCAACTCTATTTTTTTCATTTTCAGAGATATTTATTTCCGGAAGAATTTTCCATCCCTCATTAGAATAATGATACCCGATTAAATCTAAATTCCTTTGAACTTCATGATGCTCGGCTTTATATTCAATTAAATTTTTATAAATATGACGCAGGCCGTTTGTTGTAAATCCAAAAGTTTCTCTAACTCCAGTAAACATAACAAGCAACGCGGTTCGCAAAGATCGATGAGGTGAATAAATTCTTGTATAATTCTCTTTCTTTAAATCTTCTGCAAATTGAACAACAGAAAAAATAGAGCTATGTTTATTCTTTTTATCTAATACTATTACTTTTTTTACATAAGGTGAGGCGGAAAAAATTCCTTCCGTTGATGGAATACAAACCACATGAATTTCAGAATTATCGTGCATTTTGTTTAAAACCTGGATCATTGGCAGTGTCAATACTGCATCTCCTATAAAAGCAGTTTGAATAATTAATATTTTTTCCATGTATTAAAACAGTTAAAAAATAAAATGTTGTCTTATCTATACAAATTTCGGATTGCGAATTTCTTTAAAAATTTCCTTCTAAATTCGAAATTCAAATTCTTCCAAAGGAATAG
>CAYUVK010000053.1:0-34313 GCA_964448105.1 uncultured Ignavibacteriaceae bacterium
ATCAGCTTAAATTCAATAATTCAACCTTAATTAAGAAAATGTTATTGCTAAAATAAGGAAAACCTTCTGATTAGTTAACAAACAAAAAGGCAAAAATCAGTGAATTAAAAACTGAAATTAAGCGGAAGAAAAGTTTATGTTTGATATTCATACTAGCTTTAAGGGAGTTCATATCATTAAAAATAAAAAGAAATAAAAGTTATAATTATGAAAAAAAGAATTAAATCAATTTTGGTTCAGATTACAGGTTTAATTGTTTTTTCTATTTTTCTTACTTTTTCAAATTTGAGCTGTAACTCGCCAACCGGGCCCCAAGATACACCTTATATAACATATATTGTCTCGGGAGGTTTTACTGGAGGTATCCACACAAAGTTAGTAATAGATGAATATGGTGCAGCATCTCTGGAGTCGGAATATCCTGCATTGAAACGGCAGCTTACCCCGGAGCAATATCATTCTTTACTTATTTTGTTTGACGATTTTGAAAAATTACCCGATTCTGCAATGATCCGGTGTGTTGATAGTTTTATCTATACAGTCGAATATAAAGTTGGCAGTTACACTAAAATTGTTAGTGCTGATAATTGTGCATTATTTGATTCAACTAATTTTTATATTGAAAAATTTAAATCAATTGTGAATCAATTAAATTATTTGGCAAATCAAATTTATAATGAACAGGCTTCATGGATTGGTCTCACTGCCGAATATAAGATCGATAAAAATATCTACAAAATCGGAGAACAAGTAAAATTAACTTACATTTTAAAAAACCCGACAAATAAAGAACGGACTATGTATTTTAAAAATCAATATAAATTCCAATTTCTAATCTATAAAACGGATTATCCCCTCGTTTATTATACTTATCCGGAAGATTATGAAACCAATACAACAAATCCAGATAAAATTACTCTGGCACCTGGAGAAGAAAAAACAATCAATTATATTTGGGACAAAAAAATTAAAGATCATGAAAATTGGATCCAGGCCCCCGTAGGGATGTACTCAATTTCAATGAGTTTTGTCGGAGGTAAAGTAAATGGCAATTATTTATTTTTCGATATCATAGATCCCTCAATTCCAATTGAAGGAAAAGTCGTTCCTGATTATAATGGCGAAGGGAGCTATTCCAAAAATTACAATTTTCAGCTGCTGGTAAAAAATCGGATGAATTCACCAGTAACATTGGATTTTCCCAATAGTCAAAAAATATCTTTGCAATTATATTCAAATGATATTCCATCAAAGAGAGAATTGTTATATGAAAGTAATCTTGTAATAGATAATCAATCTTCTCAGATTACGATCCCCGCTCAAGGTGAAGAAACATTTTCTTATGTTCAAAATAAAGATAGTCTTAATCTTGGAGACATTTACTGGTTCTACGTTAAAATTAAACTGTTAGCTCAAAATTTGAATTTCGAAAAAGATGCAGGGATATCAATATATCAATATTCGGATAATTCAAATAAAAAATAAAGTTGTCCCCTCGCCCACAGAGTTTAAAGAAAACTTCATATATTTTAATATAATATAATATTTAAAAAAAACCATTTCTCTAATTTTTGATATATAATTTATCATTTCTAAATTCACATTCTGAATTTTTTAAATTCGAATTAATATTGTAAAGAATATTTTGTCTACTACCGGTAAATCAAAATCAAGAATTACTTTAAAACATGTTAAATATTTAATTAAGCTTAAAGAGCTTGATAAATATTTTTCAGATAAAAAACTAGGCTCTTTTGTTGAAAACGGTAAAACATTTTTTAGATTATTTGCTCCAAGCGTTTTGAAGGTAATGCTTTATACTTTTTCTTCCGTTGAAGATACTGAAGGTGTTATTTATGAAATGATAAAAGATGAAAATGCTGTTTGGGAATTTTCGTTAGAAGGAGAGAATTACGGATTATTTTATGGATATAGAGTTTATCATACCGGAGATTTATTAACTGATCATGTGGAATTATCAATCGATCCATATTCAAAAGCAGTTGCTACATATAATACATATTTTAATCCAAGGAAATCTATAGTTTTAAAAGAAAATGATTACGATTGGGAAGGGGATAATTGGATTGAAAGGGACTGGCGTGATTTTATAATTTATGAAATGCATATGAGAGATATGACTGCACATCAATCTTCCGGTGTATCCAAACCAGGAACTTATCAAGGATTAATTGAAAAAGGCAAACCCGGCGGGATCGATTATATCAAAAGTTTGGGGATTAACACTGTTGAACTATTGCCTTCACAGGAATTTGGAAATATTGAATCACCTTACGAAGAATCTCTTCACGGAAAATATAATACATGGAATCCATACGAAATGAACCATTGGGGATATATGACTGCAGCTTTCTTTGCGCCTGAAGCTTATTATAGTATAAATGCAAGGAAACTAGAATGGAATAAATGGTATGGTGAATCTGCAAAACAGATAAATGATTTTAAGGATATGGTGAAGGTTTTTCATAAAGAAGGAATAGCTGTTATGATGGATGTTGTGTATAATCATATTTCAGAATATGAACTGGGTAACTTAAAGCAAATTGATAAGGAATATTATTTCCGTTTGAATGGAAAAGGAAATTTCATTTCAGAAAGTCATACAGGGAATGATTTTAAAACGGAAAGGCCGATGTCCCGGAGAATGATTATCGACAGCATCTTATATTGGATGAAGGAATATCATATTGATGGATTTCGTTTTGATCTTGCCAGGCTTATTGATTGGGAAACTGTTGAAGAAACCTTTAGGCAAGCTCGAATGATAAATCCAAATGTAATTTTTGTTGCCGAACCATGGGGTGGTGGTTATGATCCTATGGGATTTTCTTTAAGAGGATGGGGAAGCTGGAATGATCAGTTTAGAAATGGTATTAAAGGGGAAAACCCAACGAAGGGTTTAGGATGGATTTTTGGCCATTGGTATGCACACAATAATTATGAAAGGATTAAAAGTTATGTAAGGGGAACTATTTCAAAAGATGAACATGGTTTATTCCAAAAGAAAGAACATTCAGTCAACTATCTTGAATCTCACGATGGATATACTTTGGCTGATTTTATTAGAATTGGTTCCGGGGAAGCGGATCCTGAAAAAATTATTGAAAATATTGATGTTCATACTAAGTTAACCCCTATTCAATTAAAGTTAAATAAATTAGCCGCACTTTTTTTATTTACTTCTCAAGGAATGATAATGGTTCATGAAGGGCAGGAGTTTGCCCGCAGCAAGGTTATTTTTCCTGATCCCAAAGTGCAGGATAATAATAAAGGTAAAATGGATCATAACAGTTATGAGAAAGATAATGAAACAAATTACTTAAATTATAATCATATTAAAATTAATAAAGAGCTTCATGATTATTATAAAGGATTAATAACTCTAAGAAACAGGTATGATGTATTCAGAAAAGCTGGCCATAATGAAATAAAATTTTTTGATGTAAAAGAAAATTCTTTTGCTCTTGGTTACTCAATAGAACATGAAAAAAATATTTTTCTAATTTTTTTTAATTCTAACCCTCAAAAGGAGCAGGAATTTATACTGCCGGAAGGGGAATGGGACATGTTAGTGAATTCTGAAGAAGCAGGAATAGAATCATTAGAAAAAATATCCAGTAAGATTACTTTAAAACCCTCGACAGGATTAGTCTTAATGAAAAACTAATTCTTTAATCCTTCTTTAAGAGATTTCTCGACTGCATATTTAAATAAACTTAAATCGACGGGTTTGTGAAATACAAATTCAATTCCGAGCTGGTTATAATCATCCATTTCGTTTCGCGTGATATCTCCGCTTAAAACAATTATTGGTGGTTTACTTTTTATATTTGATTTTTTTATTGCCCGAATAAGTTCATGTCCATTCATTACCGGCATATTATGATCTGTAATAATTAAAGCAGGAGGAGAATTTTTAATTATTTCCAAGGCTTCATTTCCATCCGATGCGGTTTTTACATTATAATCGGGAGTTATATTCTTTAATATTTTGGAATACAAAAGTTTATCGGTTTTGCTGTCATCCACCAGTAAAATATCGGCCGATGCAATTGGTAATGTAAATCTAAAATCCGAACCTTTCCCGTATTCTGTCTCAACCCAAATTTTACCGCCGTGTTTTTCGATTATTTCTTTTACCAGAGAAAGTCCCAAACCGCTACCTTTTTCTCCGGAAGTTCCTTCCGAAGTAAATTTCGATTCAACTTTAAATAAATATTTTAAATTTTCTTCTTTAATTCCGACACCATTATCTTTTATAGAAAACTCAACAAATCTGGGTTTACTAGAGGGATTAACAGTAATAATTATGTTACCACCATCTCTAGTAAACTTAATTGCATTGGAAATCAGGTTATTAAATACCTGCCCGATTAATTCTTTATCAACAAAAACAAAAACATCGTTTCCAACAAGTGAAGTAAGCTCAATATTTTTTTGAAAAGCAGCGCCCGACAATGCGTTAACAGATTTTTCAATGATTGAGTTAGCGTCAACTCTTTCCAGGTCAAAGTTGATTCTTCCTGTCTGAAGTCTTGTCCAATCAAGTAAGGAGTTTACAAGCGAAAGCATAGACTTAGACGAATCTTTAATATATTTTATATATTGATTTTTTTCATCATCAGTAAGTTCTTCATCAGTTAACAGCAGATCTGTAAAACCAAGAATTGAACTAAAAGGAGTTCTTAAATCGTGAGAGACAATTGAAATAAATTTATCTTTGGTCTCGTTTAATTTAACAAGGTTTTCGGTTGTCTTTATTAAGTCTTCTTCTGCTTTTTTTCTTAAAGAAATATTATTAATTAAACCGTATACTTTTTGAATTTTCCCGGTAATTCCTCTTACTACATTGACTTTGTTCCGAGCCCAAACAATATTTCCCGATTTGTTTATAATTCTGAATTCAATTTCTTCGGAATTTAAAATCTTACTCTTGAAAAGAGTTCTAATTTTTTGCTTAACAATGGAAAGGTCACTTGGATGCACGATTTTTATTAACAACTTGGAATCATTTAAAAATTCCTGTTGGGTATACCCAGTTATTTTTTCTACTGAAGATGTAAAGAAAACAGGCTTGAGAATATTATTTACCTTTTCATAGGTATATAGAAAATCATCAATGCTTTCTATTATATTTCTATATTTCTCCTCGGAATCAGTAATCGCATTCTGTGCTTTTTTTCTTTCGGTAATATCACGAATTATAAATACCATGAAATTTTTAAGGTTCAATTCAAAAGTCGAAGCAGAGATCTCTGCATAAAAATTTGAATTGTCTTTTCGTTTACCTAAAAACTCCAACCTTCCCCAACCTTTTTTTTTCTTTTCGATAATTTGAAAATATTCTGCTACCTTAAGCACATCATGATTCTCAGCTAAATCTAAAATATCTTTATTTGTAAGTTCTTCCTGATTATCGTAACCAAAAATATTTGCAAATAACTGGTTTGCCTGTACTATTTTCCCCTTTGACTCAACTGCAATTCCCTCCGGAGAAGATTTGAAAATAGAGTTGAAAAATCTTTTTTCTTCTTCATTTAAAGATTCTTCAGTTACATTTTCAAAATAGCAATTTATAAAAATAATTTTTTCATCTTTACCGTATATGGGAATAAAAATGGATGAAAAAATTATTTTTTCACCTTTACCTGATATAAAAGGGATATTTGATTTAGGAATATTTAAATGAGATTTTAATTCAAATGATGTTTCCCTAATGAAATCAGGGGCGATTATATTTCTAATATTTTTATTTAGTAAATTTTCCTGTGAATATTTTAATTCCGAAGTTAATTTCTTATTAACATCCGTAATGTAACCCTCAGCGTTTAAAACACATAAAGGATATTCAGCATAGTAGAAATTATTTTTAAATTTATTTTCCGAATTTCTTAACTGCTGTTCCGCATAAGTTCTTTCGGTAACATCGGTACAAATAACTACAATATTATTATCTGTTTCTTTCGATAATGCAAAACGTGAATAAATAATTTTCTCGGAATTGTTTTTTGTTACTGCCTTTAGTTCACCTTCCCAGGTTTTTGATATCTGCAGCCGGGATTTTATATCATTAAAACTGAATTTAAAGATTTGTCCTAAAAATTCTCCTGTGATATCTTCTTTAGAATAACCAAACATATCCTCTGCTGAATTTGTCCAGAAGTTTATATTACCGTCATCATCAATTATAAAAATCGGGTCTGCAGCAGATTCGATAACATACTTATATTGTCTTAGTTTATTTAATTCTCTTTTTAGAGCTTTTTCATCATTAATTATTTCACTTACATCATTTAACCAGATAAATATATACTGCGTTTCTTCACTATCTAACAGCGGTTCAATAATACAATTATAATGGTATATTTCTTCATCAAAAAGGAGATCAACTTTACATTTCGCCGTAATTTTTTGCACTCTTACAGCTTCAAATTTTTCCTTAAATTCATTATGGATTTCCTGATTAAAGATTTTATCAATAGATAAATCTTCTTCTTTGAATCCAGCGAGAGTTAAATTCGATTTCAGTTTTTTTATATTTTTACCAAAAGAAAATTTTATGTTTCCTTCTTGATCAGCAATTAAAAGAAGATTATTCAACCTACTTATAGCTTTTTCAAGCTGTTCTATACTCAGTTCCTTATCGTCAGGTTTTTTATCGGTAATTTTAAGATCTTCTACTATCAGAATTCCACCTGCGAAAATTCCGTTTTCAAATAACGGAGAAGCTTTTACAACAACAGATATTTTACCGTCCTTCGTTTTTATATAGGCGACTTCGGTTTCAAAAGAATATCCTTCTTCTAATTTTTTAAGATCTTCTGAAATATCATATGAAGGGAACAGTTTGTATTGAAGTATATTATTTTCGATTAAAGAAGCGGTATTAATTTGGTATAGACTTCCGAACTGATAAAAGTTTTCATTAACAAAATATACTTTCCAATCAGAAGAAAACAACAAAACTCCAATCGGCACATTCTGAATAATATTAGAAAAGGATTCTAGATTAAAATTATTTTCTTTAAGGCTGCTATTCATTTTTAATAAAAATTCCTTCTTAATATAGACTTTTGAGAAATTTAATTAATGAAAGCTAATCGTCAAAAGATAACTTCATAATATTAAATCATCAAAGCCATTTTCTTAAAGGTTAATAGCAATAAATATGCAAAAAAAACATCTCTTTTAAGCTTATATTTTGACTACTTTTTTTGCATAAAAAAATATATTTAAGGATTATGTCTCAAAATGAAAACGCATAAATGAATGTATGATTTCCCAATATTTAATAAAGAACGATTCTCTTTATTGCCGGTATTAATTTGTAATTAACCAAAAGGGAAATAACTGATTAGCAAAACTTTTTGTTTAAAGTTTTTGGCTTAATCCCCACATAAAAACAATAATGTAAAATAATAAAATTAATTATCATACACTACAATTTCTAAAATTAGAATTTAAAGTTTCTATTACTTATCCCTTTTAGGTCTATAAATATGAGTACTCTGTCCGAAGAATACTTCTGCAGCTTCCATTAGAGTTTCCGATAAAGTCGGATGCGGGTGAATAGTCAATTTTAAATCAGTTAAATTAGCAGCCATTTCAATAGCGAGTACTCCTTCGGCAATTAATTCTCCGGCACTGGGTCCGCAAATTCCAATTCCAAGGATCCTTTCGGTTTGAGGATTAACAATAATTTTTGTAACGCCATCACTTCTATCTAATGTTGTAGCTCTGCCTGATGCCGCCCATGGAAATTTTGCAACTTTATAATCGATACCTTTTTCTTTTGCATAATTTTCTGTTATACCAGCCCATGCAATTTCGGGATCAGTAAAAACAACGGCTGGAATAGCTTTGGGTTCGAATGCAACTTTATGACCTGCAATTGCTTCAACAGCAGTCCTACCTTCATGAGAAGCTTTATGTGCAAGCATAGGTTCGCCAACAATATCACCGATTGCATAGATATCAGGGTCGTCGGTTTGTAATTGCTGGTTAACTTTTATCCAGCCTCTTTGATTTATCTTAACTTTTGTATTTTCAAGTCCAAGACCTTTTGTTTCCGGTTTTCTCCCGATAGACATTAATACATAGTCATAAACTTCTTCAAATTCTTTCCCATCTTCTCCTTTTATTTTTACATTTATGCCTTTATCCATTTCATTCATTTCCAAGACTCTGGAGTTTAACATTACTTTTTCAAAACTCTTTTCTATTCTTTTAGCGAGATAAGAAACCAAATCCCTATCAGCTCCGGGTAATAATCCCGGCATCATTTCAACTACAGATACTTTTGAGCCTAAAGATTTATAAACGGAACCCAGTTCCAGGCCGATATATCCTCCCCCAACTACTAAAAGGTTTTTGGGAATTTCAGGTAAATCCAATGCAGTTGTTGAATTTAATAATCTTTTGCTTTTAATATCTAGCGATGGAATAGAAGCAATAACAGAACCTGTAGCTATAATTACTTTATCAAATGAAAGTTCATCTGTTCCGCCATTTTTTTTTTCAATTTTTAATTTTTTTGAATTAATAAAAGATGCATTCCCTTGAATATAATTTACTTTTCTTTGTTTGGATAGAATTCCCAATCCGCCCGTCATTTTGCCGACAACTTCATTTTTCCACTCTCTCAATCTATCAAGGTTTATTTTGGGTTCGGGAAAATCCAATCCCATATGTTTTGCATCTTTTGTCTCATTTAGCAGTTTAGCTACGTGAAGCAATGCTTTTGAAGGAATACAGCCTCTGTAAAGACATACCCCTCCCGGATTTTTTTCACGATCAATTAGTGTAACATCCAGACCTAAATCAGCTGCAAGAAATGCAGCAGCATATCCTCCGGGCCCGCCTCCGATTATTGCTAGTTTAATTACCATTTATAAATTCCTTGATATACATACTATAAGAATTAGAATGAATTAAAATATATTTATGATGATTTAAATTCTTGAACTTGAACTTACACTTGAACTTTTTTTATCCCTCAATTAGTATTTTCATAGGTTCTTCCAGTGCTTCGCAAACCCATCTTAAAAACCTTGCAGCATCAGCACCATCAATTATCCTATGATCATATGAAAGGGATAAAGGAAGCATTAAACGGGGGATGAATTCATCATCTTTAAATACCGGTTCATAATCTCCTCTTGATATTCCCAGAATAGCGACTTCCGGTGAATTAACAATTGGAGTAAATGAAGTCCCGCCAATTCCGCCTAAATTTGTGATAGTGATACATGCTCCTTGAAGATCATCAAGAGAAACTTTCCTATTCCTTGCTTTCTCAGCAACATTTCCTAATTCAACTGCAAGTTCTTTAATATTCTTTTTATCAACACTTTTTATAACCGGCACTATTAAACCGTTTTCCGTATCTACAGCAACGCCAACATTAAAATATTTTTTATAAATAATTTCTTTTTTATTTAAATCAATACTGCTGTTAAACTTTGGAAAAACTTTTAAAGCTGAAGATATAACCTTTAATAGTATTGCAGTTACAGTTAGCTTACCTCCTTCTTTTTCAACTTTTGGATTAAAAGCTTTTCTCATCTGTTCGAGTTCTGTAATATCTGCTTTATCATGCTGGGTAACATGAGGAATTGAAGCCCATGCATAACTAAGATGAACAGCAGTTGTAGAACGGATCTTGTTCATTTCTTTCCGTTCTATTTCACCGAACTTTGAAAAATCGGGTAAAGCTTCCTGCTGCACAGGTACACCGGAAGTTATAGTTCTCCCTTCATTTAGTTGTTTTGAGAAATTTTTCACATCATCCATTGAAATTCTGTCGCCGGGACCTGTACCTTGTACCTGTCTGATGTCAACGCCAATTTCTCGAGCAATCCTTCTTACAGATGGTGCTGCTGGAGCTGCATCTCTCATAATAGGAGGCTGGTTATCAATCTCTCCCGGTTTAAAAGCAGTTCTTTCTCCTTTAGCAATTTCTTTCTCTTCAACAGTCTTTTCTTCCCCTTCTTCTTTTTTTGCAAAGGTCTTTTCAGTAATAGTCTTTGCTTCTGTTTTCTCTTTTTTTAAGGTTTCAGCTCCGGATTCAATTTTTAATATAGTCTGTCCAACCGAGGCTTTATCTCCCGGTTTAACTAAAATTTGAACAACTTTTCCGGAGATTGTAGAAGGAACTTCAATGGTTGCTTTATCGGTTTCGATTTCAATAATTCCCTGGTCTTTTTCTATTGTATCACCCTCTTTTACAAGAATATTTAAAACATCAGCTGAATTTATATTTTCACCCAATTCAGGTAATTTTAATTCTAAAACTTCAGTTTTAGCTCCTTGTTTATTCATTTTAGATGGTTTTTTTTCTTCAGCTTTTTGTTTGGATTCAGCTTTGTTATCATCTTTTATTTTTCCCTTTTCAATTTTCTCTTGTTTCTTTTTTATATCCGGAACTTCTTTAGCTTTGTCCTCACCGTTTTCCATTATTAAAATTGTCTGCCCGACTTTAACACTATCCCCTTGCTTTATTGTAACTTCTTTTATTACACCGGAAATAGTAGAAGGTACTTCAATAGTTGCTTTATCGGTTTCAATTTCAATAATACTTTGTTCCTTTTCTATTTTATCACCAGGTTTAACCAAAACACTTAAAACATCTGCCGACTCAATATTTTCTCCTAATTCAGGCAGTTTAAACTCTTGTGCCATAATTATCCTTTTTGAAAGAAATTTATTTTTAGCTAACAGAGATAATACTCTTTAACATTAAAGAGATATTAATATATAAATCACGAAATCATAGGATTAACTTTTGAAGGATTAATCCCAAGATCTTTAATTGCTTTTTCTACTTGCTCTATTTTTATCTTATTATCTTTTGCCAATGAATAAAGTGTTGCTAAAACTATATGTTTTGCATCGACTTCAAAAAAATCTCTTAATTCAGCTCTTCCTTCACTCCTTCCGAAACCATCTGTACCCAAAGACATTAAAGGTCCCGGAAACCATTTTGAAATGGAATCGGGAAGTGCTTTGACATAATCACAAGCAGCAACAAAAGCACCGTTTTCATCTTTTAGTATTTGAGTTATATAAGGAATTTTAGATTTTTCAGAAGGATGGAGCATGTTCCATCTTTCTATATCCAAGGCTTCACGTCTTAATTCTTTATAACTTGTAATGCTCCAAACATCCGTTGCAACTTTATAATCGTCTTCAAGAATTTCCTGGGCTTTTAAAGCTTCATTTAAAATTGTTCCGCTGCCGAAAAGATGTGCTTTTAGTTTAGCATTTTTCTTTGTCGAAGATTTAAATTTATACATGCCCTTCAAAATTCCGTCTTTAACTCCTTTGGGCATTGGCGGCATTGCATAATTTTCATTCATTATTGTCATATAGTAAAAGATATTTTCTTGTTCTTCGTACATTCTTCTAATTCCATCTCTAATGATTACGGCAATTTCGAAAGCAAAGGCCGGATCGTATGCAACAAGATTTGGAATTGTATACGCATGCAAGTGGCTGTTTCCATCCTGATGCTGCAGACCTTCACCACTGAGTGTAGTTCTACCGGATGTTCCTCCCAATAAGAATCCTTTAGCTTGAATATCTCCCGCAGCCCAATACAAATCACCGATTCTTTGTAAACCAAACATTGAATAATAAACGAAGAATGGAATCATATTTATACCATGGGTTGCATATGCAGTACCAGCTGCTATAAATGATGACATCGCTCCTGCTTCGGTAATACCTTCCTCAAGTATTTGACCGTTTTCTGCTTCTTTGTAATAAAGAAGGCTTTCCTTATCCACAGGTTCATAAAGCTGTCCAACATGCGAATAAATTCCAACCTGCCTGAACAATGCTTCCATTCCAAATGTTCTTGCTTCATCCGGGACAATCGGAACAATATATTTTCCAATTTCTTTATCCTTAAGCAATTTGGCAAGAAGTCTCACAAAAACCATTGTTGTAGAAGCTTCACGTCCTTCAGTGCCTTTATAAAATTCTTCAAATATATCTTCTGGAGGAGTTTTAATCGGTCTGACATCATTTTTTCTTGTCGGTACAAAACCACCCAAATCTTTTCTATGCTGTTTTAGATATTGCATCTCATGACTATCTTCACTTGGCCTGTAAAAAGGAGCACTGGCAATATCTTCATCTGAAATGGGAATACCGAATCTTGCTCTAAATTCTTTCAATTCATCTTCATTTAATTTTTTCTGCTGGTGAGTTATATTTTTACCTTCACCGCTCTCACCGAGTCCGTAACCTTTTATAGTTTTAGCTAAAATAACAGTAGGGGAGCCTGTATATTCAACAGCAGCTCTAAAAGCAGTATAGACTTTTTCGGGATCATGACCACCCCGTTTCATTTTACGAAGTTCTTCATCTGAAAGATTCTTAAAGAGATCAGCCAAATACTCATCACCATCAACAAGATGATCACGAATATATTTACCAGTTTCTACCGAATATTTTTGATATTGTCCGTCAACAATTTCACCTAATCTTTTTACTAACTTTCCTTCTTTATCTTTTTCCAGGAAAGGATCCCAATCACTTCCCCAGATTACCTTTATAACATTCCATCCTGTACCTTTAAAAATTGCTTCGAGCTCTTGAATTATTTTACCGTTGCCACGAACAGGCCCATCCAGTCTTTGTAAATTGCAATTTATTACAAAAATAAGATTATCCAATTTTTCTCTTGCTGCAAGAGAAATAGCACCAAGAGTTTCAGGCTCATCGGTTTCTCCATCTCCCAAAAATGCCCAAACTTTTCGATTCTTATTTTCCTTAAGACCCCGATCTTCCAGATATCGATTAAATCTTGCCTGGTAAATTGCCATTATTGGTGCTAATCCCATTGATACCGTAGGGAATTCCCAAAAACCAGGCATTAACCAGGGATGCGGATATGATGACAAACCGCCGCCGGGCTTTAATTCTCTTCGAAAATTATGCATCTGTTCAATTGTTAATCTTCCTTCAAGGAAAGCCCGAGCATAAATACCTGGAGATGCATGTCCCTGGAAATAGATCTGGTCACCATCATACCCGTCACCTTTTCCGTGAAAGAAATGATTGAAGCCGACTTCATAAAGAGTTGCTGCCGATGCATATGTAGAGATGTGTCCTCCAATTCCGCTTTCCATTTTATTTGCACGGACTACCATTGCCATAGCATTCCACCGGATTAAGCTTTTTATTCTTCTTTCGATTTCTCTATCCCCGGGATACGGTGGCTGTTTTTCTCTTGGAATAGTATTTATATAAGGAGTGTTAGCTGTAAATGGAATTTCGACGCCAAATTTTTGAGCACGTATTTGAAGTTGATGTAAAAGATCTTTTACCCTTTCCGGTCCGCCATGTTCAAGAACGTAATCAAGTGAATAAAGCCATTCCCTAGTTTCAATCTCTTCAATTTCTAAATCTATATTATTTCCATTGTTCATGTTATAACCCTCATTTTACCGATTTTGTCAGTAATAATTTTTTGAAAAACTTACCTTAAGGTGATTTAAGCCAAAGCAAAGCTTATTTGGTAAGTATAATTGTGATATTGAACCGGCAAATTAAAATTTTTAAGCAATAAATACAAGATTTTGACAGTTACGTAAATCACCATTGTATCAATACAATTAAAAGGAAATACTAATTTTTAGGGAGATTATTTTCCCGTTTTCTTAACTCACTATTATTTTTAATTATATTCTTAGTATGGTTAAAACATGAAATTGTAACTATGGTTTCGCAAAATGAAATTGACAAAATAGATTTATTTAAGTTATTTTTACGATTTATAGAAGGGGGAATCAAAATATAAAATGTTTAGTAGAACAACAGTGAATCTATTAATGAAATTATTGACTCTCTTTATATTCATTTCCTTCTTATCTTTTTGTTACTCGCAAACAAATTATAATGTGGACAAATTTGAATATCTTTCACCTGTTCCCGGCTCCGGGTTGCAATTACCTCAAACCAATATAATTATTCGCTATGGTGAACCTTTAAGTAATTTTAATATCAATGATACTTCAATTATCAAAGTAGATGGAAACTTAAGCGGACATCATAACGGTAGTTTATATCTTACGAAGGATTTTAAGACAATTGTATTCATGCCATATCTTTCATTTATGAGAGGCGAAAAAGTTACTGTTCAATTATACAGCGGACTAAAAACAATCACAAATAAAAATATCGATTCGCTAAGCTTCTTCTTTTATATTTCAAAAGGTTCATCTTCATTAAAGTATTTTGTAAATGATTTTAGAGGCAATAAAACGATTAAAAAAGAAAATTCCACTAAGCTTCAAACTCCTTTGGATTCCACTTCAATCTTTCCAACTGATTTTCCTAAGGTTTATATAAAAAACACCAATGGAAAAGATGGTTCTTATTTTATAGGGATAAACCAAAGCTCAAATAATTATTTAACTATAATAAATAAAGACGGGATACTTCTTTATTATAAAAGAAGTTCTGCAAGGTTATATGATTTTAAAATTCAGCCTTCCGGAATTATTACTTATTATAATGATGGCGCAGGTAAATTTTATGGAATGGATAGTCTCTGCCAGGTTGTTGACAGTTTTTATTGTAAAAATGGATATACAACAAATTTCCATGATTTACAGGTCCTTCCAAACAGACATTCATTTTTGATCTCTTTCGATCCCCAGGTAATAAATATGGATACAGTAAAACCCGGAGGGGATACTGCTGCAGTTGTATTTGGATGTGTTATCCAGGAATTAGATGAAAATAAAGTTGTTGTCTGGCAATGGAGAACATGGGATAATTTTAAAATTACCGACGCCGATTCAAGCTTTGTTGATTTTTACCAGCACACAATTGAATACAGTCATATTAATTCAATCGATGTAGTTGATAATAATAGGATAATTTTTTCTGTCAAAAATTTTAATGAAGTTACAGAAGTTGACCGTAACACGGGCAAAATAATTTGGCGCCTAGGAGGTTACAATAATCAATTCTCAATTTCAGGAAATGATACTGAATTTGAACAGCAGCATGACGTGCGCCTTATCGATGGAAATAAATTAACTGTTTTCGATAACCGGAAATTTGAGACTAATCAAAATTCCAGAGTATTGATTTTTAATATAAATGAACAAAATAAAACTGCTGATTTAATAAATAATATATCCCATACACCCGAAGTAAGATCTAAAAATATGGGGAATGTGCAGTATACTTTCAGTAATAATTATGTAATCGGCTGGGGAAATACAGGCCGCAAATCTTTTTATATGAGTGAAGTTGATAAAGAGGGGAATATTCTAAGCAACGATTCATTAGTCAGTCAGAGTTTTATTTATAGTTATCGTGCCTTTAAGTTTCCATGGAAAACTAAAATAATTTCTTCAAATAAAGATTCATTGTTATTTACAAATTCTATAAAGGTAGATTCTATTTCTATTAGAAATAATTCATCATCTCCCATTAATATAGGAGGGGTTTTTTATATAGGGAATTTGTTTCATTCTAATGATACTTTCCCCATTGAAATACTTCCCGGTAAAGAAATTTATTTACATTTTAATTTTCAGACTTTTGGTTTATCGGAAGTTAGGGACAATATATATATTGCCGCTTATAAAGCTAATGAAATGGCGTCTTTACCAATAATTTTGATTGGCAACCCCACAACCGCAGTTCAAGAAAATAATTTAACAAATCCTTCTGAGTTTATGTTAACTCAGAATTATCCGAATCCTTTCAACCCCATTTCTAGTTTTTCCTACTCATTACCGTCAGAGAGTAGAGTGAAGATTGAAATATATAATGTCCTTGGAAAAGAAATTGAAATAATTGTAGATAAGATTCAAAACGCAGGCAGTTATAAAATCACATGGGATGCGAATGAATTTTCATCGGGTGTTTATTTTTACAGGATATTTGCAATTACTCTCAATGGAAAAAATAAATATACAGCAACAAAGAAAATGTTATTGATAAAGTAAGGACACACATTTTAATAGAATATTTAAAATAAATATGATATTTCTAAATAAAATAGAATAATTCTTACTCCAAAAATTCCTAAATTACACTTTTGAGATAAAAACGAGGAGCACGAATGAAATCCAATCATAATATTTGCCTAACCTTCAATGAATGCCTAAATGTTTTCTTAGTCATAATTACTGTTATTATAATTCATGCAATTAAAATTTATCCACAAGGGAACAATAACATAGATAAATTTCAATATTTATACCCGGTTCCTAATTCTGCGATGGTATCTCCAAGGACAAATATCATTATCAGATTTGGAAATGAAATAAAAAGTCAGACAATTTCTTCTGCTAAAATATCTGTTACCGGCTCAGCAAGCGGGGAGCATAATGGAAGTTTTATTTTATCAGATGATAATAAGACCCTGGTTTTTAATCCTTACTCTCCCTTTATTTATAATGAAACAGTTAGTGTATCCTTAAAACAAGGGATTAAAACCATTTATGATTCAGATTTACCTAACTGTTTATATCACTTTACAATCGTAAGTGGAGTTGTTACGCAGGCCAACTCTGAAAACAGCAATTATAATTATGCTGAATATTCACAGAGTCCATTTACTACAAACACTTATTTACCACAGCCGACAATCACAGTAGATTCAATTAATAATCCTTCTGATGGATATATTTTTTTAGCTGCGTGGGATCGAAATGCGCCTACCCACTTTTATGCTAATTATATTTTTATACTCGATAAGAAGGGGAGTATTATAGATTCTATTAGAGTTAATGGAGCTCCCTTCGATTTCAAAATTCAGCCCAACGGTTATTTATCTTATGCACTAGGAAATTTTTCAGGGATTGCTCCCGGAACCGGTGAGGATTTAAAACACTATGTAATGGACAGCAACTTTGCCGTAGTTGATAGTTTCCATATGAAAAACGGGTATGAAACTGATTTCCATGAATTTCTTTATTTGCCAAATGGTCATGCAATGCTTATGTCTTACCATAATATTCCTTATGATATGAGCAAAGTAGTCCAGGGAGGGCAATCCAATGCAACCTTAGTTATCGATATATTACAAGAGCAGGATAGAAACAAAAATGTAATTTTTGAATGGCGTAATCTCGACTATATACCGATTACAAATAGTACAGACAGCAGCGACAGCAGTGAAGTAGACTTAACACAAAACCGGGTACATTATGCAACGCTAAATGGTTTTGATTTGGACAATGACGGCAACATCATTGCTTCATTCAGGGAGCTAAGCGAAATAATGAAAATCGATAGATCAACCGGTAAAATACTCTGGCGCATGGGTGGAAAGAGCAAAGAATTTACTTTTATTAATGAGCACCCGGAAAATGCTCCTTTCTATTATTCACGACAGCACAATGTTAAAAGACTTTCAAACGGAAATATTTCGATATTTGATAACGGGGATTTATATAAAAATTCACGGGCTGTAGAGTATAAGGTTGATGAAATAAACAAGACTGCAACTCTTATCAGCGAGTTCCGATATCCGGCATCTTTAGGAAAGCTAGCTTCGGCAACAGCGGGAAGTGCTGAAAAACTTCCTAGCGGGGGATGGTTTATTAGTTATGGTGCACTATATCCTCCGAGTTTTAGTCCGGTGAGGCACAATATTGTTGAATCACATTCTGATGGTTCATTAGCTCTGGTTATAACACTGCCGGAAAATATATTAGTATATCGTGCTTATAAATTGCCTTGGAAAGAACTAGTAAAAAGACCATTGGACTTTTTAGATAATGTAATGCCAGGAAATAATTATCCGGATCATAATCATCCTAAGAATACAGGAATACTTGTTCATTATGATTCATTAAGTAATGCTCCATATATGGGAGCTTTGCTTACCCGTATTCCGTACGGACCGATTAAACCTATTTTTGATGGTAAACCTCCTATCATTTACCCTGTCTCAGTAAAATATGAAAACTTCGCGGGAATTGATCAGCAAAAAGCAATTTTTCATATAGATCTATCAAAATATCCGGAGATAAAAAATCCTGCTAGTACTTCATTTTACATTAGAGATTCGCTAAATCATAAATTTTCTATAATTCCCGCAGCATACGATAATAATGTAAATGAATTAACAGCTACAGTTAGAAGTTTTGGCGAAATAGTTTTTGGTGAACCGGATGTTGCTGCTAGTGCAAATATTCCTATTCCATTTGAACCTGCAAAATACAGTATAGTTAATATATCCCCCAAAGATTCAGTTTACTTAAAATGGACGGGACAGGGGCTATATGACTTTTTCAGGGTACAGGTTTCAAAAGACAGCATGTTTAATAGTACATTATTGGATACAACTTTAAAATCATCTTTTTTAACAATTGATAATCTTGATAGTACAAATTACTATTGGCGGGTTTCTTCTATAGTAAATTCTACCAGCAGTAAATGGACTGAAGCCTGGAAATTTAAAGTAGATATTATTACCGGTATTGATTATTCAGAAAATTTATTACCTGAAGAATATCATTTATCGCAAAATTATCCGAACCCGTTTAATCCTTCAACTACTATTAATTTTTCTATTCCTTCTGCTCAGCTTGTTGTATTAAAAGTTTACAATATTTTAGGACAGCAAGTAAAAACTTTGATAAATAAAGAAATGCAGGCAGGCAATTTTAAAGTTAATTTCAAAGCGGATAATCTTTCAAGCGGTATATATTTTTATAAGCTGCAGGCAGGTAATTTTTCACAAGTTAAAAAGATGATTTTCCTCAGGTAAGAATATGATATTTTAAATTTGCTGCCAAATATATTAATTCCTCTGTTTTAAAATAAATTATTTTATGCTCTGTAAAAACATTTGGCGCAAATTACTTTTATGGAGGGGAATAAATAACATTATATAATTGGAAGATCACAAAAAAATGTTATTCCAGTCAGTAAAAATATTCCAAGCTTCAACTTAAAAACAGCATAGACTTTTCTTATGTTTGATGTAAAATACATCGATTAAATTAATTATATACTTTCTTCTTGCTCTTTATCTTTTTTAAGATTAACTTCCCTCACATAAGTTTTCGGATAAAAGTTGTATCCATCTTTATTAAGTTGGATAAATAATTTAAATATTCCCGTACTTTTTATTTACGTATATACTTCTAACCTTCTCATTATTATATAAAAATTTAACATTCATTTATTGGTAATTAATATCATAGACTAAATTAATTTCAATTTACCATTCATTTTTTTGAAAGTAAGAATATACTTTCAAGAAGTTATCTATTAATGGAAGAAACTAAGCACTGTCCATATTGCGACGAAATCATTAAAGCAAATGCCATCAAATGCAAGCATTGCGGAAGTATATTAACCGGAACAGGTGCTCCTTTAGGTGAAATTACTTCCGAGTCGGAAGTCAAATTAGCTCTTTCCAATAGGTTTGAAATAATAGAAGAAATAGGCAGAGGGGGAATGGCTACTGTTTATAAAGCTGTGCAAAAAAATTTGAATCGTTTGGTTGCTCTAAAAGTAATTCACAAAAATTTAATTCATTACAAAGAATTTTTAGAAAGATTTCACCGCGAAGCTCAGCTTTCAGCTTCTTTGAATCATCATAATATAGTTACAATTTATGATGAAGGAATTGACAACGGAATCCATTATATAGCGATGGAATACTTAGATGGAACAGACCTGCATCACATCATTCAAGAAAAGGGTAGGCTTAAGATTGAAGATGCTATTAATATAATTGCTCCTATATCAGAAGCATTGAATTATGCTCATAGCAAGGGAATCATCCATAGAGATATTAAAAGCAGTAATATTATAATCACTTCAGACGGTAAACCGGTATTAACAGATTTTGGTATCGCTCACGCAGCCAGCACTACTAAATTGACCCAAAGTGGAATGGTAATAGGAACTCCGGATTATATGAGCCCAGAGCAAGCTATCGGCGGTGAAGTTGACGCACAAAGTGATTTATATAGTTTAGGTATTGTGTTATATGAATGTATTACAGGTATTTTACCTTTCAGAGGTGATACACCCATTTCGACCATTTATAAAATAATTAATAACGAAATTGAACCAATTAATAAAATAGTTTTAGATGCTCCTAAATGGATTGAAAGCATAATAAAAAAAGTATTGGCTAAAAATAAAAAAATAAGATTCAAAAACGGGAATGAATTCAGCCAGGCATTAAGATCGAAAAAGGAACAAACCGGAAATTTTCAAATTGCACCTAATGATGAAACAATCAAAATTTCTCATGAGGACTTTGAAAAACTAAACAGGAAATATCATCCTTCAAGATATTTAAAAAGCCACTCTTTTATGGCGGTGACGGCTGCCCTCCTGTTTACTGTTGTGGGTTATATGTTATACTCTAATGGAGTTTTCCCCTTTAATAAAAATGAAAATGTTAACGGTAATTGGAATACACTTAGTGATATTGAAAAAAAGAGGGTTGAACTACTTTTAGTAGAGGGGGATCAGCTGCTTGAAAATAATAAAGTTATTATACCTCCGCAAAGAAATGCAACTGAAATATTTAATGAAGCCTTAAAAATTAACCCTGGAAATAAGCACGCTGAAACTAAATTAGAAGGCATAACAAATTACGTAGCGGACAGCATAAAACAATTAATTAGTGAAAATAAACTTGATGATGCAGAAAATTTATTAGTAACTGTTAAAAAATATTTTCCATCCAATACTTTATTTTCAAATACTCTTGATAACAGGATCAAAATTAAAAAATTAGAAGGTCAGGCTGGTGAAATTTTAAATAAAGATCCTTTTGAAGCATTTAATATTTGTGATAAAATAAAAAACCTTGACCCGAATAATTCTTTTGTAATTTCATTATTACCAAGGATAAAAGATAATTTAACCGGTATGGCTGAAAGAGAATTCAATAGCGGTAATTATAAATCGGCTTTAAATCACTTTACAAGGATTAGAAATTATTTTGGAGAAGATCGTTATGTGAATGAGATGATTTCAAAGAGCAGTTCAAATATTAAAGAATCCAATGAAGTGAAAATACCTAATTTAATCGGGCGTACTATTAAACAAGCTAAGAATATTCTTAATGAAAATAATCTGCAAAGCGGAAATGTTTTGGAAATTGTTTCTTCGGAACAAAATAAGGGGAAAGTAATAAATCAAATTCCTAACGCTGGTATAAAAACTCAAAGCGGAACAAAAGTAAATTTAATTATAGGAAAATAGTATGAAGCATTTGATTCAAAAGCGATTCGAAAAGAGATTAATTTTACTCCTTTTAATATTGTTGGGGTATATCTTTCCTTCAAATGCACAAATTTATGAAGTTAACTATAAAACCTTATCTTCGAAATTGCTAACAGGGAATGAACCACTCAAAATATGTATCCTGGAATTAATAGGAGCTAAACAAAAGTTATATGATGGCATAATACAGGATAATGTTATAAAAAATAAATTTTTAGTATATCCTACCGATGTTTTGATTGAAAATAAAGCAAGTTTGGGAAACGATCTAGATCCTGAAAATAAAGAATTTCTTAAATCATTAAATCAAATATTGGGGGTGGAGTATTTATTCCATTGGGTAAGTCTTTCCGACTCCGGGAATGCATACCTGTTAACAATTTATTCTACAATAAATTATCAAAAGGTGTATAATAAAAAATTCTATGCTTCTGTTAATTCCAATCCAATCCTCGATGTTAAAAAATTATTAGTTGAAAATGTTGAACCGGTTTATAATATAACTTCAGGGGAACTTCAGGTTAATTCAAAACCCATTGATGCCAATTTCAAGCTTTATAAAGATACGGTATATGTTAAAGAATGGACCGGAAATGAAAAACAAAAAGTTCAAGCCGGTCAATATTCACTTATATCAATTGCAAATGGTTATAAAAAAGATATTAGGGAAATAAAGGTAGCAGGTAATAAAACGACAGTCATTGATTTAAGCATGGAACAGGATATGTCAATATTACCGCGCATCTCTTCTTCAAATGATGTAATCTCCAATATTCATCAGCAGCTTCAAGGAAATCAAATTAAAATAAAGTATGATTTACAAACCGGAACCGATGACAAGTATAATATAGAATTATTGCTAATTGATAAAAACTCGCAAAACTCGCGAGCTATAAAACAGGTATCTGGAGATCTCGAAAATGTGGCAGCAGGAACCAATAAAACTATTATATGGTCATTCAGAGATGAATTGGGAAATAATACAGGACTGCAAAATTATGAAATAAAAATATCTGCCGGAAAAGCTGGAGGAATTGCATGGTACTTGTATGCAGGCGGTGGAGCATTGCTGCTTGGAGGCGCTGCAGCTTTATTACTGAAAAGTTCATCAACAACTTCACCAACCCAAAGCGTAAGAACAAAAATTGGAGCTCCACCTCCACGACCAACCGGAAATTAGTTTTTGTCAGTCATTTAAGTTCTTGGTTACTAAAGTATATCATTTTAAATAATTGAAGTTCTAATTATCTCTCTTCAGGTTTATTTTATGAAAATGTTTTTAAAGCCGGACTTAAAGGAGGCTAATATGTTTTTAGTTTTACTAGCTGCTTCATTTTTTCTAATTCAAAATATTAGCTTTGCCCAGGGGGAGTTAGATAATTCATTTGGAACTGGCGGGAAAGTAACAACTAATATTATTAATACGGATGATTTTGGAAATTCGACCGTAGTTCAGCCGGATGGTAAAATAATTGTAGTCGGTTATTCATACAATGGACCTAGTTCAGATGCTAATTTTGTACTTGTACGATATAATTCTGATGGAACGTTAGATGATACTTTTGGACATGGCGGAAAAGTAACAACTGATTTTTCAAATACTCAAGAAGTGGGAAATTCTGTAGCATTACAGAATGATGGTAAAATAATTGTTGCAGGAAATAGTAATAATCAAAATTTTGTCGTAGCCAGGTACAAATCTAATGGAACATTAGATAGTACTTTTGGTACAGCTGGAAAAGTAACAACAGATTTTTTTGGCTCGGGGGTAGATGGAAATTCTGTTGCAATCCAGACCGATGGGAAAATAATTGTAGCTGGTTATGCATATACAAACTTTCACTTTAATTTTACTTTGGCTCGTTATAATTCCAATGGAACATTGGATAACTCTTTCAACGGGAACGGGAAAGTAGTTACCGATTTTGGAAATTATAGTCAAATAAATTCTGTTCGAATAGATTCAAATCAAAAAATAATGGCAGCAGGCAGCTTTTATAATGGAGGCAATTACGATTTTGCGATTGTCAGATATAATCCCGATGGTTCTTTAGATAATACTTTTAATTCAACGGGGAAGGTAATAACGGATTTTGGAAGTGCTGATGATCAGGCTAATTCGATTGTAGAACTGCCGGGCGGTATTTTATGTGTGGCCGGTTATTCCTTTAATGGTATAAATAATGATTTTGCAGTTGTTGAGTATAACTCCGATGGCTCACTAAATAATTCTTTTGGTTCTTTTGGAAAAGTTAAAACCGACATAAATAATTCTGATGATAACGCTGCTTCAGTATTGATGCAAACCGATGGGAAATTAATTGTTTCGGGAACCACTTATAATGGTAATAATCATGACTTTGCTGCTGTCAGATATAATTCAAACGGAACTTTAAATAATAATTTTGGAACTGGGGGGAAAGTAGTTACTGATTTTGATAATTCTGAAGATCAGAATACTTCATCTGCTATACAATCGGATGGTAAAATAATTTTAGCTGGCTATTCCAACGGTTTATACACCGATTTAGCAGTTGTAAGGTATAATTCGGACGGAACCGTTGATAATTCTTTCGGAACTAATGGTAAAGTAAAAACTGATCTTGGTAATTCCTATGATTCAGGTAATTCAGTTGTTATTCAAAAAAACGGAAAAATAATTGTTGCCGGTTCTACAAATAATGGAGCAAGTTATGATGTCGCAGTTGTTAGGTATGATTCAGATGGAAGTCTTGATGATACTTTTGGAGACAGAGGAAAGGTAAATTCAAATTTTGGAAGTGGTACGTCCGGCAACTCTGCTGCTATTCAATCAAACGGTAAAATAATAGTTGCAGGTTCATATAGTAATGGTGTAAACTCTGATTTTTTAGTCATCAGATACGATACAAGTGGTAATATGGATAATAATTTTGGGCAGGGGGGAAGTGCTATAACCGATTTTAATAATTCAGATGATTTTGGAAGCTCGGCTGTTATTCAGCTGGATGGAAGAATATTAGTTGCAGGTTCCTCAGGTATTGATTTTGCAGTTGCAAGATATAATACCGATGGTTCCCTTGATAATACTTTTGGCACCGGGGGAAAAGTTACGGCTGATTTTGGAAATTCTGATGATATTGGTAGTTCAGTAATCGTCCAGAACGATGGTAAAATAATTGTTGCCGGTTCCTCATCTAACGGGATTAACTATGATTTTGCAATGGTTAGATTTAATTCAGATGGAAGTATTGATGATAGTTTTGGTTCAAATGGAAAAGTAAAAACCGAAATACAAAATTCCGAAGACTTTGAAAGCTCAATGTTAATCCAGCCTGACGATAAAATTATTCTTGTAGGATATTCATCTATTATGGGAGGTAATTATAATTTATCAATGGTAAGATATAATAAGGATGGTACAATTGATAATTCTTTTGGAACAGATGGTAAAGTCATTACAGATTTAGGTACTTCGTATGGTTATTCAAATTCCGCAGTTCTTCAACCGGATGGCAGAATAGATGTCGCATGGAATTTAAATAACGGAAAAAATAATGATTTTGTTATTGTTAGATATAATAATAATGGTTCTCTGGATAATACTTTTGGTACTAATGGTGTTGTTACTGTTGATTTTGGCAATTCAAATGATCTTGGCTCTGCCATAGCACTTCAAACTGACGGGAAAATAATTGCTGCCGGTTCTTCCAATGATGGTTATAGCTCTGATTTTGCAGTTCTAAGATATAATTCATTATATCCCGTAATTCAGGTTTCATCCCTATCACTTCAATTTGGAAATGTTTTTATTGACAGCAGTTCAACGAAATCTTTTTTTATTAAAAATACTGGGAGCTCATTATTAAATGTTGACAGCATAATAATTAAGAATAAAGTATTTAAAATTAGTCAAAATAATTTTTCTGTATCAGTTGGTGATAGTCAGAAAATTAACATTACTTTCAAACCTGTTCAAGCGCAAAGCTATAGTGAAAAATTAATTATTTATCATAATGCTGCAGGCAATCCTGATACTTTAAATTTAAGCGGGAATGGGATGGTTAAAACTAATGCAGTAATTAGTTTATCGACAACAGATATTAATTTTGGAACGGTAACTGTTAATAATAGTGTTCAAAAAAATTTCTTTGTTAAAAATACGGGTACAGCTTCATTAGTAGTTGATAGCATCATAAGTAATAAAAAAGTTTATTCTGCAAATTTGAAAAATTTTACTGTTGCTCCGGGTGATAGTCAGGAAGTTAAAATAACTTTCACTCCGACTGACACAACAAACTTTATCGGGAAACTTAGTATATATCATAATGCCCCCGGAGGTCCGGATACAATAAATTTAAATGGTACCGGAACATCCAAACCTGTAGCAATAATTAATTTATCGGTATCGCAAATAAATTTTGGTTCAGTCACTATTAATAGTAGTGTACAAAAGAGTTTAATTGTTAAAAATACCGGTGCTGCAGCTTTGGTAGTAGATAGTATAATAAGCAGCAATAAGTCTAGCTTTTTAGTAACTCCTACGAATTTTAATCTTGCCCCCGGAGATAGCCAGGAAGTGAAAGCGACATTCACGCCCAAAGACTCAATATCTTACAGTGGTACTTTGAAAATATATCATAATGCATCTGGAAATCCGAGTATAATAAACTTAATAGGGATTGGGGTTCCTAAGGCGATAGCAATAATTAATTTATCAGTATCGCAAATAAATTTTGGTTTGATCACCATCAATAGCAGCACGCAGAAGAGTTTATTTGTTAGAAATAGCGGGACGGCAGCTTTAGCAGTCGATAGTTTAATAACCAGTAATAAGACTGTTTTTTTAGTTACTCCTGTAAATTTTAATGTTGCACCGGGGGATAGTCAGGAAGTGAAAGTAACTTTCGCACCTAAAGACTCAATAGCTTATAACGGTACCCTGAGAATATATAATAATGCATCCGGTAGCCCAAGTATAATAAATTTGAGCGGTACCGGAACTTCGCAAAAGGTAGCAGCAATTAATTTATCTAAAAGTAGTTTGAGTTTTGGGGATGTTACTGTTAACAATAGCTCCCAGTTGACATTAAATATAAGTAATAGTGGTACAGCTGATTTATTAGTTGATAGTATTAAAATTAATAACAATATTTTTATAGCAAGTCCACTAAATTTTACATTGAAACCTGATTCCAATAAAGATGTTACTGTGACATTTACGCCGGTAGATTCAATAACCTATAATGGAATATTAAGTATTTATCATAATTTATCCGGCAGTCCCAGTACGGTTAATTTAAATGGGAAAGGTGTTTCGGCTGCAAAGGCAATTATTACTATCTCATCCTTGTCTATCACATTTGGGGATGTAATTAGGAATGACAGTAAGAGCCAAAAAATAAACATAAAAAATACAGGTAGTGCGGATCTCATAATAGATAGCATAGCGAGCAGCAGCAGTAGTTTCACAGCTAGTCCGGTGAGTTTTATCGATAAACCTGATTCAAGCCAGGATGTTTTAGTGACATTTAGTCCCAAAGATTCTGTTACTTATAGTGCAACATTAAGGATTTATAATAATGCTTCAGGTAATCCCAGTATAATTAGTTTGTCAGGAAACGGATTTATTTATCCTTCAATTTTATCTGCAAATCAATCTGTTAGTTTTGGAGATGTAAAAAATATTAATAATTATAAAATTATAGGTGTTCCGGGGAATAGTAACATTGCAGTCTCTTCGCTTACACAAGGAGATTATCAATATGATTGGAATGTATATGACGATAACGGAAATATACAGGATTACCTTGTAACCAGCAGCAGCTTTAAATTTACTGCCGGGAAAGCATATTGGTTAATCAGCAGCAGTGCAATAAATATTAATCAGCAAATTACACCGGTTCAATTAAATTCTGATAATACATATTCTATCTCTCTTCACTCAGGCTGGAATCTTATTTCAAATCCATTTGAAAAAAAGATTACCTGGCAGAACGTTATAAATCTAAATTCATTACCTGCAAATTCAATTCTATATTCATGGAACGGAAACGGATGGGATAATCCTACTTCGATGACACCATATATAGGATATTATTTCAATAATACCGGTAATTTAGCTACTATTAAAGTATTATATGAACCTCATCAATCAGCAGGAAAAATTGCTAAAGAAAAAATATCGGTTATTTATCCTCAAAAATTTCTTAAGCTTTCTGTGGAAGATAAAAGTCTTGAGCAATTATCATCGGTGTTTGTTGGGATAGACAGCCTGTCCAAAGATGGAATTGATAATTATGATTATTATGCACCCCCCTCCGATTTTCAAAAAGTGGGAATTAGTATAATTAGAAAAGAATTACCTGTGAGAGAAAAGTATTTGTTTATCGAGCAGAGGCCTGAGATTAAAGATGGGCAGGAATATGAATTGGAAATAAAATCCGTTCCTAACCAACAAATAAATGTTGGTATCGATGGGGCAGAAAATTTCAGCAAATATAATATTTATTTGTTAGACGAAAGACTGGTAAATCTCTATAACCTACGTGAAGAAAAGAATATTAAATTAGACCTCGCTCATCAATACAATAATTTTAAACTGATTATTGGTACAAATGAATATGTAGATCAAATTAAACAGAAATTAAATCCGGCTGGTTATCAATTATATCAGAATTATCCAAACCCATTTAATCCAAGTACAGTTATAAGATTCTCAATTCTGAAACAGGAAAGTATTACTCTAAAAGTTTATAATATTTTGGGACAGGCAGTGCGAACACTAATAGACAATCAATTATATAATGCGGGGACTCATGAGATAGAATTTAATGGAGGAAATTTGGCGAGTGGTGTTTATATCTTCAGGCTTGAATCGGTTAATTATAATATGCAAAGAAAAATGGTATTGATCAAATAAAGAAAATCGGTTAGCTGTCAGCTCAAATGAAAAAAAATAAGCCATATATCAGCGGAGAAAGTCAGATCAAAACTAAAATAAAGTGAGGAAAATGGAGCTCAATAAGAATAATACCTGAAATAAATGAATTATCGTCTGCAAGCAAAACTCCCTCAAAATTTATCACAACATTTATAAAAACTATCTAATTTTTATTTTCTATATACAATTTTGATAGTTTTTTACATAATTCTTATAGAATTAATACCTACAAAAACTTATAAATACAAAAAAAGAAATTATAATTTTATAATAACTCTCCTTTTTAAAGGGAAAGATGAATTCATTATCGAAAAAGATAAGATAATCTAACTAATATTTTACCTAAACTAGAATTATCAAAATCATTTAGAGAAAAAAATAATAATCGAGAAAAAAAAGACATTTATTAACTTTTAAGATAAATTCACGAAAAGATTACTAAAAGGGTATGTGTAGGAGAGATTTGAAGCACTTAATCAACTAGAAAATAATTAATACCATTTATAAGATGAGGATTATCCTGATGTGAAGAAGACAGTATTTCAGGCTTAGATTAATCGGTGTATCATAATTTCGATAGCGAGTTTATTTTTTTAGAAAATTACTGAAAGAATTTGGGTTGTGACTCATCAAGCGGAGCTATAATAAAGCATACAAAATTATTGAAGGGTCGATTCATTTGATAATTTTACAATTAGGTTAAAGACTGTTAATTTAATTGACCTTTAGTTACATTTGTTCATAAAATTGTTACATATATAGTAGGTTTTTTTAATGAAATATGTTTATATTAAAATTAAGTATACTTAATTTTAATATGCGAGGGGTATTTCACGAAATTGTTCTATTATTTTTTCTTTGAGATATTCCTCCCCTAAGTAATTCTAAGATTTTCCTTCTGATTTATATGCTGTTTTTTGGTTAGAAAAATTTTTGGGGTATTTTATGTTCGGGGAAAATAAATTAGCACTGCAGATTAAGGGATACTTCGGCAAAAAAAAAATAAATTCCAATCTTTACAATAAAATTATAATAAAATATTTATCCAGTAGATACGTAGTTATATAAGTCAGCTTTCAGAAAACTAAATCTTTAAGAATAATTATGCATAATCGCTTTTAAGATTTGTTAAAAATTAAGGCAAAAAAAAGAGAATAGACCGTATAGTATGGATGATATTTAATATAACCTATAAAGATATTAAGAGAAATTAAATTCCTTATAACACAATATGTGATTCACCAGGCGAAGCCATACCAAGATATACTAATCTTTAAACAAGAATATCCATTTATTTTTAGAGTATAATAAAATGAATTATCAGAAAATAAAAATCTGTCTTTTTAGGGGGCTTTACTGTATTGTTCTCCTAATACTAATTTTTCTTTTATATTCCTGCTCAACAATGGAAATTCAGCAAGGTGAGATTAAACAGGAAGATATACTCGAATTGGAGAACCGTGTCAAGAATGACTCGCTCGATGTAGATGCTATTAAAAAGTTATCAATTTTACTTGTAAGGGCGCATCAAAATAACAAAGCAAATTATTACCTGGCAAAGGCGTTGTACCATTTGCCCGATGATAATGCATTACTTTTTTACCAGGGATTAAACTATGAATTTCTTAACGACACTACAAATGCAATGGATTATTATTCAAGATACAAAGAAGCATCTATACTTTCTCCCTATAGAAAATTAATGGAAGGGAGATATCTATTATTAAGCAGGGATCTTGTTTATAAAGATATTAAAAATTTAATAGCAGAAGAAAAATCTTTAGAAATAAAGAACATTCCCTCAAATACACTGGCAGTATTCCCATTAATGTATCATGGGACTAATAGTAAATATGAACCATTGAGCCGTGGTCTAAGTGAAATAATCAGCATAGATCTAGGGAAAGTCAAAAAATTGACTATCCTGGAACGAATAAGATTAAAAGCTATTATGGATGAATTAAAATTCGGTGAATCTGCATCTGTTGATAAAGAGACTGCTCCCAGAATGGGGAAATTATTGAGTGCAAGGTTATTATACAGCGGTTCTTTTTATATTACAAATGACGAGAATCTGAAGATGGAAATAAATTCATGGGATATTGAAAAAAATAAAATGGGGGATTGGCTGAATAAGACAGGACAACTGGAAGATTTATTTATAGTTGAAAAAGAATTGGTTTTCGACATTATTGGACAACTTGGTATTAATTTAACCCAGGAAGAAAAAGAAAAGATAGAATTTATTCCGACTAAAGATATTAATGCATTTTTAGAATACTCTAAAGGATTGGAAGCAGAAGACAACGGTCAATTTAACGCCGCATCATCATTCTATAAAAATGCAGTTAATATTGATCCGGATTTTAAAGATGCATCCGCAAAAGGCGAGATGTCTTCCGATGTAAGTGATGTCCAGGGGAATACAGAGGAAGTATTGGAAATGACGCAAGAAATAACCACAAATGAAACACAATTACCGGCAGGTAACGAAGATATTATCCAGAACAGGCTGGATATGCTTGGTGGTGAGATTCGCTCAAGTTTTGATCAAGGTCTTGAAATGCGAGAAGCACCACAAGAAGCAGCTTCTACGGGAATAGGAGAATTACCCGTACCTCCACCACCGCCAAATAAATAAATATACAATAAGATCATAAAATTTAGAATTAGAGGAATATAAAAATGATTAAAAAATATTTTATTATAATTATATTATTATTCCTTTCTATATGTATTTACCCGCAGGGCATTACAGCTGAAAATGAAAATCGAACTGCCATAAAGATTATACCTTTTTATCAAAACTGGCGGGGAAGCGATAAAACCAGTATAGAACAATACAGCAGCAGACTTTTGCTTAAATATTATTTTGACAGGTATACAAGAGTTTCACTACAAAGCGGATATGCTTCATCTAAAGCATTGGATAACAAATTAAACGGTTTATCCGATATGCAGCTTTCGATAAATTATAAATTACGGAAATTTAATACTGCTTTAGATGCTGGAATTAATTTGCCATCCGGAAAAGAAAGAATAGAGGTAGAAAGATTCCCTTCATCCATTATGCTTAGCCAGGATGTGTTTGGTATAAAAATTCCGCTTCTCGGACAGGGTACAAATATTTTTGCCGGTGTAACATGGGCTAAAGAAATAATTGATAATTTAGTTATCGGGTTGGGAGCTTCTTACCAGATAAAAGGAAAATATAAACCAATTGCAGGAGAAAATACTATATATAAACCCTCGAATGAATTATTATTATCCGGTGGCTTGGATTTTCGCATTAATAATAGAACAACTTTATCGGGTGATGTTATCGGGATTTTTTACGGTAAAGATAAAATAAATAATATTAATGCTTTTTCCGCAGGAACAAGAACAATTTTCAGTCTAATATTCCGTCAATATTACGGGTATAATAATCTTGTTGTTTTTCTGAGATATAGACAAAGCGCCGTAGATGAATTAATGGACGTGGAGAATATTATTTCAACGGAAAAGATAAATCCCAACAGCTTTATGACCTTTATTAATTTTAAACATTACATCTCACGTTATCTATCTCTTTATTATTCAGTTGAAGGAAGGTTCTATCAGAAAACTGCCGCACCTTTTTCAGGGTATAAAGTATACGGCTTTGGTATTTCACCATATATAGCTCTTTCTTCTAACATCACATTACCTATAACATTAAAATATTATACTGGAAACTCTAAAGGATCACCTAAAATACATGGATTTGAAAGCGGTCTCGGACTTTCTATAATTTTTTAATTACAGAAAACAAGTATTTGTTTATTTGGTTTTTCATTTCATTGAAATATTTATATAATAAAATCTTTCATGCTAATATTTTAACTTTATACTAGATTATACTCATTACCTTATTGCAGTTCCATTATAAAAATTTTCTAAAAATATAATATTCTTGATTTAATCATTAAAATATTCTCTAATTTCTAAATATATAGTAATATTTAAAGAATTTATCATTAATAAAATCATAAAATGTTGTTCAAATAATCCTAACTTAAATGAGTAGAGGGAACGATGAAGTCATTGAACAAAAATGGTATGTATTTATCAAAGTTGTTAAATGAATTATTTATTATATCATTTATAATCCTTAATACTTTTCTGTACAATTCCATCCTAGCCCAAACTGACACGGAAAATCGAACGGAAATAAAAAAATCCATTATCGACTTGAAAAACCAGTCAAGTAGGTTAAAGCCCACTACTGATTTTAATAATACACAAACAAGTTATTTTATTATAAAAAAGATAATGGGGCAAACAGAAGTAATAAACACAATTGGTGATAAAGATGGTTTTGGATTTGGAACAAGTGTTGTCCCTGAAGGTGGTGATCTACCACCTACTGATGATCCCAATGGTAACTGGTTTTTTGACAACAGGACAATAGGTGATCCTTTACATACGGATTATGAACTAATAAATACTACAGATGCTTCATATGATCATGTATTTGATGTTTCAAGATTTTCTTCAATAGACAGTGCATTTTTTATTTTTAATATAGCGGGTTTACAACAAGAACCCGGCAGATGTCCGTCAGATGTAAATGCACGTAGTCATTTATATTTTGATGGAATAGAACAAAAGGCGTTTCTCAGCATAAATCAAGGGACCTTCGGATCGGGCAAATTTACTTTTCCTGTAAATGTTAATTTAATATCTGATGGAATTTTGCAAGTTTACTTTGATCAGCTTAATAATTGTTTTGAGCCGCCATATGGAGATGTATTCGCTATAGATTATTCAGAATTAATTGTATACGGATCACCTGCAAATCCCACAATAATTGTAACCTCACCAAATGGTGGTGAGAACTGGCAAGTGGGATCATCGCATAATATTACCTGGACAAGCAATAGTGTAGATAATGTTAAGATTGAATATTCAACAAATAATGGGACTAACTGGATAAATATAATTTCATCCACCCCAAGTGATGGTTCATACAACTGGCCAGTTCCTAATACTCCTTCAACAAATTGTAAAATAAGAATTAGTGATGTTAGTTCGAGTGTTTACGGTATCAGCGGCAATTTTTCTATAGTTCAACTTTCATCAAAGGTTACCTTTTCTGTGGATATGAATTTTGTGCACCCCCCTATATCAGTAAACGATATAGTGGCAGTCAGAGGTTCAATCTTACCTTTAACATGGGATCAAAATTATAATTTATTGAAATCCTCTGGCAGCAATATTTATAAAAATACTGTTGAATTTGACAATTCTTACAATTACAGCGATTTACAATATAAATTTATTATACAAAGATCTGATGGTTCAATTGTTTGGGAATCAATTGTTGGTCCTGGTGATCAGGGGAATAGAGTATATAACCTTAAACCTGGCGAAAACAATATACCAACAGTATATTTTAATAATGTTTCTTTAATGATAACCTCACCAACAGGTGGAGAGAATTGGTTGACAGGCTCATCACATAATATAACCTGGATAAGTGAAAAAATAACAAATGTTAAGATAGAATATTCAACAAATAATGGTAGCAGCTGGATAAATATAATTTCATCAACACCAAGTGATGGTTCATATAACTGGACAGTTCCTAATACTCAATCAAAAAATTGTAGAATAAGAATAAGTGATGCATCAGATGCTTCGATAAATGATCAAAGTAACATATTTACAATAGACTCAATAACTTTAACAGTAACATCACCAAACGGAGGAGAGAACTGGCAGGTAGGAACATCACATGATATTATTTGGACAAGCAATAATGTGACCAATGTAAAGATAGAATACTCAACAAATAACGGAAGTAACTGGATAAATATAGTTTCATCCACCCCAAGTGATGGTTTGTATCCTTGGCCAATTCCCAATACTCCGTCGACAAATTGTAAGGTAAGAATAAGCGATGCATCAAATTCATCATTTAGTGATCAGAGTGATAATGTATTTACAATAAGTACGCAACCACCACCCACGGAAATAACAGTGAAAACACCAAACGGGGGAGAGAATTGGCAGGTAGGAACATCACATGATATTATTTGGACAAGCAATAATGTGACTAATGTAAAGATAGAATATTCAACAAATAACGGAAGTAACTGGATAAATATAATTT
>CAYUVK010000054.1:0-34112 GCA_964448105.1 uncultured Ignavibacteriaceae bacterium
AATTAAAAATTTACATGTTGTGCAACGGACTCGGCAGGCAGGTCGGTCGAAATGACATTTTAAACATTCGATCACACGCATTTACATGTTTTAATCAATTATGTAATAATTATGAAAACAGATACTTCCAAATTGAACTTTGAGAAACTCAACGGGTTGATTCCTGCCATAATAGTTGACCACAGTAACAACCAGGTTTTAATGCTTGGTTTCATGAATAAAGAATCACTTGATAAAACACTTGAAACAAGCAATGTTACTTTTTACAGCAGGACAAAAAAAGCTTTATGGACTAAAGGAGAGACCTCCGGTAATTACCTGAGATTAATTAATATTCTTACAGATTGCGATAGTGACACACTTCTTATTTATGCTAAACCGCAGGGACCAACCTGTCATACAGGAAATTATTCGTGTTTTAATGTTAACAATATTAAATCCTTAAATTTTTTAAATGAACTTTTTGATTTAATTAAAGAAAGGAAAAAAGAGCTTCCTGAAAATTCCTATACAACAAAATTATTTAAAGAAGGACCAAACAGAATAATTCAAAAGGTAGGAGAAGAAGCAATTGAAACTGTTATTGCAGCAAAAAATAAAGATAAAAATGAAATAATAAATGAGACTTCTGATTTAATTTATCATTTATTTGTAATGCTTGCGGACCAGGATATAGAATTTTCAGAGATCGTTGGCAATCTAAAAAAAAGAAGATCGGGTAATAGAACGGAAAACATAAAACGGAAAATGGAAGAAGGTGAATGAAAAAATTTGTTTACTTTTTTATATTATTTTTACTGTTCATTATAAATAACCAAGCACAAGAAAAAAAAATTAAATTTGATTTCTTACCTTCCGGTTTAAATTTTGTACCGCTTAAAGCAAACATCCAGGAAGCTAAAATAGGTGTTTTGTTCTTTCCCGATAACAAAAACTTAAAGGTCGATATGGGTAACAGCACGGATCTGTTAAAATTAAATATTTTAACGGATAATATTTCTTTTGCAACAGGAATTGAGTTTATGGGTTATGCGCTTTCAACAAACTATAAAGAATATAGACTGCAGATAGATGCACTTGACGGTTTTTTTGGCGGCAACATAACCTTTAAAAAAAAATATACCAATAATGAATTAAATATTAGACTTCGTATAATTCACAATAGTGCTCATTTAGTAGATGGACACTATGATTTTATAAAAAAAATGTGGATTGGTATAGACACTTCACTTCATTTTACAAAAAATTTTTATGAACTTACGATTGCTCATCAATTAAATACAGGCTTTGGATATTTTAAATACTACGGCGGTTTCTCACACTCTTTTTTTGTACGGCCGGCAAGCATAAAAAGAATAAATTATCATGCCGGATTCGAGCTTGATTTCAAAAATCTTTTTGGAAAGTTTTTTGCAAAAGATGAAAATATTTTTTTAGCAAATCACTTCGGCCTTTCAGGTTTTCATGAATATGTTGGAAGCCAGCAGACAATGCTGGGAATAAAATTCGGGGATTGGGAAAGTAAAGGAATAACCATTTATACATCTTATTATACTGGCTTAAATTTTTTCGACGCTTATTATGGTGAAAGAATTTCAAAGTTTGGAATAGGGTTTTATGTAGATTTTCCCTAAGGATTAATTTATTTAATTACTAAAAAAATATTCTTATTTATTATTAATATAAATCACTTGGATCTTTAGATAACTATTTTATCTTAATCCAAAATATTTTATGGGAGAAATAATCAAAATGCAAGATTTTTTAAATCAGGTTTATTTTGGCAACAGTATATTAACTTATATAACTGCCGTAGTAATATTTATAGTCGCTATAATAGTAATAAATATTTTTAGAAAAATAATTTTAAGCAGGTTAAAAAAGTGGGCAGAAAGTACTGCGACAAGTATTGATGATTTTCTTATTAGGGGGATAGAAAAAGCCGTAATACCCCTTTTATATTATGGAGCATTTTATCTTGCAGCAAGAACACTAATCCTTCCTTCCAAAGCAGAAATGCTGCTAAATACTATTTCTGTTATTTTAATTACTTTTTTAGCTCTTAGAGTTATAACATCATTTATTAGTTATTCCCTTGGTGTTTATGTAAGAAAAAAAGGAGACGGAGAGGCAAGACAAAAAGAGATAAAAGGAATTATAACAATACTTACTCTTATTGTATGGGCATTGGGTTTGGTTTTTCTGCTGGATAATTTAGGTTTTAAGGTTGCCTCGGTAATTGCCGGACTCGGCATTGGCGGTATTGCAATAGCGCTAGCTGCACAGGCAGTCCTGGCTGATCTATTCGCATACTTTGTAATATTTTTTGATCGCCCTTTTGAGATTGGTGATTTTATAATTGTCGGTGATAAATTAGGTTCGGTTGAACACGTAGGTTTAAAAACAACGAGATTAAGGAGTCTTGGCGGGGAGCAGCTGGTTTTTTCAAACAAAGATCTTACAGATTCGAGAATACAGAATTACAAAAGAATGGAACGAAGAAGGATCGTTTTTCATGTTGGGGTTATATATCAAACCAAAGCCGACCAATTGAGAGATATTGCTGCTTTTATTAGAAAAATTATTGAAGATCAAAAAGATACAACTTTTGACCGCGGGCATTTTGCTTCTTACGGAGATTTTAGTCTTATTTTTGAGTTTGTGTACTATGTATTAAGCCCGGATTACAACAAATATATGGATACGCAGCAAGCTATAAATCTGAGAATATATGAAGAATTTGAAAAACGAGGACTTGAATTTGCGTTCCCGACACAGACTTTGTTTTTAAATAAAGAAAATTGGAATGGAAGCGAGAAGATTCATTCCGAAGTTGTTTAATAGACAATTAAGCAATTTAATGCTATATAAATTAATTATGCCGTATTTATCTTTTTTCTAAATTCATTATATAGAGAATTATCTGATGGAAGAGCGCCTTTTATTTTTATTATTTCCGAAGCGAAGTCGCAAGCCAAAATATTTATTTTTTTAATATTCCAGTTTTTTAAATATCCGATGCAGAGAATTACCGAATAAGCATCTCCGGCACCAACAGTGTCAATAATTTCGTCAGGTTTTACATTTACTTTACAATGATAAGAATCATTACCCTTATACAATATAGCCCCATTTTCTCCCATGGTTACACATAAAAGATCAATATTAAATTTTTTTATTATGAGCCGTGCAAAATCCTCATCCTCTAATTTAAATGGAGCCTTAACATGATTAAATAATAAATCTGCAATTAGTTTTAATTCATCATAATTAAGTTTTACAACATTAGCAGCTTTTAAAGATCTCTCGATAATTTCTTTTTTATAAAAATTTTGCCTGATATTTAAATCGCAGAAATATTTTACTTCACTGTTGAATAATGATTGAATAGTATTTCTTGATTCATTGCTCCTTTGTGCAAGTGTCCCATAGTAAACACAAGAAGTGTAGTTGTCTATTAATTCTTTTACTTCTTGTGATAGTTGAATAAAATCATAAGCCGTATCAGGCATTATGGTCCATTCAGGAATTTTACCTTCATCTAATTTTGCACTTGCTTCGCCAGTTGGATGTTTTATATCAATTTGAATATAATATGAAGAAATATTGTGAAATTTTAAGAATTCCAGAATATCTTTTCCCAAACGATCATTACCTATACGGCTTATGAAATTCCCGTTACCAGTAAGATTGATAATATGGTAAATAAAGTTGAACGGAGCTCCTCCAATTCTTTTTTCGCCGCCATAAAGATCAAATAAGATTTCTCCAATTGAGGTTATTTGTTTCATGTAATTTTAGGACAGTTTAGCTAAATTTAATATTATTAGAGAGAAACGACAAACGAAAAATGAAGAACCGAAGACGTTAAGATGTGTAAACCTAAAGAGATTAGAGAATATTAATTTTACTTCTTTGTTTTATCTTGTTCTCAAATATGTACTGATAATATTTATCCCTATATATTAGTACCACCAAAAATCAAGAACTTAATCGAAGGTAGAGTTTACAATTCTTTTACTCTAGGTGCATATCGTTTAACATTTATTGGAGTAAATACCCGGATGACACTATGGCAATAGAACATTAGGCATTTTCAAATATATTCGAGGTTAAATAGTAATTCCTAAAAAATTTAATTGTACATTTCTGCAAGTTTGCTCCCTGTCATGGTAGATATTCTTTTTTATTCTTTACTTTCAAAGCGTAATATCTAACTAATATGAAAACACTTGGATTTGAAGGAGAAGGTAAATATGATATTAAACCTGCCTGAGTTAATTGCCTACCGGAAAAAAGATAAATGGGGTTTTTGCGATAAATCCAAAAATTTAATAATACCGGCTAAATTTGATAGTGTTGGAGTCTTTACAGAAGGATTTGTCAAAGTAAAATTGAATGGCAAATGGGGCTTTATAAACAATAAGGGGGAAGAAATTACCGAAATTAAATACGATGAAGCAGAGAATTTCAAAAACGGTTTTGCAAAAGTTAATTTGGGAATCAAAAAGAACAATAATAAAGTAGTATTTAGCGGGAAATGGGGAATTATTAATACATCCGGCAAGGAAGTAATCCCTGTACAATATAATGAAATCGGAGAAATTTTTGATGAAATTTTTCCTGTTAAATTGAATGACAGGTGGGGTTTAATAAATAAAGATGGGAAGACTATTACCCTCGCGAAATATGATAAGTTAGGTAAATTCAGTGAAGAGCTTATGCCGATAAAACTAAACGACAAATGGGGATTTATCAACAAAAACGGAGAGGAGATTATATCAAATCATTATAATGAAGTCGGATACTTTCAAAATGGAATTGTAAAAGTAAGGTTAAATGATTGGTGGGGTTTAATAAATAAAAAAGGAAAAGGAATTACCCCTATTAAATATGATGAAATGGAAGATTTTAAAGACGACCTGATTAAAGTAAAGATTAATAATCAATGGGGATATATTGATAAAAACGGAACCGAGTATTTTGAAGACTAATTTGGATTAACCTTCAAGGTTAGGGTATCGTTAACAGTGTGCTAACCTTGAAGGTTCTCGAAGTCCTTCAATTAATAGTAAAAATGAAACTGAAGGACAAATGAGTTATTATCAACAGCCGGTGTTTCCATTTGAATCCTGTATTGCGGTCTAACTTCTATAAAACTATAGGGATAAAACTCAAATCCAATAACCCATCTTGAAAGTTCATCATTACTAACGTCTTTATTCGGATCAAACCTATCATACCTGACAACGGCTTCCAATCCTTTAACTACCTGATATGTACCTTGAACCATTAAAGCTTTTGCGGTAGCATTATTTTGGGTTAGATCTTTGGCAATATCATATTCCCCGGTCAATGTAAAATTTCCAATTCCGAATCCCAGGAATCCTCCATACATATTCACTTTGGAATATTCTTTAGGTATATAAGATCCAATCCTTCCCTTAAATGTTGAGTAAGAGCCGCCTATCAATAACGGAACTTTGTTTGCAATAACAGGGGTAAGCTGTAAGCTTGCTGTAAATGAAGGATCATTTGTAAAAATCGCAGGATCGGTTACTGCAAATCCCTGGTGTGGATTTCCAACACTTGCTGTTAAAAATACAAAATTAGATAGGTATGCTCCAACTTCTACGCCGGTTTCTGTAAAACCCGGTTGATAAATAAGACCATATGATGAATTAGTTATAAAAGCTAAATCTCCCCCCCTTGTGTATGCTGTATGATCGTCAAGTCTTATTCCGTAATTAGGAGAATAAGTGCCGGCTTTTATATAACTTCCGTTCGGCAGGATATGTGCAACTCCGTAAGCTTCCCAAAATTGATTGATAAAATCGTACATTCCATAAATATCAAGTTTATCTGTTAAATTAACATCGGTATAAATTGAAGCATTCATTTTTTGAAAATCGCTTCTCTTTACCTGCTGGGAATATAAATATTGTGTGCGGTAATCGAGCCCGAAGAAAATATTATCTCCAATCTTATCATTAGTTTTAATATCTTTATGCGCCGAGAACATTGGAAGTACATTTTGTTCAAAATGGAAGCCGCCTTTATTTCTTAATTCTCCGCCAGTTGGATTTACATGACAATCTGCGCATTGACCCCCCATTCTTAAGGCAAAACGAGGCAGAGAATAACTCATTTCTGTAAATGAAATAATGAAAAATATAATTAGAAAATATTTGGATTTTTTCATTGCATACCTTTTTCACATATTTAATTGAGATTATAGAAAAATATATTAAAATTTATTTGTACCGACTAAGTTGACTTTTATCTGTATATCGTTTGAAACTCTTTTTCCAAGTAGCAAATGTTCAACATTAAAATCGGATAATTGAATATCAAAACTTGATAGAATCCCTAAAAGATCTCCCGGCATTCTTGCTCTAGTCATTTCATTTTCATCGAGATATGTTACTGTATCTTTTGTTGTTATTTCCTTTGTAACACCGTGAAGAGTAAAGTCCCCGATTACATCAGCACTTAACTTATTGGGAGAAATTTTTTGAACATTAGTTGCTTTTGTTATCTTAAAGGTGATTGTTGGATATTTTTCTGCATCAAGCCAGGAAGAGCTTCTTAAATCTTTCTCCATTTTTTCAATTCCGGTTTTTAACGAAGCAACCGGTATAGTAAATTGACCCTTTAATGTGTTGGCAAAATCTATAACATCAAAAGTAACTTTTCCCTCAATCTGGGTTGTCAATCCATTAATTTCCTCGAATGGAGTGGTGCTGTGGAAAGCTGCCTGATTCCTGCTGCTTTGATCAGCAAATGAAAATGTTTGGACGCCCGTTGCCTTTACATCGAAACCCTGTGCGTGGCCTAAAGTTGTAAAAAATAAAACGATAAATGTAACTTTAACTAGGTTTTTCATCTCTTCCCTTTTTTTTAAAAATAAAAAATAGAATTCCTGAAACTAAAACAGTTACTCCCGAAATGATTAATGTTAGATCCAATCCCCAAATAAATTTATTTTGCCATTCTTTATAGGTTGTTCCGAATAATTCATCCTTCTTTTCAATTAAAACCTGGGTTTTAGTAAATATTTCGCCCCCGCTGATAAGCCATATTACGACCGCAGCAGTTATTATTATTAAACCAATAATAATAGTTCTTTTTTGATTTTTGTTCATTTCTTTAATTTTGATGAATCATTAACATCTAAGTATTCTTAAATATTAAAAAAGTGACCTTTTAGAATATTAAAAAAATAGTTATCACAATGTGTCACAATTATCTTATTTTTTTATAACATATCTTTAACCTTCTATTTGTTGAAGGAGATCCCATTAATTTTTCCATTCCTTGCTAATTGGAATATTTTATATTAAATTTACATACTGTTTTCGCCCTTTAATGGGCGATTTTTGTTTGTATGAAATGAGACGTATCTAAAAAGGTTTTGTTTTCGTAAATTCCATTTTATATTTGGTTTATAATCAAAATAAATAGTTATTAAAATTACCTTTTTAGAGGGTACTCATGAATTTATTTGAAAAAAATATTAAAGATATAGCCAACGGTGTTGTTGAAAAAAATGGATTTTTCCTAATCGATATGATATTGCGAGGTAATGAGAATAACAGGGTTATAGAAATATATATTGATGGGGAAAAAAATATATCAGCTGAAGATTGTGCTAGGGTTAGCAGAGAATTAAACTCTGTAATTGAATCACAAAATTTAATTGAATCAAACTACAGGTTGGACGTTTCTTCTCCAGGTACAGATAGATCATTAATTTTTTTGAAGCAATATCCAAAACACATAAACCGTAAATTCGATGTCTCATATGTTCATAATAATGTAACTAATATATTGACCGGGAAGCTTTTAGATGTATCCGGTGAAAATTTAACATTTTTATCAAACAACAAACAAATTATAATTAACTTTAATAATATAAAAAAAGCTAAAGTAATAGCGGGTTTTTCTTAACGGAGGAAACAAAGAAATGAATTTCGATATAGTAGAATCCTTTGCCCAGATGGTAAGGGAAAAGGGAATTGATAAGGATGTTCTTGCCGGTATAATTGAGGAAATTTTCGGAATGCTGGTGAGGAAAAAATTTGGCGAAGAAGCCAAGTATGATGTTGTTGTTAATATGGATAAAGGCGATATAGAAATATTCCTCGAAAGAGAGATTGTCGATAAAGTTGAAGATCCCAACACCCAGATAAGTATTAATGAAGTCAATAAAAAAGGAAATGACGAAGAACTCGAAGTGGGTGAAGACTATGTTGAAAAGCTGGATTTGGCTGCATTCGGTAGAAGACTAATTGTGCTGGCGAAACAAAATTTAAATCAAAAAATAAGAGAAATTGAAAAAGATATTATTTATAATGAATACCAGGAATTGCTCGGTGAAATAGTAGTCGGGGATATTTACCAGATAAGAAAAAACGATATACTTGTTAATCATAATAAAAATGAATTGCTCCTTCCGCGCAATGAACAAATTCCATATGAAAAATATAAAAAGGGAGATACTGTTAGAGCAATTGTAAAGGAAGTTAAAAAAGGTACAAGCTCGCCGTTAATAATTATTTCACGATCAGATAATATGTTTTTAAGAAGGTTGTTTGAAATTGAAATACCTGAAATTTATGACGGCATAATTGATATTAAGGCTATCGCAAGAGAACCCGGTGAAAGGGCTAAGGTTGCTGTTGAATCCCAGGATAACCGGATTGATGCGGTGGGTGCCTGCGTTGGTATGAAAGGAGTACGAATTCATGCAATTGTTAGAGAGTTAAATAATGAAAATATCGATGTTATTAATTATTCTGAAGATCCGATTATATTCATTCAAAGATCTTTGGCGCCTGCCAGGTTGAAACAAATTGAATTAGATCCTGTTGAAAGAAAGGCTGTTGTAACTGCAGATAGTGACCAGGTTTCATTGATTGTTGGAAGAAATGGAGTAAATATCCGCCTTGCAATGAAGTTAACCGCTTATGAAATTGAGATCTTAAGAGAAGAAAAACCGTTTGAAGAATATGATGAAGATATTGAGTTAATAGATCTCAAAGAAGAATTAGGTAGTGATATTTATGAAATTTTAATAAACAACCGTTATGATACAGCGTTGGAAGTTTTAACGGCAGGTCCTGAAAAATTAAAAGAAATTGAAGATCTTAATGAAGAAAAGATTAACGAGATTATTGAAATAATTAAAGGGCAGTTTGAAGAAGAAGAATAGATTTAAACAAGAAAATTTTTCGATATATAAAAATAGATAGGTAGTTATAATGCCAGAGACGAAAACAAAGAAAGTGAGAGTTTATAAATTAGCTTCCGAGTATAACCTTTCGGCTGAAAATCTTATTGAGTTCTTGCAAAAGAAAGGTCATGATGTAAAATCGCATATGTCTATGCTGACTGATGAGATGATTACGGATATAAATGCTCACTTTAAAAAAGATATTGAAAAAGCAGAAAAGCATTATAAGAAAATAGCAGAATTTAATAAAAAACGCGAAGAAAAAGTTGAAGAAAAAGAATCGAAAATAGAGACACCCGAAACAGAAACAGAAAAAATAGAAGAAGCAAGGGAAGAAGAGACTGCACAAGTTCCGGTTGAAGAACAACCGGAAGAAGAAAAAGCTGAAGAATTGGAAGAGGGAGTTCAGGCGAAAATTATTGAAGAAGAAGTTTCTACCCCTGTAGAAGCTTCAGAAGCAAAAACCGAAGAAGTTAAAGAACCTGAATTTAAAGCACCAAGCGAAATAGAGAAAGATAAAAAAAGGGGTTTAAAAGTTGTCGGAAAAATGGATCTTGGAGAACAAAAAGAAAAAGAAAAGAAAATTTTTACCCCTGAAAATGAAGAGGATAAAGAAGGAAAACCTAAAAAGAAACGGAAAAAACCAAAGGCAAGAAAAAAAACCGGCGAACAGACAGAAGAGCAAGTTCCGGCTAAGAAAAGAAAGCGAATTAAAAGATTTGAGATTGATGAAAAAGAAGTGAGAGCAGCTATCAAAAAAACTCTCCTGAGTATGGATGATTCGGTAAGTTCGGGCCGGGCAACTGCAAGGAAGAAAAAAAGAAGAGAAAGAGAAGCAGAGGAAGAAAGAAGACTTGAAGAGAAAAATCTTGAACAGAAAACAATTGTTGTTAACGAATTTATTGCGGTAAATGAACTGGCAAATTTGATGGGCGTGCCCGTTAGTGAAGTTATTCAAAAATTTATAGAACTTGGTTTAATGGTTTCAATTAATCAGAGATTAGATGTTGATACAATTACATTGGTAGCTGATGAGTTTGGTTTTAATGTTAGATTCCGCGAAGAATATACATCCGAAGCTTTGGAAGACTTTGAAGATGATCCGGAATCATTAAAATTCCGCCCCCCTGTTGTAACCATAATGGGGCATGTTGATCATGGTAAAACTTCTCTTCTTGATTATATTAGAAGGACGAATGTAGTAGCCGGAGAATCCGGTGGAATCACACAGCACATAGGTGCATATAAAGTTGATGTTGGTAATGGAAAGAGTATTACATTTCTTGATACTCCGGGTCATGAAGCCTTTACGGCTATGCGTGCTCGGGGTGCTCAATTAACGGATATCGTTGTGTTAATAATTGCCGCCGATGATGCTGTCATGCCGCAGACAGTTGAAGCTATAAATCATGCCCAGGCTGCAAGTGTTCCGATTGTTATAGCAATTAACAAAATTGATAAACCCGGAGCAAACTCGGATAAAATAAAACAACAGCTTGCAGATAGAAATATTCTTGTCGAGGATTGGGGTGGTAAATATCAATGTGTTGAAGTTTCTGCGAAAACAGGATTGAACGTAGATAATCTCTTGGAAGTTATTCTTCTAGAAGCTGAACTATTGGATTTAAAAGCTAATGCTGACAGAAATGCACGTGGTGCAGTAGTTGAATCGGAACTTGATAAAGGAAGAGGAATTACGGGTACTATTCTTGTACAAAAAGGAACTTTGAAAATAGGAGATCCTTTTGTTGCAGGTGTATATCAGGGTAAAGTTAGAGCAATGTTTGATGAGCGTGGTAATAAAGTTGATGAAGCTCCGCCTGCTACTCCTGTTTTGGTTTTAGGATTTGAAGGCGCACCGCAGGCTGGTGATACTTTTGTTGTTGTTGACTCTGATAGGCAGGCAAGAGAAGTCGGGATAAAACGGCAGCAGTTGAAAAGAGAACAGGAACAGAAGCAGGTTCATCATATCACTCTTGAAGAAATTGGAAAACAAATAAGCATAGGCGGTGTAAAAGAGTTGCCATTAATTGTTAAAGGTGATGTTGACGGTTCAGTAGAGGCTTTGTCCGATTCTCTAATGAAATTATCTAATGAAGAAGTTGTTGTGAGAGTTATTCATAAAGGAGTAGGCGGGATTTCCGAAAGTGATGTTCTTCTGGCGGATGCATCCGATGCAATAATTATTGGCTTCCATGTAAGACCCCATCTTAATGCAAGAAAACTTGCAGAGACTCAGAGTGTAGATATAAGGCTTTATAGTGTAATTTATGATGCTATAAATGAGGTTAAGGCTGCACTTGAAGGACTTCTTTCACCCGATATTTCAGAAGAAATAACAGCAACTCTGGAAGTAAGAGATACTTTCAAAGTACCCAAAATTGGTACTGTAGCCGGATGCTATGTTCAGGATGGGAAAATCACAAGGAATAGTAAAGTAAGATTAATTAGAGAAGGAATTGTAATTCATACGGGTGAGATAGCCTCATTAAAGAGATTTAAAGATGATGTAAGGGAAGTAGATGCAGGTTATGAATGCGGTCTTAACATTGCAAACTTTAATGATATAAAAGTAGGTGATATAATTGAAGCTTTTAAAATTGTTGAAACTAAGAAAAAATTAGCTTAAAATTATGTAAACAGACACACATTCTGTTCTAATTATTATGGAAGGTTTTGCAATGTCAAGAAGAATTGAAAGAGTTGAGAAATTAATTAAAGAAGAAATTAGTCTTATATTTCTTCATAAGCTTAAGGATAAGTTTCCGGATATCGAAATTGGCTTTGTAACAATCACCGGTGTAAAAGTAACCCCGGATCTTAAGATCGCAAAGGTTTATATATCGGTTTTTGATAGAGAAAAAAGAGAAGAAATTTTAGAAAAAATAAAATTGAAAACCGGCTTTATCAGATCTTTGCTAGCTTCCCGGATAAAAATCAAATTTACACCGGAATTGAAATTTTTTATAGATGACACTCTTGATTATGTTGAAAAAATTGAAGGATTAATTAAAAAAATCCACGAAGCAGATGATAACAAATGATAAACTTGATTTTTCAAAATGTGATTTTGATTTAGGCGAAACAATTCTGATAGACAAACCTTTTGGGTGGACATCATTCCATGTGGTTCACAAAATAAGAAAAGCTGTTAGGGTTAAAAAAGTGGGCCATGCAGGAACTTTAGATCCAATGGCAACCGGGCTTTTGATTATTTGTACCGGCAAGAAAACAAAAGAAATTTCAAAATACCAGGACTTGGAAAAAACTTATACCGGTACAATTACTCTTGGTAAATCAACTCCTTCAATGGATTTGGAAACAGAAGTTATTGAAGAAAAATCAATCATTGGTATTACGGAAGAAAATATCTTAATACAAATAGAGAAATTTATCGGTGAAATTTTTCAAATTCCTCCAATGTATTCCGCAGTAAAATATAAAGGAAAATCTTTGTACAAATTTGCAAGGGAGGGAAAAACAGTTGAAAGAGAGCCGAGAAAAGTTATAGTAACAAAATTCAATATAAATGAAATAAAATTACCCGACATTTTTTTTGAAATTTCTTGTTCGAAAGGAACTTATATAAGAGCAATTGCAAACGACCTAGGTAAAAATTTAGGATGCGGTGCAGTTTTATCTTCTTTAAGAAGAACTAAAATTGGAGATTTTAATGTTGAAGATGCTATTCAAGTTGAAGAGTTTAAAATAAGTATCGAATCGTGTGATTTATTGGTAAAATAATTTTATAACCTTTTTCTTGAACCTGCTCATGTTTACCCACCGAAACTTTAGTGAAGGTGGGAACTTGAACTTCATTTGCTTCATTTTCAGACAAAAAAGATATATATTAATAGGCTATTTGTATAGATAAAGTACTTTATGATAATATTCCATGAATTTTCTGACATACGAAAAGATGAAAATACCTTTTTGACCATAGGTACTTATGACGGTATTCACTTAGGACATAAAGAAATTTTAAATAAAATTATTACCAAAGCTGCCCGGAATGGTGGAAGGAGCTTTTTAATAACCTTCGATCCTCATCCGAGAAGCGTGCTTTCTAAAGATTCTAATGTTAAGATATTAACAACATTAAATGAAAAATCCGTATTATTAGATTCGCTAGGAATACAAAATTTATTAATAATTAAATTTACCAAGGAGTTTTCACAGATTAGTGCGGATGACTTTATCCTAAATTATGTTCTTAAATTTATTGGCTTAAAAGAGATTGTGATTGGACATGATCACCATTTTGGCAAAGGCAGAGGCGGTGATGAAGTTACTTTAAGAAAATTAGGAGGAGAAAACAATTTTAATGTCTCTACTGTAAATGCTTACAAATTAAATGATAAAATTATCAGCAGTTCAGAAGTCCGAAAATCATTAATGAATGGAGATATAAAATCAACAACTTCTTATCTTGGAAGGTATTATTCTTTCAGTGGAACCGTAGTGGAAGGTGATAAAAGAGGAAGAGTTCTAGGATTCCCGACAGCAAATATAAAATTAAAAGATGAAAGTAAGCTTCTTCCTGCATTAGGTGTCTACGCTGTAGAATTTATTGTTGATGATAATAAATATTTTGGCTTATTAAGCGTAGGGAAAAGACCGACTTTTTATGTAAACGGAACAATAATTCCTGAAGTATATATATATGATTTTAATAAAAATATTTACGGAAAATTTGTAACAGTTAATATTGTTGAAATGATTAGAGGTGAAATTAAATATAATTCCCCCGAAGAATTAATTAAACAAATGAATAAAGATAAAGAGTTAGGCGTAGAAATTTTAAGTAAATTAGTAATCTGAATTTAAGATTTTTTGATAACTAAATAATAAATCCTGGTTTCCAAATTAAGTATTCTGGGATTATATCGTATAATAAAATAAGGATAATTAAAATGACCAAGGAAGAAAAATCTGAGTTGATTAAGAAGTATGGGAACAGTGAGAAAAACTCAGGAAAGGCGGAAGTACAAATTGCACTTTTAACACAAAGAATAAATGATCTCACAGAACATTTTAATGTACATAAAAAAGATCATCATTCCCGGAGAGGTTTATTAACAATGGTCGGGAAAAGAAGAAGATTATTAAATTATTTAATGAAAAAAGACATAGGAAGATACAGATCAATAATTAAAGAATTAAACATTAGAAAGTAAAGGTTTGGTAATGGTAGTTTTAAAAGAGTTAGAATTTGGCGGGAAGAAATTTTCCATGGAATCCGGAAGATACGCCAAACAAGCTAATGGTGCTGTAATGGTTCGATATGGTGACAGCATGGTTTTGGTTACGGCAGTTGCTGCCGAACAAGCACCGGAAGATATAGATTATTTTCCGCTTCAAGTAGAATATAGGGAAAAAACATCCGCAGCCGGTAAATTCCCCGGTGGTTATATAAAAAGAGAAGGCCGTCCAACGGAAAAAGAAATATTAAGTGCAAGATTGGTCGATAGACCAATCAGACCTCTTTTCCCAGAAGAGTTTAATAATGAAACTCAAATTATAGCATTTGTTTTTTCTTACGATGGTGAAAATGATACCGACGTTCTGGCTGCAGTTGGAGCCTCAGCAGCATTATCAATTTCGAATATTCCGTTTAATGGCCCCGTAGCAGAAGTTAGAGTAGGAAAAATTAATGGTGAATTCATTGTAAACCCTACACACCAGCAAATTAAAGACAGTGATATTGAATTGGTTGTTGCAGGAACATCCGATTCGATTATGATGGTTGAAGGGGAATCGAACGAAATAAGTGAAGCTGAAATGCTGGGTGCTCTAAAATTTGCACAAGTTGAAATTAAAAAACTTGTAGAGCTTCAAATAGAATTAGTCAACGAAATTGGAAAATCAAAAAGAGAAGTTCCTAAAAAAGATGCAGATGAAAACCTTAAAAAAGATGTATACAAACTAGCATATGATAAATTTAAGGAAATTGTTTATTCAATTCTTTCAAAGGAAGAACGAAGCAGTAAAAACAAAGAATTAGCAGAATCTGTAAGAACTGATTTGGTTGAAAAATATCCTGAGTCGGAAAAAGTAGTTGGAGAAATACTTCACGATCTTGAAAAAGAATTAATGCGTGAAAGAATATTGGCAGAAGGTATACGGCTTGACGGAAGAAATACAACACAGATACGTCCGATCTCAATTGAAGTTGGAATACTTCCGAGAACTCATGGCTCAAGTCTTTTTACAAGGGGAGAAACGCAAAGCCTGACAACAGTTACGCTCGGTACAAAAAACGATGAGCAGACAGTTGACGGTTTGTTGGAAGAATACAGTAAAAAATTTATGCTGCATTACAATTTCCCTCCTTTTAGCGTTGGAGAAGTAGGGAGAATGAGTGGTGTCGGTAGAAGAGAAATCGGGCATGGAAACCTTGCCGAAAGAGCTTTAAAAATTATGTTTCCAGAGGAAGAACAATTCCCTTACACTGTCAGGGTAATTTCCGATATATTGGAATCGAATGGTTCTTCTTCAATGGCAACAGTTTGTGCAGGCTCGCTTGCATTAATGGATGCCGGTGTACCGATAAAAAAGGCCGTTGCAGGAATTGCAATGGGTCTTATCAAGGAAGAAGAAAAGTATGCAATATTGTCGGACATACTCGGAAATGAAGATCACTTAGGGGATATGGATTTTAAGGTTGCCGGAACAAAAGATGGTATTACCGCATTTCAAATGGATATAAAAATCCAGGGGATTTCTTTTGAGATATTGGAGAAAGCTTTAGCTCAGGCAAAGGAAGGAAGACAACATATTTTAGGTAAAATGAATGAAGTAATCGGCATACACCGGGAATCCATCTCATCGCTTGCACCAAGATTAATCACTATGCAAATAGAAACAGACCAGATAGGAGCAATTATTGGTCCTGGAGGCAAGACCATCCAGGGGATGCAGCGATTATTCGGCGTGGATATTAATATTGATGATGATGGTACTATAAGTATTGCTTCTCCAAATAAAGAAAGTGCTCAAAAGTGTAAAGAGTATATTAAAAAGTTGACCGCTACACCTGAAGTAGGTGAAATTTATGACGGTGTAATAACCAAGATTATGGATTTCGGCGCTTTTGTGGAAATTCTTCCCGGTAAAGAAGGTCTGCTTCATATATCGCAGATCGATAATAAAAGAGTAAATAAAGTTACAGATTACTTTAAAGAAGGAGATAAAGTAACCGTTAAATTATTAAAAATAGAAAACGGAAAATATTCCTTAAGTAGGAAAGAAATTTTAAAAGATAACGGGAAAGAAAAACCAGAAGAAAAAAATAATTGAATTTTATTTTATGAGGATGTTCAGAATGTTTAAGAATATACCTTCGGAACAGCTTCATTCATCATTTAAAGTTTTTAAGTGAGTTCATAGTTTTATGATTCAAATGAAATTGTTACATATTTTCAAAGCTGTTTTGGAATTTATTAAATCCAATCTCCTCTTTATTCTATTTGTGCCAAAAGTATCAAATAGTTTCCATACAAAAAAAGGAAACAGGGAATTACTTCTAAACAGCAGCTTAGTTTTTTTAGTTCGGGAAGGCCCGGGTTTAAGTAAAAAAGTTTGTCCCTTTAACACAGGGAATATTTTATTATTAAAGTTTATGTTTTATGCGAAAAGAGATTATAATCAATTCTTCCGCAACGCAAACACGTGTTGCTATAACAGAAGATGGGAATTTAGTAGACTTTTTTGTTGATTATCCTGAAAACCGGCGGATGGTCGGTGATATTTATTTGGGGAAAGTAGCAAGGGTTTTACCCGGGATTAAAGCTGCTTTTGTTGATATTGGTATGAAGCACGATGCCTTCCTTCACTTCTCTGATATCGGGGAAACCACCAAGCAGTTTCAAGATATGCTAGGCGATGAAGATTCTGATGTGGATGATGAAGATGAAGAAAACACAGCGGAAAATCCTCCTTCTCAGACTAAACAGCAGCAAAATCAAAACCAGCCGGAAGTTCTAAAGTTACATAAAGGTCAGGATATAATTGTACAAATCACAAAAGAACCGGTTAACAATAAAGGTGTTAGGGTAAGCTCCTCGGTTTCATTACCGGGAAGATTTTGCGTTTTGCTTCCTTTTGATGGAAAAGTAGGGGTTTCAAAAAAAATATATGATTTTAGGGAAAGAAGACGCTTACGGAATATTGCTAGAAGCATCCTTCCCAAAAACTATGGGCTGATAATTAGAACTGTAGCAAAAAATCAAAATGAAGAGGCTTTACAGGAAGATTTAAATAACTTGATAAAGACCTGGAAAGAAATAGAAACAACTATTAAATCGGAAACTCCGCCGGCTCTTATTTATCAGGATCTGAATACCACTTCAAGTGTAATAAGAGATCTTTTTACCCCGGATGTGTCGAAAGTTTTTATCGATTCAAAAAAACTTTTCAAACAAATTAAAAATTATGTCCAGTTAGTACAGCCCGGTCTTGTTGATAAATTAGATTTATTTAAATCCGGCCATTCCATTTTTGATTCGTTTAAAATTGAAGAACAGATAAAAACTTTAATGGGAAGAAAAGTCCCCCTGCCAAGCGGCGGCTATTTGATCATTGAACATACCGAGGCAATGGTGGTTATCGATGTTAACAGCGGGAGATATGCCAAAAGCAAAGAGCAGGAATTAAATTCCTTAAAAACCGATCTTGAAGCCGCAAGAGAAGTTGCACGGCAGCTTAGGTTAAGAGATATCGGGGGAATTATTGTTATAGATTTTATTGATCTTGAAGAAGAAAAGAATAGGAAAAAAGTCTATGATGAACTTCGAAAGGAATTCAGGAGAGACAGAGCTAAAGTTTCTGTTCTTCCAATGTCCGATTTTGGTGTAATACAAATAACACGGCAGAGGATTCGTCAAAATATAATGCAGGCAATGAAAGAAGTCTGTCCTTATTGTCTTGGTACAGGATTGTTAACTAAACATTCTCATCTGGTTTATGATCTTGAAGACTGGCTGAAAAAATTTAGAAGGTATTCAAAAGAAAGATCTTTAATAATAAAATGTCATCCGTCTGTTGCAGAAAAATTGAGAAAAGGTGAATTTAGATCATTAACCAAACTGCAGTTAAAATATTTCGTAAGACTTAAAATTGAAGAAGATGAAAGCATTCCTATTGGTCAGTTCAAATTCTTTTCTAAAAAAACTCAAAAGGAATTGACAGAGGAATTAAATCAATAGCGAATTGTTTCAATCTGATTACAAGGTTTTGTTGAATGAAAAAAACTAAATTATATGATGTTCATAAAAGATTAAATGCAAAGATTGTGGAGTTTGCCGGCTTTTTAATGCCCGTGCAATATACATCAATAATTGCTGAACATAAGGGGGTAAGAAATGCAGTTGGAGTTTTTGATGTATCTCATATGGGAGAAGTTTTTATAGAGGGAGAAAAAGCACTCGATTTCATTCAATATATTACAATAAACGATGCTTCCAAATTAGTCTCCGGCAGGGTTCAATATTCTGCAATGTGTTACCCGGATGGCGGGATAGTTGATGATCTGCTTGTTTATAAATTGGACGATAATAAATTTATGCTTGTAATAAATGCAGCAAATATTGATAAAGATGTTGCCTGGATGAAAGAAAACAATAAGGTTAATATTAATATTAACAATTTAAGCGATGAATATTCTTTAATTGCCGTTCAGGGACCAAACTCGAAAGAAGTTATGCAGAAAATTTGCAATTCTGATTTAAACCTTGATTATTACTATTTTTCAAATATGCAGGTAGCTGGAATTGATATGATAGTTTCCCGTACAGGATATACCGGGGAATTAGGTTATGAACTTTATTTTAAGGGCGATGAAAAAATTGCTGAAAAGGTTTGGGATGAAATTTTTAAATCGGGGAAAGAATTGAATATTGCTCCTGCGGGGTTAGCTGCGAGAGACAGTTTGAGATTGGAAATGGGATTTTGTTTATACGGGAATGATATAGATAAAACCACAAATCCTTTGGAAGCAGGACTCGGTTGGATAACTAAACTAAAAAAAGACGAATTTATAGGGAAAGATTCACTTTTAAAAACAAAATCTGAGGGATTAAAAAGAAAACTTTCTCCTCTTGTTTCCGAAGAAAAAGCTTTTCCCAGGCACGGATACGAAATAACTTTAGAAGGTAATAAAATTGGCGAAATTACAAGCGGGACAGTTAGCCCTACCTTAGACAAACCGATAGCTTTAGGCTATGTCGATTCTGAATATTCTTATGAAGGTTCGGAGGTAAATTTTTTAATAAGAGGTAAAGAAATTCCTGCAAAAATTGTTATACTTCCTTTTATAAATAAAAAATAAAAAACTATGAAAATTAATGTTCTTTTCTCGCATATTAATTATGATGAACTTTATTTTACATCTAAAACAGCAGTTGTAATTGATATTCTAAGGGCTTCTAGTACAATAGTTACTGCTTTGCAGAACGGTGCAAAAGAAATTATACCGGTTGCTTCGGTTGAATTTGCCGTAAAAATATCCGGGGGTTTATTTTCAGGCCAAACGATTATTTGCGGGGAAAGAAACACGAAGAAAATCGAAGGTTTTGCGCTGGGTAATTCCCCTTTAGAATTTACAGAAGATAAGGTTTCCGGGAAATCGATTATTTTATATACTACAAACGGTTCAAGAGCAGTTGTTAAAACTAAATTTTCTGAAAACCTTTTTGTTGCTTCCTATCTTAATTTGACTGCAATTGCAAATCATTTAATTGAGATGAACAAAGATTTTGAAATAGTATGTTCCGGCAGAGGAAATACAATATCGCTTGAAGATATTGTTTGCTCAGGGAAATTAATTACCGAGGTTCAAAAGTTAAAAGAAAATGTACAGCTTTCAGATTCGGCTAAGGCAAGTATTTCATTAAATAAATCTTTTGGAAAAAATATTCTTAAAATGCTAAAAGAAACCGAACACGGGCAAATTCTTATTGAAAACGGGTTTGAAAAAGATATTGAATATTGCAGTAAGCTTAATGCTCTGGAAGCAATCCCTACTTTTTCAAATAATGCATTAAGATTATTATCACCCCAAAAGCTTGTTGCTTAATAATCTATTGCTTCAATATTTATAGATAAAAAAATTAGATGACCAAAAATGTCAGCAAGAAAGAGGAAAAAATCAAATAATACAGGGCAGAAGCCAAATTCAGGTGGAGAAAATTATTTTACATTTTCCACACAGACAAAGAAAAAACTAATCGGGATATTTCTGATAGTAATTGCATTCCTGTTGTTTTTAAGTATTATTTCATACTCCCGCTTTGATGAAGCGGTATTGCATTATAGATTTTCGGATTTATTTAAAGCGTTCAGTTCAAATTCTGATTTTGCACAAAAAGCGGATAGTACTCATAATTGGCTTGGTATTTTTGGTGCTTACATTTCGGATTTTTTTGTTAATTCCACTTTAGGTTATTTCTCGATTGTATTCCCTATTATGCTTTTTATTTGGGGAATAGCTTTTCTTAAAAAAATAAATTTTCACTTTTTAATTTATTCCTCAAATTTCTTAATTCTAATAGGACTAATACTATCCTCTATTTTCGGTGTGTTAAGAGTACAGGATTTGGTTACAGATGCAAACGAATTGTCCGGTGATATAGGTTATTATTTGGGAGAAGTATTCAACAGGCTGCTTGGCGGAATAGGAAGTATGGTTTTACTCTCAGCTTTCGCAATTGCACTTTTAATTTTTGCCTTTGATATAAAGTTAGAAAAAGTTTTTCATTTTTTTAAAAATATTTTTTCATCCTCGGTTAATAAAGTTAAAAATGAACTGGAGAAAAGCAGGGAAGAAATTGAAAGAGATAAATTAAAAAAGATAGAGAGTTTAAGAGAAGAAAAGAAAAAGAGGAGATCTCTTTCGAAAAAGAAAGAAGATATTTCGGAGCTGTCTCCGGAAGAATTAATGGAAAGTGAAGCCGAAGAGCAGACAAAGATTAGAATTATTAGAAAAGATGACAGTCCGCAGCCGCAGGAAGAAAATAAAATTGTCTCCGATGAAAATAAAAAAGTCGACCTTGAAAAAACCGGTGAAATAAAGGTTGACCCTTTGGATAAAGACGAAGAAGTAAATCTTCCAAACCAGTGGGAAGAAAAAATTAATTATAAAGGACCAAGTTTAGATCTTTTAGATCCTTTACCCGAAGTAGATTTCCAGGTTGCCGAAGAGGAGTTAAAAAGAAATGCAGAACTTTTAAAGGAAAAATTAAAATTATTTGATATTCAAATTGAGGATATTTCTGTTACCCCTGGTCCTGTCGTAACTCTATATGAAATTGTTCCGGCACCCGGTGTTAAAATAAGCAGGATAGTCGGGCTTGAACATGATATAGCTTTAGCACTTGCAGCAAGAGGAATTAGAATTATAGCCCCTATCCCCGGCAAAAGTGCAATTGGTGTTGAAATTCCAAATGCCGAAGCTTCATTGGTAAATGCTAGATCGGTTCTTGGCAAAATATCTGAATCTACAATGGAACTCCCCATGGCCTTCGGTAAAACAATAAACGGTGATGTTTATATTGCAGACCTGGCTAAAATGCCACATATGTTAATTGCAGGTTCAACAGGTTCGGGGAAAAGCGTTGGGATAAATATGATTATCGCAAGCATGCTTTATACCAAACAGCCTTCGGAAGTAAAGCTAATTATGATAGATCCTAAAAAAATTGAATTATCTTTTTATAACAAATTGCGGAAACATTACCTGGCTGTTTCTCCTGATCTTGATGAAGAAATAATAACAAACCCGCAGAATGCAGTTCTTCTGTTAAAATCTGTTGAATATGAGATGGAGAAGCGATATGATAAGCTTGCGAAATCGGGAGTGCGGAATATAGTTGATTATAACAAAAAAGTTTCTGATCCCAAAAAAAGACCTCATGATACTGAAACCGTAAAGCATCATCCTATCCCGTACTTAATTGTTATTATTGATGAGCTTGCTGATTTAATGATAACAGCCGGAAAAGAAGTTGAAGAACCAATTGCAAGGCTTGCGCAGCTTGCAAGAGCTGTTGGAATTCATCTTGTTCTCGCAACTCAAAGACCTTCTGTTAATGTTATTACCGGTGTAATTAAAGCAAATTTTAGTGCAAGAGTTGCTTATCAAGTAGCGACAAAAATTGATTCAAGAACCATTCTTGATATGAATGGTGCCGAGCAGCTTCTAGGTAAGGGTGATATGCTTTTCCTTCCGACAGGGCAGCCGAAACCAATTAGAATTCAGAATGCTTTTATTTCAACTGAGGAAATTGAAAAATTAGCTAATTATATTTATTCACAGCCGGCTTATTCAAAACCTTATTTTCTTCCCTCTTTATATGATAAAAAGAAGGAAGCAGCAGGAGGATTTTTAACCGATCTTGATCCTATGTTTGAAGATGCCGCAAGAGTTATTGTAAGACATCAGCAGGGTTCTGTATCTCTTCTTCAAAGAAGATTAAAACTGGGGTATTCGCGTGCAGCAAGAATTGTCGACCAGCTTGAAGAAGCTGGAATTGTAGGTCCTAATGACGGAAGTAAAGCACGCACTGTTTTAGTTGAGAATGAAGAACAGCTGGAAACAATTATTAGATCATTGTAATTATAGTAATATTTATTCTTAAATTTGAAACAAAAATTTTACGAATTTGTAAAAAAGACTAATTAATGATAAATAAAAGTTTGGGTTATTAATGAAAAAACTATTTTATTTGAATTTATTAGTCTTAATTTGTTTTGTAGGCATTATTGCACAAAATAGAGAGAATAACTTACTAAAAAAAGTTCAGGATAAGTATAAAACAATCTCATCATTTTCAACAAATTTTATACAATATTCGGGCAGCGGCAAGAATATTTCGGGTAAATTTTATTACAAAAAAACTAACAATATAAGACTTGAAACAAATGCTTCTATAATAGTCTCAAACGGATCAACAAACTGGAACTACATCAAAAATCAAAACAAAGTGATTATTAGCAAGTATGACGATTCAGATGTTTCAATGTTTTCATTTAATAAAATTATATCAGATTTTCCCTCAAAATCTAATGTTGAACAATCAACGGAAAAAGGTAATAATATTTTGGTTATTATACCGAAAGAGGATTCGGATTTAAATTTTAATCAGGTTAAACTCTGGATAAATGATGATGATCTTGTTAAAAAGATTGAAATAAAAGAAAAGAATAATTCTTTATTGAGTATTGAGTTATCAAACTATAAGATAAATCAAAATTTACCAGATTCCCAGTTTTCGTTTACCACCCCGGAAGGAAGTAAAGTTATTGACCTCAGATAATAATCAAAAAAAATTCCACCTAAAGGGAGTTCTTAATTTTTTACTCTCTATAGTCTTAGCTGTAATTTTATTATATGTTGCTTTTCATGATGTTAATTTTAATGAAATTCTAAATATTGTTTCTCATGCCTCAATATTTTGGATAGCGGTTTTATCCGTAACCTTTCTTCTATCTCATTTTGTTCGTGCGATAAGGTGGAAGATTATTTTATATTCGGTTAAAAGTAATACTTCCATTAAGAATTTGTTCGGCTCATTAATGGTTGGATATGCAGTAAATTGTGTTGTTCCCAGGTTAGGTGAAATTACCAGGGCAGTATTAATCGGAAAATGGGAAGGTCTTTCCAGGTCTTCAATGTTTGGTGCGGTAATAGTAGAAAGGGTAATTGATATAATTTTTCTCGGGCTTTCTGTTTTAATTTCCGTGTATATCTGGCAAGAAGATTTATATGCAAGCTTTCCCTGGTTGAAATCAGCATTATATATTTCAATGGTAGGAATAATTCTTTTTATTTTATTCATTTATTTAACAATAAGATTTAAAGAACATTTTTATGGAATTATTGTTAAAGCAATGGGGAAAGTATCAAAAAAAGCTGCAGGTAGGTCTGCCCACATCTTCGAAATGCTTACTCAAGGTTTTAGCAGTTTGCAGGGAGCAAAAAATTATTTATTGACATTTGGTTCAAGTATACTAATAATGCTGCTTTATGCATTATGCTCATATTTAGGTTTTTATACTCTGTTTATGGAAAATATAAAACCTGTTAATTTTGCAATGGCCTGGGTTTTAATGAGTATTAGCGGAATAGGTGTTGTAATTCCTACTCCAGGAGGGACCGGTTCTTATCATGCACTAGCGAAATCTACCCTAATGCTTTTCGGTTTCGGAGAAGTAATTAGTTTGTCTTACGCATTTTTAACACATATAATTTCATATGTTTTATTTATTATTGTTGGATCACTTTCTTTTATTTTATTAAATAAGCGTCATGAGAGCTTGATAAAAGTAGTAGAAACAGGAGTAGATGATTTATAACATTAATTTTGGTCAATTAAAAATAATGCCTTAATCTTTCTCTTATATTATAATCTAGCATTAATTTTATGAAATTTTTTATTTTTACTATTTTCTTCTTTTTATTTTCCTTGTCTGCATTTTCTCAAACCGAAATACGCGGAAGTATGGGGATTGATTTTGTAAGTTCACCATCTTTGACAAATTATTTAAATCAAACTTATGCCAGCGGACAACTAAATACTTTTAATTCTGCAATTATTTTTTCTTTGGAAGCCGATAGATTTTTAAAAGAAAATTACCAGCTTGGTTTTGAAATTTCTTACCTAATAAATTCTTTTAACTTTAATCAGGATTTTAACACTTATAATCTTTCTTATAATATTATTATGCCCGCAATTCTAAATTATTATGTGATACAAGGGAAAGGATATGAATTTAAATTCGGTGGAGGGATTGGGATTCCATTTGTTATTGCCGACGAGAAGATGATAGGTATAGATTATTCTACAAAATACAAATCAACAGGTTTCGGGGTAATTCTTAGAACAGATGGAAATACAGTTCTTAGCGAAGATATTTATGTAAATATAGGAGCTGATCTTAAATATGAATTAACGGGTAAGCCAAAAAACGGTGATCAGCATATAGTCAATAAAGCAACAGGAGAAGAGGTAAATTTTAATTCTTTTTCAGCAGGTATTCACCTGGGAATTACATACAGGTTTTAGTTTATCTACCTGTAAATATGGAGGTGTTTTTTGAACATTATTGAGGCTATTATTCTTGGAATCATCCAGGGCATAACAGAGTTTCTGCCAATCAGCAGCACCGGTCATTTAACCGTTGCCGGTAAGCTAATGAATATTATTTCGCCGGCTCACCCGGAACAATGGACTGCTTTTATTGCAGTTATACAGCTTGGAACGTTAGCTGCCGTTTTGGTTTATTTCTGGAGTGATATTTTAAATATAATTAGTGCTTTTTTAAAAGAAAATTTATCCTCAAGAACTAGTTTTTCAAAACAAAGCCCGGATTCCAAACTTGGATGGTTAATTATCATCGGTACGATTCCGGTTGTTATTATCGGGCTATCATTTAAGCATATAATTGAGGGGACATTAACTAAAGATCTATATGTAATTGCAGGGAGTTTAATTGGATTAGCTGTAATATTAGCTTTAGCAGAAATGGTGGCAAAATTTAAAAAAGATATAAAAGACTTAAGTATAAAAGATGCTTTGATTATCGGTATCGCCCAATGTTTTGCGTTAATACCAGGCTCTTCACGTTCCGGGACAACTATAACAGGCGGTTTATTTATCGGTCTAAACAGGGAAGCTGCAGCAAGATTTTCTTTTTTGTTAAGTATACCAGCAGTTTTAGCAAGCGGTTTGCTTGAACTGTATGAGGCGCTTGCATTTCTTAATTCTTCAATGGTTTTAAATTTAATCGTTTCAACTATTATATCCGGGATTAGCGGTTATATTGCAATTGATTTCCTGCTCAAGTATTTGCGAAAAAATACTACCTTTCTTTTTATATACTATAGGATAGCTTTGGGAATACTTATAATTGTTTTATTATCATTAAAGATTATTCAACCATAGGAGTAATTGATGAAACGATTTTCTTTTTTAATGCTCATCATTCTACTGATAACAGGGTGCAGATATTCTAATTCATCTGATAATTCTAATAATTATGAAAGTAATAAAATGGCAGATACAACAAAAGCCGATACATCATTAGTGGCACTTATTAAAACCAATATGGGTAATATTGAAATTAAGCTTTTTGAAGATAAAACCCCAAAAACGGTTGAAAATTTTGTTGGACTTGCAAAAAAGGAATATTATAACGGCGTAATATTTCACAGAGTAATTGATAATTTTATGATTCAAGGCGGTGATCCAACCGGAACGGGAAGAGGCGGTGAAAGTTTATGGGGCGGCAAATTTGAAGATGAGATTGTTCCCACTTTAACGTTTGATAAACCGGGTTTTGTGGCAATGGCAAACGCCGGACCAAATACAAACGGGAGCCAGTTTTTTATTACAACTGTCCCGACACCCTGGCTTAACGGACATCATACGATATTCGGGGAAGTAGTTAACGGGATGGATATCGTTAATAAAATAAGCAAAGTTGAAACTACGAAACCCTATGATCGCCCTGTCAAAGATGTTGTAATGAATGAAGTAATAATCGAAAAGAAAGTTCTTCGAAACGATAATCCTTAAACCAAAAGTACTTCTTAAATACAATTCTAAAGTTGCATATGAAACAAGAAGAGTTTTTCTCCTCGCGGTGGGCTTTAATCATTGCAACAATAGGCATTGCTGTTGGTACGGGAAATATTTGGCGGTTTTCAAGAATTGTTGCCCAGAACGGCGGGGGTTCCTTTCTTATACCCTGGGTTATTTTCCTACTTATCTGGTCTGTACCATTAATTATTGCTGAATTTGCAATAGGCAAATCGACACGTTTTGGCCCGGTAGGTGCTATTGCCAAAACCGCCGGGAAAAATTTTGCCTGGATGGGAGCCTTTATTGTTTTTGTTTCAACCGCAATTATGTTTTACTATTCTGTTGTAACAGGATGGTGCTTAAAATATTTTATTTCATCGGTCACGGGAGAAATTTTCAATACAGCAAAGCACATTGCTTTCTGGGAAAACTTTTCTTCGGGTTACCAGCCGCTTCTTTTTCATTTTATTTCAATGGCGATAGTTTCATTCATTGTTTATAGAGGAATAACCAAAGGAATTGAAAGAGTAACTAAATTTCTTGTCCCTTCTTTATTAATCATTCTTTTGATCTTATTTTTTAGGGCGATTACACTACCGAATGCTTTTGAAGGAATAAAATATTTTTTTACTCCGGATTTAAATAAAATTTTGGATTACAAAATATGGCTTAACGCTTTAACTCAAAACGCATGGGATACCGGGGCAGGCTGGGGATTAATATTGACATATGCAATTTATATGAGGCAAAAAGAAGATATCTCATTAAATGCTGCTTTAATTGGTTTTGGAAACAATTCCGTTTCTTTAATTGCCGGTATAATAATTTTCTCAACTGTTTTTGCTTTAAGTTCTAATGATGCAATAACCCAGGTTTCGCAGTCAGGCCCTGCAAATACAGGATTAACTTTTATTTATCTCCCGCTTCTTTTTTCCAAAATTTCGGCAACTAAGATTATAAATATATTTTTTGCTTCGCTTTTCTTTATTGCGCTCTTCTTTGCTGCTCTAACTTCTTTAATCTCAATGGTTGAATTAGCTACAAGAACATTAATTGATTTTGGAATAAAAAGGAGAAAAGGAATTTTTATTGTTGCAGTAATAGGATTTTTATTTGGCATCCCCTCCGCATTGAATATGGATTTTTTTACAAACCAGGATTGGGTCTGGGGAGTGGGTTTGATTTTAAGCGGCGCATTTATTTCTTTTTCAATCATAAAGTTTGGAGTTAACAAGTTTAGAACTGAAATAATTAATGGCTATGGGAGCGATGTAAAGATCGGGAAGTGGTATAATGTAGTCATCGGTATTTTAATTCCAATTCAAGTGATAGTTTTAATCTTATGGTGGTTAATTTCATCTGTCTCTTGGGATCCGGCATGGTGGAATCCATTTCATATCTTAAATGCGGGAACAATCATATTCCAGTGGGTGATTGTTCTTATTGTACTTATTAGTTTAAATAAAGTAATGGCTAAACGAATTTTTAAATAATTCAAAGACCTCGGACATAGGCTGATCAGCCTTTGATTGAAAATGTTAAATAAATAGTCAAAAACTTTCTAATAATTTTATAAATTAAATTTTGACTTTTAACTTTTTAATTTTGATTTATGAACGTATTTCCAATTTTAACAATGGTAATAGTTTTGGGAATTGTATGGGGAGGATTAGCTGTTTTTCTTTTTAAAGCTGTTAAATATGAAAAATTAAAAGATACAAATGGCGAAAATTAAACTATCACTTCCCTCTGTACTGGATATTTCAAAAAAGATTAATAAAAATAATTTACTGCCGGTTTATTATTTTTTTGGAGAAGAAAGTTATTCTCTCGATATTGGTTTAAAAGCCGTTGAAAAAGTTGTTCAGCCTTTTATTTCATCAGATTTTGATAAAGAAACCTTTTACGGTGAAAATAAAACCTTGTCTGAAGTTTTGGACTTTGCTTCTGCATTTCCTTTCGGGTCGGAAAAGAAATTTATTATATTTAAAGAATTCGAAAAGGTAAAGGATAAAAAAAATTTAGAATCATATTTAAAATCACCCCCCGATTTTACCGTGATGGTTTTAATACATAACGGAACAATAAATGGTTTTAAGACCGAACCCTTTCCAACTCTTATTGAAAAGAAATTTATTTTTGCTGCAAAAGAATTGAAAGGAGAAAATCTTTTGAACTGGGTTATTAATTATTGTGAAAGTTCCGGCAAATATTTAAGCAAAGAAAATGCACAGCTTCTTATTGATATTGTAGGGGATAACAGAAATTTAATAGAATCTCAACTTGAAAAAATATTTACTTTTGTAGGTGAAAGAAAAGAAATCCGGATTGATGATATTAATTCACTTTCAACCGAATTAAAAGAATTTAATATTTTCGATCTTCAAAATGCAATCGGGAAAAAAGATAAAGCCGCAGCAATAAAAGTTGCTTATAAATTATTAGACCAGGGTGATGAACCGACATTTATTATCTATATGCTTACAAGATATTTCACCGGTCTTTCAAGAATTACTGAACTCCGTGACAAAAAATTACCGGAGCAAGTTGCTGCAGGAATTGTGGGCACACATCCATTCTATTATAAAGAATATTTACGGGCAAGAACAATTTACTCCGATAGAGATCTTTACCGGGCTTCGGAAGCTTTGTTGAAAGCGGATTTATCAATAAAAACTACTTCTACGGATAATAAATCAGTTATTACTTTATTGCTGACAGAAATTTTAAACTAAATATTTGTTAATATGTGCATAATATAATAGACAGATATTCTTTAAATAGGTTGGGACTTAAATTTTTTTCTAATTTTAAAGTTTTTTAATTAATTTATTGTCTAATTATTGAAACATTTCATTTTACCCATAAGTATAAGTCGAAGTTGACAGATAAAAATCTGAATGAATTAACAGACGAAGAACTAATACTTGAATTTCAGAGGAACAGCACTATAAGAGCATATGAAATTCTTGTCCAGAGATATAAAAATCCTCTGATAAATTATGTATTCCGGTTTCTCGGGGATTATGAAACGTGTGTTGATATTGTTCAGGAGACAATGATAAAGGTTTATAGGTATAAAGATTCTTATTCATCAATAGCTAAATTTTCTACCTGGATTTATACTATTGCAGGTAATTTGGCGAGAACAGAATATCAAAGAAGAAAAAGACGGAAAATTTTTTCAATTAATGCATACGGTGAAGAAAAAGATGAGACTTATGAAATTCCCGATGAAAGCTTTAATCCGGAAAGAATTGCAGACAGCGGAATAAAAGAAAAAATAATTCAGGATGCATTGGAAAAGGTTTCTAAAGCTTATAGGGAAGTAGTAATTTTAAGAGATATTCAAGATTTATCTTATGAGGAAATATCGGAAATAACTAATCTGCCTGTTGGCACCGTTAAATCCCGCATAAACCGCGGACGAGCACAATTGCAGAAATTATTGAAGGATATATATAAGGAGTGAAAGGTGGAAAAATGATTGATGAAAAAGATCAGCAATATGATGATATTGTTAAGCTGCTTAAAGAACTTCAGCAAGTTAAAGCCCCAAATAATTTTGAAGCAAATTTAATGCGAAAAATTAATGCTGAAGGATTTACCGAAGAAAAAACCGGAAGCTGGTTATCGAGAATTTTTGTACCTAAAAGATTTATTCCATCGGCTGCATTAGCAGTTGTTGCCGTTTTAATTTTATTTGTAATAAAGCCGGGTTCAACCGAAATAGAAAATCCTTTTAATACTCAGCCAAGGATGAGAAAAGATATAATAACAACATCAACTCAATTATCTGCTGAGAAAAAAGTTGATAAAGAATTACAGAAAATGATTGAAAAGAATAAAACAAAAAAATCGGAAATTGCTAAAAACGAATCGCAGAATAAAAGTGATTTTAGCTCAAAAGAATTCCAAACCGATAAACCCGGTTCTTCCTATGCATCTCAAGGTTATGAAGATGTTTCCACACAAGGTTTTTCCGGTATTTATGGAATAGAAAAAAGCGGATTAAATTTCAGGCAGGTAAATCTATCAAAAACCGAAAGAATGGAAATAAATAGGCTTAAAGAGAATCTTATGAGATTTATGAAGGAAAATAAGCTGAAATAAGCATATTTTTGAATTTTTATACCTTTGAAATATACCAATCCTTTTTTATATTTGAACCACAAAATTTTGAAATTATAATTAGGTTTTTAGAAATGAAGCAAGGTATTCACCCGGAATATAGACCGGTTGTTTTTCAAGACTCATCTGCAGATTTTGCTTTTTTAACACGTTCAACAATAAAAACAAGTGATACAATCCAATGGGAAGATGGAAATACTTACCCGCTTGTAAAGCTTGAAATCTCAAGTGCTTCTCACCCATTTTTTACAGGTAAACAAAAATTAGTTGATACTGCGGGTAGAGTTGAGAAATTCAAAAGAAAATATGCCAAGAAAGAAAAATAAATTTTTCTCCCCTTAAAGCCAGTTTTCGACTGGCTTTTTTATTATATGATCGTTTCAATACTATTTATTTTACCGGTCCTAGGTAGCGGTCAAACCATGCAAGCGTTTCTTTTATAAATTCTTTTTTTGGGGGTATATGATCTGTTTCGTACAGAATTAATTTTTTGTCCTTTTTAGGCGTGCCTAAAAGATCATACATTGGTTCTATTGCCTTGTCATAAGGTAATATCATATCATATTTTCCGTTCAACATTAAGGTTGGTATTTTTACCCGTGTTATATAATTGATCTCACTTACTTCAGGCAGACCGCGTAGTACAAGGCCTCCCGATATCAGAACACTTGCTTTAAGTCGATTCTCTATAGCAGGGATAATCTCTCCATATAATCCGCCCCAGCTCAAGCCGTAATAGGCAATCCGGCTGGTGTCAATATCCTGACGGGTTTCCAGGTAATCAATGCATCTTTCAAAATCTTTTACTAGTTGAATCCGGTATTCCGTAAACTTGTGCAATTTCCCTTGCATAAGCAATTCCGGTCCTAATCCATTTTCCCGTCGTTCAAAAGTTCCTTTATATACGGGGAAAAGAACTGCTCTGCCGTTTTTAATAATGTAAGAAACAAAGTTTCTGAATTCATCATAATTTTCAATATCTCTGCTGGAATTAAAATCGCGCGTTGCACCCCCCGGAAAGTATACAACTATTTGATATGGCGGAGTTGCATTTTTCGGAAGAAAAAGATGAGCAATTATACGTTCATTATTATAAGCTGCATTAAATGAAACTCTTTCGTGAGTCCAATATCCTGACTTTTCATCTTTTGATTCCAACCAGGAATTCAGAGCAGATTTATCATAAGAAAATTGTTCTTTATAAATACGAAAAACATCATCTGAAACAGGCTTCTCATTTGAATAAAACTTTTCTTCATGAAACTCTGTAATCCCGAAAACTTGTGTAGGGATTCTCTCCCTGTTAAGATAAAGAGCACACCGGAATCCGTTTTTTGCAGATCTGTCAAATGGCGGATCTTGGCTAGGTTCCGCAAACAGATAAGTCGGTTCATTCCAGGCACCACCCCTGAGTAATCTTCCTTTAGCTGTTTTGTTCAAACACCATTCTCTTACATTCCCTGCCATATCATACACTCCATAAGGAGAAATTCCTTGAAGTTTCCCCACAGGAAAAATTCCTTCACCTCTAAAATTACTGAAAGAAGCAAAAATAGCATATCCCCCAAACTGGGGTATTCTGATTAAAGGTGTTGCTTCTCCCATCGCTAATCCCCAATGAGTACTTGTAGGTAATTCTTTTCCAGCAAAATAGGCATAAGCTGCTGCCTCATACCAACTGATACCTGAGACGGGGTAATCAGCCTGACCATGAGGGTAATCACCTGCCTGCCAGGTTGAGGGACCGGGTCTGCCGGTTTGATCAACAAACAATTTCATAGCTTCTTCCCATGTCAAAGTTTTACCATCTTTTATGAATTCATTTTTCCAGTATTTTTTATTTTTGTATCCCCCTTTGTCAATAAATTCTTTGTATTGTTTATTTGTTACTTCATATTTATCTATGAAAAAATCGTCAAGTTTACCAAATCTTGTTTGTGCACCAGTTACTCTCACCATCCCTGGTGGAACTTTTCCGGTTTTATCTAATTTTCTAAATAAGTTATTAGGTATTAAAGGCGATCCCATCTTTAATTTAACATTCCAGCTTGAAGCTGCTGCAAGGACAGTATCATATTCATCTTTAACAAATTTCCAGCGGAAAACACTTATAGGTATGCTTGTCTTATTAATTGGGGTTGTTCCCAGATATTTCCAATCCTCAGAGGGCTGGCTATATGGTTTGAAATAAACTTTTGCACCCTGAGGTTCAGTATCTATATTTATTTTCCTGGAACTTTCTGCAATAAATTTAGCGAGTCTCTCATTTTGTGGAATATATTTTTCGGCTACCTCTTCCAGTTTATAAGCATCTGAATAATCACGCCAGCTATAATCGACAAGCTTTTCGATTTGCGGCAAAGCTATATCCTCCGCCCAGATTATGTTTGAACGACTGTTAAAGTACCATACAATAGCCAAAATAATTAAAATAATAATTCCGATTGCTGGAAATGCAATTCGGGGCTTACGTATTATTCTAAGAAATGCCGGCAGATTAGTTACACCTTCCTTACCTAATAAAGTGTCCTGGTATTCGCTGAGCTCTTTTAACATTTTCTCTATTGATGGATATCGTGATTCAGGATTTTTCTGTAGTGCATGATTAACAATCTCTTGTAATTCTATTGGAATAACAGAATTGAGCTTAGTCATGGGTTCGGGATCTTCATTTATAATAGAATACATAACAGCCTGATCATAATCTCCCTTAAAAGGTTGTATCCCGGTCAGCATTTCATAAAGTACAACTCCCAGAGCCCAAATATCAGTTCTTTGGTCAACATCTTTCCCCCTGGTCTGTTCAGGCGACATATATGCAACAGTCCCTAATGTTGTTCCTTCTTTTGTAAGCATAGACTTTCCTGCCAGCTTTGCTAATCCAAAATCAACAATCTTAACTTCTTTATTTTTTGTTAAAAGAATATTTGCAGGCTTGATATCCCTGTGTACAATTTCTTTGGAGTGAGCCTTAGCTAATCCTGCGGCAATTTGAATAGCAATATCGATTGCTTCATTAACCGGCAATAAACCGCGCTTGATTTTATCTTTAAGAGATTCACCCTCATAATAAGCCATAGCAATGAACATTTGTCCATCATCGGTTTCATTGATTTCAAAGATATTGCAGATATTAGTGTGTTCAAGTGCAGAGATTGCCTTAGCTT
>CAYUVK010000055.1:0-32346 GCA_964448105.1 uncultured Ignavibacteriaceae bacterium
ATCAAGTTCAATTTGATCATAACCAGGCGTGCCGGGTGGTGAATCTGCTCCGTAATGGTGTGTTGGCGGTTGATTTACTTCCATTTCTATGGTTTTTCCATTACTTGATGTCTGACCATTCCATGTATCTAATATTCCATTTATAATTTTAGATTCATTTGCACTGTTGTCACATGGTCCAAAAAATTCCAGGTTAAGCTTTATTTTTAATGGGGCATTTGGGGGAGGGGGTAAAACTTCCGGATAATTACCAGTAATTGAAACCCCGTCGCCAAAATAATTTCCTTTGCTGCTTAATGAAGCCCTTCCGCTTTTGATAGCTTCAGACAGCGAAATTTCATAACCTACCTCAACAGGCGGATGAGGTATTTGTATCACATCATTAATTGTAGTGACAGATTCATAATCTGAAGTTGATTTATCGGAATATTTTTCAGGAAATTTTTTTTTGAGCAAGGAACGTATAGAACCGGATGTCTGACCACACGGATCAGTAAGAACTATATTAATTTTTTTTGGTGGTAAATAATTTAAATTGTAATCTGACGGGACGTTAGAATTTACCGAAGCAATAATATTTTGTATCTCATTCTGTTCAGCATTTATAACTAATACTTGCTTGGTTGTTCCGTTTGCGGTAATTGTAAACAGAGCAAGCGAACCCCCTTGAATAACGGTATCCTGATAATTTGTATTTAATGAAAAGTAGTTGTTACTTTGAACCGATTGCCATATTTGCTGAACCTGGGAAGCATTAATTGAAAAGTTTGTATCCAGCAATATATCCGGAGAAATACTACCATTTAATCTTAAAAAATTTACTTCTCCATCTGCAAGTACCGTAATTGTTTCTGATACTGCCAATACAGACAAACCACCGGTAGTACCAACAAGTTTAAAATCGGATGGAGGACTTTGCGAATAAATATTATTGCAAATGAAAATTAGAATCAGAATTACTGCCCTCAAATAATTCATGACACACCTCTTATTAATTATTGTGATTATAATTTATTATAAGTGCATTGCCGGTTGTATATACAAGTATTAAAAAAGCTATTGGACCTTTGTTCAATATAACTTTTAAATATTTAGATAATTTTCAGGTTGAGATCGTTTATAAATTTCGATAACACAGTAGAGGAATACAGTAGATTGTATATGTAGATAAAATAATATACAGATATATAATAAAATTGAGTGTGATTTACATCTTTGAACATATTTTTAATAGATTATATTAAAATATAATTGATTGCCTAAGACACAATCCCATTTATCCAGCAAATATTTTTTTCATCTTGTTTACCAATCGAAGGTTGGTCAGAAAAACAAAAAAAATAATACATGATTCACTATTGAAAAAGACTTCCTTATTTTTGCAGTTCCTTTAAGCTGTTCCGGTCAAAAATAAGTAAGACTTTTTTCTGTACCTCGAAATTTCATATCCATAAAACATATCATTAGTATTCTTATCAAAAATTAATTGTTCAGTCTAACAGCCTATACGCTTACAACATTCCTATGCTGTCAGCCCTTTACAAATAATTTTTTTGTCTTATCAGTAAATCCATAAATGGTTTAATGTAAGCACCAAGTAAAAAACCTTGCTTAATTTTTATACGTTAGAAAATTGATTAAGCTTAAGAACAGGAAAGAGAGAATGTTCTTAAATGATTGGGGAGCTTTACTCCCTGCCTGGCAGGAAGAATTCTCTGATAAATTTGTTGAGGTTGAGGGAAATATAGTATTCACTGGTCGCGGGGGTTTTGAATACGAAAAGGAAGAGGATGAACTGGACGACCAGGGAAAAGTAATTCATAAAGGGCAGTTTGTTAAAAGCGGGATTAAGATGAAAATAGCTAGAGAAACTCCATATGAGACAGATTTAAATGTTTGGATGCAACTGGAAAAGGAACTTGATAAAAATGGAAGACCGGTTCAGAAAAATGTTGGATATGTTTTAAAAGATAGAAGCGATACCATAAACGGGAAAAGATTTGAATTTCCAACTTATCGAAATTTCAAACCTATAATTAATTTTATCTTAGGTTTACCTGTAGGAGAGGTTTCAGGAGAAACCTTCAGCGATAATTTAAACCCTAGAACCGATGCAGAATATTTTGAAAGAAGATTGAGACAATAGATTGAAACGGAAAATATATCGGGTGTATTTGATAAATATGGCTTAGGAGATACAAGATCCAAAGCAGACAAACAAATCAAAGCAACGATAATTGAAAAGATATTCGGTACAACCAGTCAGACCGAAATATCAAAAATGGATCATAAGCTGTTGAAGAAAAAAAGATTAGAACTCGAAGATATGTTCGCGCAATTATCTGCAGCTCAGCCGGAAAATGTAATTGATTGGATTATGTCTTATCAAATAAAAGCTGCTGCCTAAAATAGCCTCAATTGCTGGTCCTTATGGCCAGCAGTTTATTAAAATTTCTTATTGGCTTTCACTCTATAATTTGAACCCACTTAAACTGTAACACTTTTAGTTTAGACTTATAGTTTCGCTTCGTTGTTAATAAAAATAATTTAACAACTCCGCTCAACTATTCCAGGAATGAACAAAAAGATGTTCCAGTTTTCAGGACAAAAAGATGTGCCTTCGCTGTTAAAATTTAGCATTGAAAAATATATTACTGATTAAAAAAGTGTGCCCAAAATGTGCCCAAATTCGGGTTCATTCTGATTAATTCTGATTAGTTTAGGAAAATTACAATTTGATAGTAATAAAAAAAGCTTCAAAACGTTTAATTTTGAAGCTTTTTAGTGGAGCTAAGGAGGATCGAACTCCTGACCTCTTGAATGCCATTCAAGCGCTCTCCCAGCTGAGCTATAGCCCCATTTTAATTATACGGCAAAAATATGCAAGTTTAATATCTATAGCAATATTTATATTCTGCTGGTTAGGATTTTAACTTCATTTGCTTTTACTTTATACTTAAGAAAAATAGAATAAATAATTTTTGAATCCTCATGCCTTCTTGAAAATTGAGTAAGTTCTGATTCCGCAATATTACATTGTTTCATTTTGTAATTTGTTTTAAATATATTTTGGTAATAAAAAATATTGTTGAATGAAAATTAATATAATTCTTTTTGTAATATTTGGATTTATAATTGCTTATACCGGGTGCAAAGATACTTCCACAGGTATTGATTCAAAAACTATCCCCTCTTCCAATGTTAGTTTTGGAGAATATATTGCTCCGGTTTTTTTAACAAAATGTGCAAATAGAGGCTGTCACGAGGATGCTACCAAAGCAGGCGGAATCAGCTTAACTACATGGGTTGGCGCTACCGATCCGAATATCGTAGTTGAAGGGCATCCTGAAGACAGCCCTTTAGTCTGGTCAATTGATGGAGTCTCAGGCTTTAGTCCTATGCCTCCACCGGGATATCCTCCTTTAACTGTTAACCAAATAAGCGGAATTAAAACCTGGATCCAGGAAGGCGCTAAAAACGATTGATTTAAATTGGGAAGACGGATTTCGAATTTCGAATTATATTTAAATCCGAAGTTCACGAACCGAAATTCGAAATCCTTAAATCCATTTCATTTCTTTGTACCACTCAACAGTCCTTTTAATTCCCTCTTCAATCGAGATTTTTTGATGATAGTCTAAATCATTAATTGCTTTGCTTGTATCACATGTCCATGAATTTTGTGTAATATCTTTTGCTTTTTCAATATTTAATGTTGCCGGTTTACTGCTGAACATCGCAAAAAATTGTGCTGCCGATGCAATTGAAAATACTACTGAGTGAGGTACTTTTACCTTAATCGGATTTTTGCCTGTTATATTAGATGTAACATTACCTATTTCTTTCCAAGTATAATATTTTTCAGAACTTATAAAATATATTTGATTCTTTGCATTATCATTTACCGCAGCTAGTAAAAAACCATTTACCAGGTCGATAACATGGATTAAGCTTATCTTCTTTTTATCAAACCCAATAGTGGTCATTAACCCTTTATTAAATGTCTTGAAGAATATAAGTATCTCCGTATCCCGTTCTCCATAGACCGCGGGAGCACGGCATATTGTAATTGGAATTCTATCCATATAAGCTTGAGATAATTTTTCCTGGGCAAGCTTGCTCCTTCCGTAAGTAGTAATCGGATGGCATTCTGTTTCTTCATTAACCGGCTTGCTATTGAGTGAAGGGCCTGTGGCGGTTTGACTGCTCACTATTAAAAATCTCTTAATTGTATCTTTAAACTCCAATGAGACATTCAGTAGATTTCTTGTTGTGTCAACATTCCCTTTAAAATAACCTTCTGGCTTTTTAGATTTTACAACTCCCGCAACATGAAAAATATATTCCGCATCTTTGAACGCCTTTCTCAACCCATCATTATCAAATAAACCATTATCATATATTTCAACATTTTTTCCTTCAAGCCATCTAAGATTGCTTGTTTTTCTTATAATACATCTGACTTTATAATTCTTTCCCAATAGTAAATCAACCAGGTGACTGCCTACAAAGCCGTTTGCACCTGTAACAACTGCAATTGAATTATTCATAAGTATTTGATTTTGAATTTATTAAATTTTATGTTTTGTCGGGAAATTTAGAAATAATTTACTTATTATTAAAGATTAAAAAATTCTTTATTCAAATATTAGGAGGAATTTTTGGATTTATTCAAAAAAGCTTATGATTTTACAAGAGCTGATGAAATAAAAAAATTAGGTTTATATCCATATTTCAGAGCTATTGAAGAAAATGAAGGACCTGTCGTTCAAATTGAAGGCAGAAAAGTAATAATGGCAGGGTCTAATAATTATCTTGGTTTAACTGCGCATCCGAAAGTTAAGGAAGCTGCAATAAAAGCAGTGGAAAAGTATGGAACCGGCTGTTCAGGTTCCCGCTATTTAACCGGGACGTTAGATCTTCATATTGAATTGGAAACACGGTTAGCAAAATTTTTCAATAGAGAAGCTGTGCTGCTTTTCAGTACTGGGTATCTAACCGGTCAGGGAATTATACCAACTCTTGTACAAAGAGGCGATTATGTAATTTCAGATAAAGATAATCATGCTTGTTTAATTGCAGGTAATTTGATGGCGAAAGGTGCAACTGCCGAATTTATCCGTTATAAACACAACGATATAGATGATCTTGAAAGAGTTATAAGTAAGCTTCCAGATAATGGTGGCAGATTGATTGTTAGTGACGGGGTCTTCAGTACCGGCGGCGAAATTGTTAATTTGGAAAGATTAAACAAAATTGCTAAAACTTATGGTGCTAGAATTCTTATTGATGATGCTCATGCAGTAGGTGTTATTGGTAAAGGTGGAAGAGGTACCGCGAGTGAATTCAATTTGGAAAACGAAATCGACATGACAATGGGAACGTTCAGCAAAACATTTGCTTCATTAGGCGGGTTTGTTGCCGGACAAGAGAGAGTAATAAACTATATTAAGCACAATTCACTTGCGCTAATATTCAGTGCTTCCCCTACCCCGTCTTCAGTTGCTGCTACACTTGCAGCACTCGATATTCTTGAAGCAGAACCTGAAAGAGTAACTAAAGTGGTAAGAAATGCCAGCAAGATGAGAACTGGATTAAAAGATGCCGGCTTTACCGTTCTTGAAGGAAGAACTGCAATAGTGCCGGTAATTGTAGGTGACGATAATCTTGCATTCAAAATGTGGAGGATGCTGTTTGACGCAGGAGTTTTTGTTAATGTTTTTATCTCTCCGGGTGTTCCACCGGGAAGACAAATGATGAGAACAAGTTATATGGCGACACATGAAGATGAACAGTTAGATAAGATATTGGATATTTTTACTGATACGGGGAAAAAGTTAGGTTTAATCTAACATGATTTTTCATCCACTTAAAAGCATACCTCTATGGGTATGCTTTTTTATTGTTATAAGGATAAACATATGAGTTCAATTACAATAAAAACTGTTGAAAACAAAAAAGACTTAATGCAGTTCATTAAGTTTCAATGGAAAATCTATAATGGCGATCCTAATTGGGTTCCCCCGCTAATAATGGACAGGAAAAAAATTCTTAGTAAAGAAAAAAATCCTTTCTTTAAGCATTCGGAAGCCGAATATTTTCTTGCAGAAAAGAACGGAGATTTAGTTGGAAGAATAGCAGCTATAAAAAATGACTTGCACAATAAACATCATAACGATAAAGTTGGTTTTTTTGGTTTCTTTGAATCCATTAATGATCAGGAAGTTGCCAATGCACTTTTCGATAAAGCAAAAGAATGGCTGCAGGCTAAAGGTTTAAACAAAATGAGAGGACCGGCAAATCCTTCCAGCAACGATGAATATGCTATGCTGGTGGAAGGTTTTGATTCTCCCCCGCTGCTTTTAATGACTTATAATCCAAAATATTATTTGGATTTATGTAATAACTACGGTTTTAAAAAAGCAAAAGATTTAAACGCTCATATACTGCAAAGTGATAAAACATTGTCTTCGGAAAAAGTTCGCAGGGTAGCTGATATCGCAAAAAAAAGATACGGATTAAAGATCTCCCAGTTAAACATGAAAGATTATAATAAAGAAGTTGAAAAAGTAAAATTCGTTTATAACAAAGCGTGGGAGCCGAATTGGGGTTTTGTTCCTATGACCGACGATGAATTAAATGCAATGGCAAAAGATCTTAAACCTCTTGTTGAACCTTCCCTTGTTCTTTTCGGAGAAATTAAAGATAACCTTGTAGGTTTTGCTTTAGTAATGCCTGATTATAATGAAATCTTCATATCAATGAACGGGAAATTACTTCCGTTCGGATTTATTAAGCTTCTTACCCAAAAGAAAAAAATAAAAAAATGCAGGATAATAACTTTGGGCATTATTCCTGAATACCAGAAAAAGGGATTGGATGCGGCATTTTACTGGGAAATTGTTAACCGGGCAAGAAATATAGGAATATTAATTGGTGAAGCCAGCTGGGTTCTTGAAGATAATGATATGATGAACCGCGGTCTGGAGGCGCTTAATGCTAAACTTTATAAGAAGTATAGAATTTATGAAATAGATATTTAGTCTGTTTAATTCGATAATTGTTCGTCATACTTACCGGAATGTGCCGGGTCAATTTTTTTTAGAGCTGTAAATACTTCTTCCTTATCCGGGTATGTTTTTAGCCTGTTTATTATTTCGCCTGCCTTGGCATCAAAAAATACTTTTGTTAAAGTTGTGCTTAGATCCATCTTGGTTTTTAGATCTTTCAATACATTTACAAGTTTTACTATGTCCTGCTGTCCTTCTTTCGGATTCATTGAATATATATCTATTCCGTAATAATAATCATAAATGGATTCTCTAAACGGCCTGAATTTATCATTTAAAAGATCATCAACTAATCCGCGTCTGCTGTAAGAACTGCTGCTCTTTGTCCATCCGCTTGAAAAGCCGCTGACGGCACCAAGATTAGCAATATCGGATGCCTTTGAAAAATAAGGTGTTCCTCCCAATTTATCCCATGTATCCATGTCAAACCCGATGATTATATATGCATAGTAATCCAAAAAGCCTGTTATCGGATCGAAGACAGTTTGGTTACGGTAAAAACCCTGCGCCGGGTCATAACTAAAAGACCATGCATTATCATTAATACTTAATACCAAAGAATTATCTTGAGACTTATAAATTGGCCGCAAACTTGTTACAACCACCTGTGCAGTATAATTAATATCATTAGAGGAGGACAGCATAAAAATGGATAATGAACAATCTATCTTTGCACCGTTCTGGTAAGCTGCATCATTAGTAAACTGAGTCTTATTCACATAATCTTCTACCTTTTGAGCAAAATCTCTTAATTTATCCCGCGCTGAAATAGTGATGCTCTCGGTATTAAGAGTTACTTTGCAATTTAATTCTTGAGAAAAAGTTAAAGTAGAAAAAATTAGAAGGAAGAGAATTAGAGATTTCATTTTTTCAACAATTTTCAGTTTTTAGTTGATTTAATATATGAATTTCAATATAATCAAACAATAATTAAAATTTTTCTGCGAATTGAAACTCTTATTTGTAGTATTTTTACTAATTATCTACGAATCGGTTTCACAAGCGCAAATGATCGCAGGGGCTAAGCAGATATCGATATCAAATTCAGGGGCTGCACTTTCCAACGACGTTTTCGCTATTTTTAATAACCCAGCCGGTTTATCCCAAATGAATTGGAAAGAAATAGGTATTTTCTATTCTCCCGCTCCTTTTGGTTTTAAAGAATTAGCTAATGGATTTATCGCATATAACGAACCGTTCACCTTTGGATCCCTGTCCTTCGGTGCCATGACTTACGGCTTTGAATTATATAAAGAAAATAAAATCCTGCTCGGATTTTCCCATAATTTTTTGAATAAATTCTTTCTAGGCATCGCCTTAAATTATCACTCTGTCTCAATAAAAAGATACGGCAACAAGTCTGTTTTTTATTTTAATTTCGGAGGTTTGGCTTACATTACACCGGATTTAAGATGGGGATTTTTCGTTTACAATATTAATAGAATTTCTTTTGTAAATGAAGATGATCAAATTCCAACAACTTTTAATTCCGGGTTCAGCTATAATTTGATACCGGAACTTTCGCTTAACTTTGCTCTAGAAAAAGATATAAGATATTCCGCATCTTTGAGATTCGGAATTGATTATTATATTATTAATAATCTTTCTCTTCGAACGGGATTTTCTAACGAACCTTCTACATATTCGGCAGGTATTGGAATTAATTATGCGTTTATCAGCTTTGATTATGCAATTTACAATCATCCGGATCTGGGGCTTACACATCAAGCCGGGATAATAATCAGTTTTCAAAATATTGGGAATAGGTACAAAAAAATAAAAGAGTACCTAGGTAACTGAAATTATACAAGTATAGTTTAATAGCCCCGCTATTTATGGCGGGGTGAAAGAGAAACCAAATAACTGGGGCTTTAACTCAACATAAAATCCTTTTGGATAAAACACTAATATTTAAGGATTCATCCCACTGCAAATGGCGGGTAAATAAAAAATTTCTTTGTAGAACTTAAGTCAATAAAAATATTTTTTATTCATATACATTATCAGATTATAATTTTTCTATGGCGGTTTTTATAATCATTTTTATCCTTTTTTTTAATATTGCCAGCGGACAGGCATTAGAAGATACAACATATCGGGAAGCGGAAGAAACCATTACTGACCTGCTTCAAGAACCTTCCGAAGAATCTGATAATTCTGATTTGTACGAAACAATCGAAGATCTTATAAATAATCCTATAGACATAAATAAAGCCGTCTTAAATGAATTACAAAGAGTTCCCTATATTGATATTACAACTGCAAATATAATTTTAAATTATAGAAAAAAGTTCGGACGTTTCTTTTCAGTAAATGAATTAAATTCAGTTGGAAATCTTTCGAAAGAAACAGTCGAAAAAATATCTCCGTTTTTAACTGTAACTGACGATATGTCATCTGCAAAAAATTCAGGTAATCTTATTTCTAATTATTCCGTCAAATTAAGAAGCAGGATACAAAATGATTTGCAGAAAAGAAAAGGTTTTATCGATAAAAAATTTACCGGCTCAAAGTATAAAATTTATAATAAAATAATAACAAATTATAAAAATATTGAGGTTGGATTTTTAACTGATAAAGATCCCGGTGAAAACTCAATTAATGATTTTTCTTCTTATTTCTTATCAATAAAACATTTAGGATTTATAAATAATGTTGTATTGGGAGATTACACAGTAGCATGGGGACAGGGATTAACATTATGGCGTCCCTATGGTTTTTCCAAAGGTGCGGATGCTGTTTTCCCTATCAAGAAGAATGCAAAGATAGTTAATAGATATGCAAGCTCTACGGAAAATAATTTTTTAAGAGGAGCGGCAGCAAATTTTGGATTTAAAAACTTTTTATTAATAGCATTTTATTCTAAAAATAAATTTGATGCAAATATAGATTCATTCTCTAACGGCATTTTATCAACTCCTATTGATGGACTACATCGAACCGACAATGAAATTACAAAAAGGAAATCCTCTGAAGAGATTATGTATGGTTCGGCTTTAAACTTCAGCAATAATTTTATTAATACAGGGATTCTATATTATAAATCTGTTTTTAGTAATCCTTTTATTCCCGGTTCAATGTTTGATATTCAAGGAGATAATTTTAACTATACATCATTTTATTATGATTTGTACCCGGACAAAATAAATCTTTTCGGTGAGCTGTCATTTGACGGTAAATCTTTAGCCTCAATAAATGGAATTCAGATCCCTGTAAATAAAAATTTCATATTTGTAACCTCAATCAGAAGCTACCCGAGAAATTTTATAAACCTCCATGGATTTTCTTTCGGTGAAAAATCAGGTACCGGGAAAAATGAATTCGGAATTTATAACGGCGTAAGATGGAATTCCCCTATCGGTACTGTCAATTTCTATTATGATCAATTCAAATTTCCATATGCTTCATACGGAATACCTTTGCCAAGCACCGGTAATGAATTTCTGATCGATTATAAAAATAAATTTGTAAAAAATTTTGATACGCGGCTGAGATTTAAATATGAAAATAAGGAAACTGCCTTTAATGAAAACAATCTCTTGATATTAGGAAGAAGGATTAAAAAAGTATCAAGACTCGAAATAATTTACACAATTAGCTCTCAATTCAAAGTAAAAGGAAGATTTGAATATAACAATATTTCCATGAACACAGGTGTTTTTGAAGAAGGTTTCCTGGCCTTTCAGGATTTACAATATAATCCTTCACAGGTTATCGGTTTATATTCAAGAATTGTTTTTTTCAAAACCGGTTCTTATAATTCTGCCGTTTATGAATATGAAAATGATTTAGCCGGGACTTTATTAAATACTGCATTATTTGGCGAAGGGATCAGGTGGTACCTGCTTGTCAGATTTAATCCATATAAAATCATTACCATATCTTGTAAATATTCTGAAACTTTTAAACCGAAAGAGAAATCCTTGGGCTCAGGTTTAATGGAAATAGATGGAAATTTAGATAACCGTTTCAGCTTTCAATTAGATCTAAATTATTAACTAACAGTTTCGATATCATCAAGATCAGAAATAGAAACATTGTTATCTTTTTCCCCATTTATATAATACATATCAATCTCCCCTTTTCCTTTTGCATTTAACCTCCCCCTGTATTCACATTCAAAATAATCTTTTATTAAATGGTATGTAGGACCTGAAATATTAATTGCATTCGGTTCACAACAGCTGCACATCCTGCTTGCAATATTTACAGTATCACCCCACACATCATAAGTAAATTTATTGCTGCCGACTATCCCTGCTACAACTCCACCGGAATTAATTCCGGCCATAAATTTCCATTTGTACTTAGAATTTTTATTTCTTTTATTAATATAATCTCGCATTTCAATAGCAGCATTAATTGTTCTAACAGCATGATCGGGTAATTCATCAGGGATACCGCTCCCGATCATATAGTTGTCCCCCATTGTTTTCAATTTTTCAAGACCGTATTTAGCAATTATATCGTCAAATCCGGAAAACATTTCATTCAGTTCATTCAAGATTTCTTCTGGAGTTAATTCCGCTGTTTGTTTTGCAAAGTTATAAAAACCTGTAAATAAAATTGAAACCTCATTATAATTTCGCGGTCTTATTTCACCTTTTTGTTTCCATTCGTTTACAATTTGAGCAGGTAATATATTATGAAGAAGCTGATCGGTTTTCTTTTTCTCTTCTTCGAGTTCTTTTGTTTTTTGCTTTACTTTGGTTTCAACGTTATGTTTATAGAATGCCATCTCCAGTGTAGAGTTAAGACTCTTTTCCTCAAAAGGTTTTAACAAATAACCGAATGGTTCAGTTACCATTGCTTTCTGTAATATTTCTTCATCAGTTAAAGCTGTAAGATAAACGACAGGTAAATTAAATCTCTCCTTAATAATTTTCGCTGCTTCTATTCCGTTCATTTTTCCGGCCAGTAATATATCCATTAATATTAAATCAACATCAACATCAGGTAATTTTTCCAGAAGCTCTTCGCCGGAACTTACGGTTAATGTTACATTGTAGCCGAGTTTATTTAAAGTCCTTTTAAGATCTATTGAAATGATATTTTCATCTTCTACTACAATGATGTTACCCTTATTATTTATCATTCAGACTCCCCAACACCATATTCAGCGAAAATATTTTCATTTGAACCTTTATTATTTTTGGAAAAAAGGATAATCTTTTTGATGAATAGTTAAAATCACCAGATATGTCATTTCCAATAAAATGCCAATATTTTTTTATTTAAAATATCTATTCTTTTATTTTCATCAAAATATTTTTTAGGGTAATAATTGATAATAATTCGTACTAATACGAATATTTTTCTCTATTAGCAAATAATTCGCGGTTCTATTACGAGGCAAATAGTCAATTTTCCAGGAAATTTAGGTGCCTTAAGATGTGCGAATTTTAAATAATATTTTTTATTCTCTATTTGAAGTTATTGAAGCAGAACTTCTATTTCATATAGCTTCTTCCGTTTCCCCGTCAAAAAAGTGAAGCCTGGATGAATCAATATATAATTCTCTTTTTGAGTTAGGCTCCGGCTTTTCCCTGGCAGGAATCCTTGCTACAAATTGAACTTCATCGATATTGAAATACAAAAATATTTCGTTTCCCATCGGTTCAACCACATCAAGTATTGTTTCAATTTTTCTAAAGTTTGAATTTTCGGATGTAGAACTTACATCATAAATATCCTCGGGACGGATCCCCAGCCAGACTTTTTTATTTGAATAGCTCTTTAATTTATCGTTATAAGAACCGTTTAAATTAAATTTCAAATGACCGCTTTCACTGAAAAACGAAATATTGTTTTCATATAAAATTTTTCCCCCAATAAAATTCATTGAAGGGCTGCCGATAAAACCGGCAACAAATTTATTCTTCGGAAAGTTGTATAAATTTAACGGAGTGTTAATTTGTTGAATGATCCCATCTTTCATAATTACAATCCTGTCCCCCATTGTCATTGCTTCGGTTTGATCGTGAGTAACATAAATCATCGTAGCTTTTAAATCATTGTGAAGCTTTGAAATTTGTGTTCTCATCTGAACACGCAGCTTCGCATCAAGGTTGCTTAACGGTTCATCAAACAAGAAGACTTTTGGCTTTCTAACGATTGCCCTTCCAACTGCTACACGCTGTCTTTGTCCGCCTGACAGTATTTTTGGTTTCCTATCTAGAAAAGGGATTAGCCCTAAAATCTTTGCTGCTTCATTTACCCGGTTTCTGATTTCCTCTTTTGGAAATTTTCTAAGCTTTAAGCCGAAAGCCATATTTTCAAATACTGTCATATGCGGATATAAAGCATAATTCTGAAAGACCATTGCAATATCCCTGTCTTTAGGTGACAGATCATTAACACGTTTGCCGCCTATTATAAGATCACCGGAAGTTATTTCTTCCAATCCGGCAATCATTCTTAAAGTTGTAGATTTACCGCATCCAGATGGTCCAACAAGAACAACAAACTCTTTATCTTTAACCTCAATGTTTATATCCTTTGCGGCTATATTTCCCCCCTCGTATACTTTTGTTACGTCTTTCAAAATTACTTCTGCCATTTTTTCACCTAATTATTTTTGATAATTGGTTTATAAAATCCGGATTAGAAATACTTGCACAACTAAAGTTATTAACTCTTCCGCCATCTTTCAACAGCAGTGATAAAATTCCAAAAGCCATTGCGATTCTATGATCTCCAAAACTTTCAAAGACCGGATTATAATTCATAACTTTACCGGAAATTGAAAATCCATCTTTCTTTTCTTCAACATCCAAGCCTAATAATTTCATGTTATAACAAATTGCATTTATTCTATCAGTTTCCTTAGCTCTTAATTCCGATACTTTATCAATTTCAAATTTTCCATCGGCAAAAATTGACGCAACAGTTAATATAGGAATTTCATCAATAATATTGGGAATTATTTTTTCTTCTATTTTAATATTATGAAGTTCGCTGCTAAATATTTTCAGATCACCGAAAACGTCCCCGTTCATTTCCTTTATATTCTCTGTTTCAATTTTTGAACCCATATTTTTTAAAACATCAAGGAATCCAGTTCTTGTTGGATTTAACGAAACATTTTTAATTACTAAAAATGAATTTTTAGCAAGTAAGCAGAGAACAATAAAGAAAGCTGAAGAAGAAATATCAGATGGGACAAAATATGTTTTAGGTATAGGGTAATCATCTTTCGAAACAAAAGTTATTTTACCGGTATTATTAATCTTTGTTTTTAAATCAAGCATTTTTTCAGTGTGATCTCTCGATGGGAATTTCTCAATTACGGAAGTCACATGGTCCGAATGAAGTCCAGCCAGTAATACAGCACTTTTAACCTGGGCGCTTGCAACAGGCAGTTCATAATTGATTCCAATAATTTCTTTAGAAGGATAAAAATATAATGGTAGAGTAAAATCTCCGGTTGCTTTTATTTTTCCATTCATTGCGGTCAGCGGTGATATTATCCTCTTCATGGGACGTTTTGAAAGAGATTCGTCACCAATAAGTGTAGACTCGAAATTTTGAGCTATTAATATACCGGATATTAATCTGGCCGTAGTCCCTGAATTTCCCGCATCCAAAGAACTAACCGGTTTTTTAAAATTCTTAAATCCCCTTCCGGTTATTTCAACAAAATTATGTTTCTTTTCGATTTCAGCACCAAGTTGTCTAAAACATTTTTGGGTTGAAACAACATCCTCCCCGTTTGATAAATTAAATACTTTAGACTTCCCTTCGGCAAGTGAAGAAAACATGACTGCCCTGTGAGAAATTGATTTATCTCCCGGTAATTCAAGTTCACCGTTCACTTTGTCAATATGATTAAAAGACTGCTCCATTTGTATTTCGGATTTCGGAATTCTAGTTTAATTTATCAGTTCGCATTCCGAAATCTGCAATTTATATCGTTTTACTTTTTATACGTCCATTGATTTATTTTTTCTTCAAGCTCAGCTTTGGAATATTCAGATTTTCCATACATTCCTTCTGCAGTCCTCTGTCTTAAAGCTTCATATAAAATTACTGCAGCAGCAACGGATACATTTAAACTCTGAACCATTCCATACATTGGTATTAAAAATTTTTTATCTGCAAGCTGTGCTGCTTCGTCCGATACTCCTCTATGTTCATTACCCAAAACCACAGCAGATTTTTTTGTAAAATCAATTTCAAATAAATTAATTGAATCATCCGAGATAGAAGAGGCGTAAACCGTAAATCCTTCCTTTCTCAGGTTCTCATAGCATTCTTTAATGCTTTTATATTTCTCTCTTTCGACCCATTTAAATGCAGAAGCAGAAGATTTTTTCCCGATTTTCGGAAATGGTTCTATATAATATACTAATGAGACTTTCGGTACTCCAACCGCATCGCAAGTTCTGAATATTGCACTTACATTATGAGGATCGTGAATATTTTCTAACACCACTCTTAACGAAGGCTGACGGTAATTAATAACGGATATAATTTTGATTTTTCTTTTCTCTGTTTTAGACAAAGCTATAATTTTAAAGGAAAAAATTATTATTTATTGCTAAGGATTAAAAACTGTTAAAACAGTTCAATATTAATTTTTTGTTATTATTAACTTCGGGATTAATCCCGAAGTTAATGAGAAAATTTCAATACTTATACGTTTCAACGGTTTTAATTATCTATGATTTTAATCCAGTCATTTTGAATTAACAGTGCATTTTTCCAAAACTCCATCACTCCATTATTCCAATATTCCAGATTATTCCTATTTATTAAAAACTAATTTATAAATTATCTTATTATTAATTTTTCGCGCTCTATCAACTTTAAATTTTTTTACATCGGTTTTTAGGTAAAAAGCCGCCAATTCCAGGACTTTATTCATTACTGTATCTTCATCATGAGCCCAGCTTTCACATCCTTTCAAAGAAGGAATTTCACCGGTATAACCATCATCTGTTTTTTTTATTATAATATCTAATATCATCGACTAATTTATAATTTACACATCGAGACAAATCAGGTAAATGAAGGAAGACGCAACCCGGAACTATTTTCTACTTATTAATGAACCGGCAATCTGTAAATAAAAGAATAAATTTTTAATTATATCCCGGTCGGGTGCCAGGTTGTTTTTACTTCCTGTGTTTTTTCAATTATATAAGGAGATTCATAAATCTCGTTTGTCCAGTCATTCTTTCTGTAAAACACCGTTCTTTTAATGTTACCGCTTGCCAGTTCACTAATTGATTTAATTATTTTCTCATCATCTCCGCAATATATAATTGAGTTTACATCCATATGAGATGCCATATGGCTGTATAATTCAGATTTTTTACCTGTAAGAATATTTACAACTCCACCTGGAACATCAGAAGAATTCAATACTTCGGCTAAAGAAACAGCCGATAAAGGTTTGCTTTCAGATGCTAAAACAATAACTGTATTCCCACCGACAATTGCAGGTGCTATCAAAGTAATAAGACTTAATAAACTTTTATTTTCAGGTGCTATAATTGAAACCACACCTACCGGTTCAAGATTTGAAAAATTGAAATGAGAACTTACTACCGGGTTAACACTGCTAAAAAGCTGCTGATATTTGTCGCTCCATCCGGCATAATAAACTAATCGGTCAATAGAAGCTTCTACTTCTTCCCTAGCAGATTTTTTTGATTCACCCTGAGTAATCAGTTCTGCAATAAATTGTTCTTTTCTTCCTTCAAGCATTTCTGCAAAGCGATATAAAACCTGTCCTTTATTTAATGCTGACGCATTTGCCCATGAATCCTGGGCTTTACGCGCAACTACAACAGCATTCCTGAAATCTTTCCGTGAAGCCAGGCACATATTTGCAATCAATTCTCCTTTGCTGTTATTAACAGCATAATATCTTCCTGATTCTGTACGGGGAAATTTTCCGCCGATATATAATTTGTATGTTTTATTAATATTTAATCTGCTCATAATTTTCAGCCAAATAATAATTAATCAAATTTTACGTAAGGATATAATCCATGCAATCCGCCTTCCCTGCCGAAGCCGCTTTCTTTGTAGCCACCGAAAGGTGAGGTTGCATCGAACTTGTTGAATGTATTTGCCCAGACTACACCCGCTGCTAATTTTTGAGTTAAATGAAATATTTTTGCACCATTTTGTGTCCATACTCCGGCGGATAGTCCATACGGCGTATTATTTGCTTTTTCTATAACTTCTTTAATTGTTCTGAATGTTTGAATTGTTAATACAGGGCCGAATATTTCTTCCTGTACAATTTTGTGCGACTGTGATACATTAAGGAATAAAGTTGGAGCACACCAGTTTCCTTTCTTCGGTAATTTGCACCCAGGCTGATAAATTTCACCGCCTTCCTTCAAGCCGATCTTTATATAATTCTCAATCGTCTGTAATTGTCTTTTGGAATTTACTGCGCCGATATCTGTATTTTTATCCAATGGATCACCGACAATTAAAGTTTCCATTCTGTCTTTTAATTTTTGTATCACTTTATCTGCTACAGATTCCTGTACAAATAATCTTGATCCTGCACAGCATACATGTCCCTGATTAAAAAATATTGCATTAATAATACCTTCAACAGCCTGATCAATTGCTGCATCTTCAAAAATTATATTAGCACCTTTCCCGCCTAATTCAAGTGTTACCTTTTTATTAGTGCCGGCAATTGCTTTTGCAATATATCTTCCCACTTCTGTTGAACCTGTAAAAGCAATCTTATCTATATCCGGGTGATTTACAATACTGGCTCCTGTTTGTCCTGCTCCTGTAATAATATTTACCACACCCTTCGGTAAACCGCTGGCATGAATAACTTCAGCCAGTTTCAAAGCGGTTAATGGTGTGGTTTCTGCCGGTTTCAATACAAGAGTATTACCAGTTGCCAATGCCGGAGCAAGTTTCCACGCAGCCATTAATAAAGGAAAATTCCAAGGAATTATCTGACCGACAACTCCAATAGGATTTGGTTTTCGGTTTGGGAAAGCATATTGTAATTTATCTGCCCAGCCTGCATGATAGAAAAAATGATTTGCGGCAAGTGGAATATCAATGTCGCGTGATTCCCTTATAGGCTTGCCGCCATCCATACTTTCGATCACTGCAAATTCGCGTGCACGTTCTTGTATAAGACGTGCAATCCTGAAAATGTATTTGCCGCGGTCTTTACCTGATAATTTTGACCATCCGTTAAATGCTTTGCGGGCGGCTTTAACTGCTAAGTCTACATCCTCTGCGGTTGCTTCAGCAACGACAGAAATTTTTTCTTCATTTGCAGGATTGATGGTATCAAAGTATTTACCTTTTACAGGTTTTGTGAATTTCCCGTCAATGTACAGGTTATACTTTTTTTGAATTTGTATATGGCCGGTACTTTCAGGGGCTTCGGAATACTCCCACGAAGCCTTGAATAAATCTTTAGTTTCTTTTTTCTGCATAATTAATCTTTTGAAAAATAATTAGATGATTGATACACACCTGTTTCTACTTTAATCAATTGCATCAGTAAATCATTTAATAAGCTGCTGGCTCCAAAACGGAAATAGTTTTTATTCATCCATTTTTCGCCAAGAACTTCATTCAGCATAACCAGGTATTGCAGAGCAAGCTTTGCATTTGAAATACCGCCTGCCGGTTTCATTCCTATCATTTTGCCGGTTTTCAAATAATAATCTTTAATGGCATCAAGCATTACATAAGTAACCTGCAAAGTAGCTGCCGGCTGTACTTTACCTGTTGAAGTTTTAATAAAGTCAGCCCCTGCATAGATAGCAATCTCACTTGCTTTCCGAACATTATCCAGTGTATCCAGTTCGCCAGTTTCCAGAATTACTTTAAGATGAGCATTATTACAGACTTCTTTAACTGCAGCAATTTCATCAAATACATACTGGTAATTCCCGGAAAGGAATTCGCCTCTTGAAATTACCATATCAACTTCATCAACACCCTGATCAACAGCAGTTTTAACATCGTTTATCTTTACTTCTAATGCCGCCTGTCCGCTTGGGAATGCCGTAGCCACCGAGGCTACATGAATGCTGCTTCCTTCAAGCGCTTTTTTTGCAATGCCCACAAATGACGGATAAACGCAAATAGCAGCAACGTTAGGAATATCACTATATGAATCATGAGGATGCATAGCTTTATAACATAGCTGCTGAATCTTGCCTCTGGTATCTTTACCTTCCAGGGTTGTCAAGTCAATCATACTTATAGCTAATTTCAATCCTTCTTTTTTTGACGCCGTTTTAATGCTCCGGGAGCGAAACCGGGCTGTCCTTTCATCTACACCAACGGTGTCATACACCGGTAAGTTATTTAAATTTGGAAGCATGTATATAATTTATTATTAGAAGATTATAAAATTTAACTTCATTATTTTATTTTTTCAAAATTATAAAAGAATAATAACTCTTACTTCATACCACTTGCCTACCGGTAGGCAGGTTTAATTTTAAAAATGCCTTATAAGTATTCTGCAGAAGCATTGCCCTTGTCATTGGTCCAACCCCGCCGGGAACAGGGGTAATATATGAACAATGGGGTGCAACATCATCGAAATCTACATCACCGACTAATTTATATCCTTTGGGTTTAGATGAATCTTCAACTCTGCTTATACCTACATCTACAACAACAACATTTTCTTTAACCATATCACCTTTAACAAAGTTTGGACTGCCCATTGCTGCAATTAAAATATCAGCTTGCTTTGTATATTGAACAATATTTTTTGCAGCCGAATGGCAGATTGTTACAACAGAATTTGCATGCTCTTTCTTTTGCAGCATAATATTAGCTATTGGCTTACCAACAATATTGCTTCTTCCCAGAACGACTACATGTTTTCCCTTGGTTTCAATACCATACCTGATTAAAAGTTCCTGGATTCCCGCAGGTGTACACGAAGCAAATGTTTCCTTACCGATTACTAAATTTCCTATGCTGACCGGGTGAAATCCATCTACATCTTTTTTAGGAGATATCGTTTCAATAACTTTATTTTCGTCTATATGTTTAGGAAGAGGAAGCTGAACAAGTATTCCATGGAAATCATTATCCGCATTATACTTTATAATTAATTTCAAAAGATCTTCTTCGCTAATATCGGCAGGATGATTTTCCGATTTAGTTCTCATCCCTATCTCCTGACAATCTTTAATTTTATTCCTTACATAGACTTGAGATGCAGGATTTTCCCCGACTAAAATTGTTACCAAACCTGGAACATTCTTCCCTTCATCTTTTAATTTCTGAATTTTTTCTTTTAATTCATTCCTTATGTCAGCCGCTATTTTTTTCCCGTCAATTATTTCCATTTTATAATATTATCTTCCTTATGTTTTAAAATATTAGTAAAGTACGAGCGCATATGTAAATGAATGCATAAGTAATACTATCTAATTTATTCAAAATAATTTGTTATTATTTTCTGTTCCTTTTCGAATCTTTCTATTGCTAACTGAATTAGTCGATCAATTAATTCCGAATAAGAAATACCACTCGCCTCCCATAACTTCGGATACATGCTTATTTTTGTAAATCCGGGAATAGTATTAATTTCGTTAACAAAAATTTTTCCGTTGTCTTTAAGAAAAAAATCAACTCTTCCCAATCCTTCACATTCTAGAGCTTTAAAAGTCCTTATTGCTAAATCTTGAATTTCTTTAATTTTCTTATCCGATAACTTTGCAGGTATTTCCAAAACGGCGCCGTTTTCATCAATATACTTTGCATCATATGAATAAAATTCATGATTCGATATTACTTCACCTGGAACAGAAGCGACTGGATCATTATTTCCCAATACCGAACATTCAATTTCTCTTCCTTTAATATATTCTTCAATAAGAATTTTAGCGTCATACCTAAAGGCATTTTTTAATTTTTCAGAATATTCTGTTTTATTATGAATTTTACTTATACCGATCGATGATCCCATATTAGCAGGTTTAATAAAAAAAGGAAGTCCCAGAGTATTTTTTATATCTTTAAAGTCCGGGATTTGATCATCTATTTTAACTGTTATAAAATTACCGATTGGTACTTTAGCGTCCCGCAGTAAACGTTTCATAACATCTTTATCCATCCCAACAGCAGAACCAAGCACACCTGCGCCGACAAATGGTACATTGGCTAATTTTAAAAGTCCTTGAACTGTCCCATCTTCCCCGAATGGACCGTGCAAAATTGGGAAAACAACATCAATTTTTAGATTACTTTCATCTTTTGTTAAATTGGAAATTTTCCCACCGCTTTGAGGAACAAGGGCAATTGAATCGCTGTTTTTATTGAGTTTAATTAATTTGGGATTTTCTGCATTAAGTAAAATTTTTGAGCTATCATTTAATAACCATTTACCGGATTTATCAATCCCTATAAATATTAAATTATATTTTTCTCTGTCAATTGCTTCAAAAACATTTTTTGCAGACTGCAAAGATACTTCGTGCTCGGCAGATTTACCGCCGAATAAAATTGCTACATTGATTTTTTTATTCATATATTTTTATAAGTAATATGGGGTTCACCATTACATTTATACATAACTAATTGTTTAAAGAAAATTCCTGCATTTCAACTCTATAATTATATTTTTCCTTCAGATAGTTTTTTAATTTTTTATCTTTCAAAATCTCATTAAAGAACGGATTTGAATTCTGCCAGCCTGTTTTTTTATTCTGCCTGTAATTCTCAAGTCTTCTCAATGAAATTTCACAAAAGACAGGATTTAAATCTGATGTAAAACACCTTCTTCCCAAAATTTCACAAGCCAGTAATGTGGTACCTGAATGGGAAAAAAGATCTATTATTATATCATTTTTTGCACTGCTGGCATCAACAATTCTTTTAATAGCTTTTAAAGGTTTTTGAGCATAACATCCGTTTACATTTTCTTCCATCCGGTAAAATACTTGCTGTATATCGACCCAAACATTTCCCGCTCTAATAAAATTTGATTTGCCTCTTTCAAAATTAGCAGTAATTTTCCCGTTAATTTCTTTGTAATAACCATTTAAGATTTTTGGTATATCGGTATATTCTGCATCAACATAGAATTGGGGTTCTCCTTTTATATAATAAAGAAGCTCCTGCCTGATTGACATCCAGTTTTTTTGTGTCCCGTAGCCTCTTTGGTTTCGCATTGTAATAAAGCTCCGTGAATTAAAACCTGAATCTTTCATCATCAGAATAAATTCCGGGAAAGGCTGGAAATGGTTATTTTGATCGGCTCCAAGCCAAATATATATTGATGCATCTTTTCTTAAAGAATTATAACTATTTTTAATCCATGTTCTGCTCCAATCTATGAATTTATTTAGTTCTCTTTCTTCAAAAGCAACAAAATTATAAGGTGGATCTTGAATAGCCAGAGAGGCTTGCTCATTAGCCATTAATTTTTTTATTGAATAATTATCAATTGCATCAATACAAGCAATCTTGTGCTTTTCTTCCGGATCTTCCCATATAAATCTATGATTAAACCTGCAGTATGGAAGAAGAAGTTTTGTAAGCTCTTGGTCAAAATCTATTCTTGGCAAAGGAGAATTAATCATTTACTTAACTACGAAGCTTCATTTGCTTTTTTAATAAAATCAGGGAAAAGAATTCTTTCCAGTTCAATCGTTTTACCGGTTTCGGAATCAATTCTAAAAAACATTCCGCAAAGGTGAATATCGTCATCTGCAGTTTCGTATTTTTGCGGAGTTTGATAAATAAACCTGTTAAGGGCGGCCTGCTTTTTCATTCCTATAACTGAGTCATACGGGCCAGTCATTCCAACATCTGTAATATACCCGGTACCGTTCGGAAAAATTCTTTCATCTGAAGTTTGAACATGTGTATGTGTCCCGACTAATGCGCTAATTTTTCCGTCCAGATAATTTATCATTGCTATTTTTTCTGCAGTAGCTTCTGCATGAAAATCAATAAATATAATTTTTGCTTCATTATTTATTTTTGAAAGGACCCAATCTGCTGCTCTAAACGGGCAATCGATCATTGCCATGAAAGATCTCCCTTGAAGGTTTATAACTGCAACTTTTCCCTTTTTTGTTTCTGCAATATAATAGCCATTACCGTAAGTCCCTTTAGGGTAATTAAGAGGGCGAAGGGAACGCGGTTCGTTTTTTAGATATTCCTGCGACTGGTGCTTATCCCAAGTATGGTTTCCGCCTGTTATAACATTAACTCCCAGGTCAAAAAGTATTTTGCCTTCTTTTTCGGTACAGCCTTTCCCGTTAGCAGCATTTTCTCCATTGGCAACGACAAAGTCAGGTTTGTATTTTTGGATTAGTCCCGGCAGCCAGGTTTGAACCATATTTAACCCGGGCTGACCAATAATATCACCGATAAAAAGTAAATTTAGTATAGCCATATTTTCTAAAATCTAAAGTTTGAATATATCCAAAATTGAAAGGAAATAAAAACATGGTATTTTATAGGGCATGGATGCATGCTCTGCATGGTTGTATGAACTTGAACTTACTCTTGAATTTGAACTTACTCTTGAACTTGAACTTATTCTTGAACTTGAACCTACTCTTGTTTACCCACTGAAACTTTAGTAAAGGCGGGAACTTGTACTTGCTCTTGAACTTCGATTTGTAGCTTTTGCTTTAAGCTTTATCTCCTGCTTATCCTTCTTCAATAATTTTTTCATTAAACCAATCGCCTTTGTTGAATTTAATCAAGATGGATATTGAATATATAATTATATAAACAGGCAATGCCATCCATGCCCAGACTAATCCTAATTTCAAATATACACCGAAGAAATAAGCTAACGGAACGAAAATAAAAATATTTGTTATAACTTCTGCTTTCATTACATAAACCGTTTTTCCTGCAGATTGTAACCCGTTAGCAAGCACTACCCCGGTTGCATAAAATATTTGTGCAAAACCGGCAATTCTTAAAGCAGGCTTCGCAACTTCAATTATTGTTTTATCAGTAGTTATTAATAACAAAACAATATCGGGCAGAAAGATGTATATCAGTCCAAGAAATAGAGTATAATAAGTAGCAATTTTTGCAGTTTCAAATCCGTATATTTTAGCCCTTGCAAATTGACCGGAACCAAGATTATTCCCCACTAAAGTTTGTACAGCTATACCGAATCCGAAACAGGGTAAAAAAGAGATGAATAATGTGCTGATAACAGCTTGCGTTGCTGCCTGCTCATGTACACCAATTAAACCTGTAATTACAACAAAAAGCAAAAAACCGATTAGAATAAATACATTCTGCAGCGAAACCGGGAGCGAGATTTTATAGATTGTCTTAATAATTGTCTTATCAAATTTAAAATTTCTAAAATTCTGATATCTATGCCGGTACATCGGAAGAAGAATTATAGTTAAATAAAAAAAGAAGTCAAATAAAGTAGCCAAACTTGAAGCCAATCCGGCGCCCGCCAGTCCCATTCTCGGCATTCCTAAGTTTCCATAAATAAACAGCGTATTAAAAAATATATTAAGCAGATTTGTAACTATTCCGGAAACCATGAAAATTTTTGTTTTGCTTATTCCGAAAAAAAATCCCCTATAAGCAACGGAAATTAAAAAGAATGGAATCCCCAAAAACCTATAGAAAATATATTGAGAAGCCAAATCACCGACTGTCTTATCTGCAGCAAAAAAATGTGCAATATCACTTGACGCTAAGACTCCGATTATTGCAACAATACAACCAATACAAAAGCCTAAAATCAGGGAATTATTTAGTACAATTGAACATCCCTTATAATCCCCCTCACCGAATTTTCTAGCAACTATAACATGTGTCCCGGTTGCTAAACTGGAAAAGAAACTAATTAGTGCCCAGGTCGCCAGGACACCCAGTCCCATTGCGGCCAAAGCATATTGTGCTTCCTCTAGTCTACCAACCATTGCAGTATCGACTAATGACACAACCATTTGAGTTGAAAGACCGGCTATTGCAGGAAGTGCGAGTTTTAATATTCGTTTGTAGTAACTATTAACGGGAAGTAAATTCATAAAGATTTAGATCAAAATATCTTACAGTAACTTTGTAAAATATGCATTATTTTTTTTATGAAATAGAAAGATAGGATAAAACAAATAATAATAGCAACTAATATTCTTAATAAATTGATTTTTTATTGGATGGTATTAGGAAAGAAGTTAAAATTATAAACCAAGTCCATTTATTTCGGAAAGACATAAAAAAACCGGATATAAAATATCCGGTTTCAAGAATCCCCTCTCCCTTAATTCTTTTTTCTAACCACCCAAAATTTATTTAAAAAAAACAACGGCAAATAAAACATAGATTATCCATGCAACTAGCCAGCCGAATGCTATAAACAGCATAAAAAACAGTGCGGTATAATCTGAAATAAAATCTTTAATCTTTCCTATTGTCATTTCCCACCTCAACTATTAATGAGACCGCTAAATGTAAAAAAAAACAATTATTATACCAATAAAATAACATGAATATCACTTTATGCTATGAATTAAAGAGTATGAATTAGCAATTATGAGAAATTTCTTTCTTATTGACGGGAATAATAAAGTTAGATAAATGTTAAAAAATCCGCTTTCTCTTCTTTGCCATTAAACGGATATATCTTATTGATTCACCCGGTTATTTCCATTTAAGAAAATAATTATAGTGTTACCCCGGACACATTAATATTTTTTTTAATCAGCTAACTTTTACCAAGTAATACTAATACTCATTCCAGTATTGCTTACTCCCTTTTATTGTTAGGTATAAAATAAAAATAGCTCTTGTTTCAATAAATAATAATAAAATTATTTTAATTGCTGTTATGAACCAACCTGTATCAATTGAAGAACTAAAAAAGGTTATTGCCCTGCGGGATCTGCCCGATGAACATCTTGAATGGATATTAGCTCATTCAGAATATGAAGAGCATGAGGATGGAGATGTAATTTACAAAACAGGTGAGCCAATTGATGCGATGTCTTTCCTGCTAGAAGGAAAAAGTTACTTTTATATGAATATAAACGGCCGGCTAGTTTATTACTTCAGTTTTGAGAATAATGATCTTACCGGAGGTGTATCCGGGTTACTGCCGTACTCAAGAATGCGAACTTCACCAGGCACTTCTTATGCCGTCGGAAAAGTGCGTGCGCTTACGCTTCATAAAAAATATTTTCACGAACTGGAACAGCTTAGTCCCGATTTTAACCAACGCCTAATTGGTTATATGACCGAAAGAGCCCGCGTTTTTGCAACCACACAAATGCAGCAGGAAAAAGTAAGTGCACTCGGGAAGCTTGCTGCCGGAATTGCACATGAAATGAACAATCCCGCATCTGCAATTGACAGGATATCTGAAGAGTTGGATAAAAGATTAAAACTTAACTTTGAGCTTACTGAAAAACTACTAAAGCATAATATTTCTCCCGATCTAATCCGGAATATCCGAGATATAGCACATAATAAAAAAAATAATCATTTCGCAAAAACTAAATTTACCGCTCTTCAACGTATTCAAAAGGAAGATGAACTGAATGAGTGGCTAAATGAAAAAGGATTTAACAGCCGGAATGAAATTGCAGAAACATTAACAGAGGCAGGTTTTTCACAGGATGACTTGGAAATAATTAAAAGTGACGTTGGCGATGAAGCATTTCAAAATATTCTTAACTGGCTTGAAAATTTACTTAGCTCTGAAAGGATAATAAAAGATCTTGAAGACGCGTCCGGACGTATTACAATGTTAGTCGGTGCTATTAAATCACATGTGCATATGGACAGGTCCGGAGATCTTTATTGCACGGATATTCATAAGGATATTGAAGATACTCTTATTCTTCTCGGATATAAAATACGTGAGAAAAATATCCATGTAAAAAAAATTTTCTGTGAAGATTTACCGGAAGTTGAAGTTTATATCGGGGAATTGAACCAAGTATGGACTAATATTATTGATAATGCCATCTACGCTATACCGCAGAACGGTGAAATTGTAATCGAAACCGAATGCGATAAAAAAAACATAACAGTAAGGATTACTGATAATGGCACCGGTATTCCTAAAGAAATCTTATCCCGCATATTTGATCCTTTTTTTACAACAAAGAAAGTAGGAGAAGGAACGGGAATAGGTCTTGACATTGTAAGGAACGTAATCAACCGGCATAACGGTGAAATAAAAGTAAATTCCATCCCGGGTAAAACTGAATTTATTATCAGTTTACCGGTTTCTCAAAATTTAGCAACTAAAGAAATAAAAGATGAAACTACCATTCATAATAATAATTGATGATGATATCCAAGTATTAAGAGCTATCCAGCGGGATGTGAGGAATAAATTCCGTGAGGAGTACAAAGTACTTGCAACCGAATCTGCTGCAGAAGCTCTCGAAGCAGTTAAAGAATTAAAATTAAAAAATGAAGCTGTTGCACTTTTTATTTCCGACCAGCGGATGCCTGAAATGGAAGGGACTGCTTTCATGGAAAAAGCAAAGGTAATCTTTCCCGAAGCAAAAAAAGTATTGTTAACTGCATATTCGGATATTGAAGCAGCAATCAAAGCCATTAACACATTAAGGCTGGATTATTACCTACTTAAACCGTGGAACCCGCCGGAAGAAAAACTTTATCCCGTATTAAATGATCTGCTTGAGGATTGGCAGAATAGCTTTATCCCTGAGTTTGAAGGAATAAAAATCATCGGCTACCAATGGTCACCTGTATCACATAGGATAAAAGATTTTTTAACCGGCAATTTAATTCCGTATAAGTGGCTTGATGTTGAATTAAATAAAGAAGCAGAAGAATTATTAAATATACATAAAATAGAATCAAACGAATTACCGGCAGTTCTATTTGAAGATGGCTCTTTGTTAAAAAGCCCTACCGAAATTGAGATAGCAAAAAAAATCGGACTGAAATCAACAGCATCAGAAGAACTTTATGATGTTGTAATTGTCGGTGCTGGACCGGCAGGTTTAGCTGCCGCGGTCTATGGCGGTACAGAGGGCTTGAAAACACTTATGATAGAAAAGCACGCTCCCGGGGGGCAGGCCGGCACAAGCTCAAGAATTGAAAATTATCTCGGGTTCCCTTCGGGACTTTCGGGTGCAGACTTAACCAGGAGAGCCTTAACCCAGGCAACAAGATTTGGAGTTGAGCTTCTTTCACCCTGCCAGGTTGTTGATATAAATACAAAAGGCAACTATAAAATTCTGTCTCTTTCCAACGGACCCGAAATAAAAACACACACAGTTATAATATCCACAGGTGTTGATTATAAAACCCTGGATACTAAGGGAATAAATGAATTAACAGGTGCGGGAGTTTATTATGGTTCGGCAACAGCAGAAGCACATTCCTGTAAAGGTAAAAATGTTTTTATTGTCGGAGGAGGTAATTCTGCTGGACAGGCTGCAATGTATCTTTCCGGTTTTGCTAAAAATGTCTTTATAGTAATCAGGAAAAACTCTCTTGATTCAACAATGTCACGATACCTGATTGATCAAATCAATAGAACAAATAATATAGCTTTAGTAACTAATTCTAAAGTTGTTGAAACAATAGGAAATAACAGACTTGAGTGTATCACTTTAGAAAATATCGAAACAGGTGAAAAGAATACTAATGAAGCCGGGGCTCTGTTTATTTTCATTGGTGCCAGACCTGAAACCAGCTGGATTAAATTAAATATCTTTAAAGACTCAAAAGGTTTTATTGAAACAGGGAGAGATTTATTTAAATCTGAAAATTTTAAAAAGGTATGGAAGCTTAAGCGCGATCCTTACCCGCTTGAAACCTGCATCCCCGGAATTTTTTCTGCCGGTGATGTAAGAGCCGGGGCTATGAACCGTGTAGCTTCTGCTGTAGGCGAAGGAGCAATGGCAATCAAGCTCGTTCATGAATATCTTGCGGGAGTTTAATTTATTATACCATGTTTTATTAGTGATTCACTAAACGAAATTTAAATAAATATTGAGGGTAAAAATGGATAGATATATTGTAATTTCCTCTCATACTCCGGAAGATTGCAAAATGGCAGTGAAGCAGTTCAGGCAGTATAATGCCGGATTCCTTACACATTTTGAATGGGGCTGTGCAGATAATGATCATACAGCTTATGTGATAATAAATGCCGATGACCATGATAATGCAAGAATGTCTGTTCCTCCGATCTTTCGCGAAAAAACTAAAGTCGTAAAACTTACTAATTTCGATCCGATGAAGACAGAAGATCCCTATCATCCATAAAGTAAAGTGAAGCTGTAAAAGAACTGATTTTAATTCCGGAACTTGATTGGATGGCAATTATTTAGGACAAAATTTAAAGAAAACCATCCAATCTCCATATTAAAACCTTACTTTTCATAATTTTTCTTCCCACAAATATGATTGCTGATACACCAATAATTTATCCGGCATCCGGTATCATGTATCGGGTATTTAGAGATCGGAAATTATTCAAATATTTCTCTATTCTATCGCCACAATATTTTTTTAAATTATGAGGAATATCAAGAAAAAAGTAATCATAGTAACGATTAGTGAGGTTGATAGTATCCCTAAAACAGGAATACAAATAAAGCTTGCAGCAATTGACCCAAAGCTGCCGCCAATCAGGTCGATTGAATAAAGAGGTTTTACCTGTTCGAGTTGATTATTTACATTATTTAAACTTGCAAAAGCAAAAATTCCCGAGACAAAAAATCCGTTAAACAATAAAAAAATACTGATCGTTAAAAGTTCATTCAGTGTATTGGTTTTAGTTAAGTAATAGATCATGAGATTCATAAATGTAAAAGCAATTAGTAAAAAAATTCCTATAAGTTTAAAGCTTATTATTTTTCTTGATTTAAAAAGCTTGTGAACAATAATAGCTCCCAGTGAAAGTCCTAGCATAAACATCATTAAAAGCAGACCGATATCACGGTATAGAATACCGTTCTTTGTTTGATAAAGAATAAGTAAAAGAGTTTCCAGGATCATCCCAATAAAACCCGCTCCGAATACCAAGACCATTCTTTTCAATTGATAATATTTTCTTCCGACAATAAATAATCCGGCAAGAATGATTATTAAACTAATTATTATTATTGATTTATTTAAATAAAGAAAATTATGAGAGGAAATATCGAAGTCCTTTAATTCCGGGATAAATTTTGAAAGCCAAATAGACATTGTATATCCAAAGCATACGGGTTTAAGATCAGAATTAATATTTTGTGTTTCGCCTGACAGTAATCTTTGTATTTCCGAGAACCTGTCGTTGGTAAAAATATAATTGATGTATTGGGGAGAAACAAGATTGGTTTTCAATCTCCTTTCACTAAACCGGTTGCCAAGTAATTTTGTATCTGCTGTTAATTTAGATTTGGAAGCGATAAAAATATTTGTAACTCCCGGTAATACAAGGATGTTTCCAAAACCTGATTTTAAAGCAGCATAAATACTTTTGTTCCTTTCAGTTAATTGTGATGTCCATATATTTTCGGAAGAACGGATTTTGAAAGCAAGTATCCCTTCATTATTCAAAGTCTTCGCACATTGAGCGAAAAATTCTTTTGTATAAAAGCGGTTATTTTGGGCAGACATCGGCTCGGGCATTCCAACCAAAATAACATCGTAAGAATACTGTGACTGGAGATATTTCCTTGGATCGTTATAAATAATATTTACTTTTTTGTTATTTAAGGAATTAACTAAATTCTCAGGCAGATATTTTTGCAGCGCTTCAATAATACTCTTATTTATTTCGACATAAGTAATTTTATTAACCGGAAGTTTTAATAGTTCTGCAGCTATTCCTTCAAATCCTCCGCCAAGTATAAGAACATTATTAAGTTTATCAGTTTGTAAAGTTGATAATTGAACAAACTCTTCCGCGGAAACTCCCTGCGTTTCATAAGAAAGTGCATCATCCCCGAACACGCAAATTTGTTTTTCCGGTTTAGTAATCGTAACACGATTATATGGCGTATCTATCGTTTCTGCTAAAAATGGATGATTCCATGAAGTCATTAAAAAATCAATTTTGCGTGATAATCCAAATAAAAAAAGAATGAAAATAAATAAAGCGAGCGAAATAAAATTCTGCAATCTCTTACCCACTTTAAAAGAAAAATAAACTGCAACGAACGCTGTTAATGCCGAGCAAATTAATGCTATGGAAAAATTGCTTATTTTAAAAGTCAAGAAAATCGTTGAGCTTAAACCCCCTATAACACCGCCAATACTTTCAATGGAATATGCCTTTGCCAATGTTTCATTTTCACTTATATATTTTTTTGCAACCCATTGGAACATGATACCTGCAAAAAAACTTACCGGTAACAATGCGATCAACAATCCGGTAATTTGAGTTGTGAAAGGAAGATATCCTCCTTCAACACCTCCGAATATTTTTCTAATACCGCGGATAAAAGCAATGTCTATTAACAATACAAGTGCAGAAAGAATGAATAATGAATATATAGTTTTCTCTTTTGGAATAATTGAACTACGGCCAACAAAGACACCAACCGCTGTTCCTATTAACCAGAATCCGAACGACAGAATATAGATCAATTCAATTCCATAAAAAGCTACGTTTAATTCTCTTAGAATAACTACCTGACCGAGGATCGAATAAAAACCTGCAGTAATGAGATATATGACGGTATGATTAATATTTAATTGATTAATGAAATTCCTGTTCACTAAAAACATCCGCCTGGAATGTGAAAAGTTCAGCATTTTTCCAATCACTTGCATTTAATCCTGCTTTATAGCAAAGTTGTTCCAAAAATACTTCTTTATTCCAACCTGTTTCGGTTGCCACCTGCGGCAAAAATACGGCTTGCCTCTCTCCCTTTTTTACAATTACCCCGTCTTTACCAAGGACAATATCATCAGCACTATTTATCTTCTTGAATGGAGTAAGAACTGAAATTTCTATTTCCACCAGCGATAATTCATCTTTTGTTAAAGGTGAAAATCGTGTATCATTGAAAGCGGCTTGAAGAGCCATCGATCCGACTACTGTACACAATGGAACATCCCCCGACATTCGTCCGACACATCCACGCAAATCGCCATTTTTCTTCAGTGTAACAAAGCAGCCCCGCTTTATTTTCAACTTAGTATTTATGTTGCGCGGTAAAGGTAATGTTTGAGTTGTAAAATATTGTTCAAGAGTCTTTCGGGCATGCAGTAACAAAGCTTTCTTGTCTGAAGAATTAAGTTTATACGAATCGTCAGTCACTAAAGAGTCAATATCAAGCGGCTGAATATTCTTCCCTTTCGAAATGACAACAGCACCATATCC
>CAYUVK010000055.1:32446-33703 GCA_964448105.1 uncultured Ignavibacteriaceae bacterium
GGTTCGCCTACAATAAGCGGCAATATTTTCGCTTCAGGGAACAAATATTTTATGAAAGGAATTTGAACCTCAATGGAATGTTCTTTTGCATGAACAGTTAAATCAGTATTCACATCACTGTCTTCTTTCAATAATTTTTCAGCAGTTTCGTTATCAATTTCAGCAGTACCGATGGGAGTAGCAAATGCACCTTTAGGATAAACAGATATGCCTGAAAATCCGGCGGTTGTGTGATTTGTACCGAGCACAATTATTAAATCATATTTGTTTTGTTTTACCTGGTTGTAAGCATCCGCATCAATTTGACCCGAATAAATATAACCGGCATGCGGAACAATAATTGCAACTGCATCTTCAACTTTCCCCGGTTTTGCGTTTTCAATAAAAACTTTAATTTGTTTTGCCAGTAATGTTGAATCTGCAGGATAAAATTGCCCTGCAAAGACAGGTTGCCGGACAGAATTATCTTTTACTGATTTAGTACTAGAATTATCCGCTTTACATGAATTGATTGTTAAAAGAAGAACGAACCAGCAGAATATTTTTTTCATAATTTCTACTCTCCCTTTAATAGTAATGCTAATTCCATACACCGGCAATTTTATAATTGCAATATTCACATTTACCATTCTTTAAATGAATTTCAGTTGTAAATAAACCAGTCCTTTTTATAACTATTTTTCCACATTTAGGACAGTAGGTACAATTTCCTTCATGCCCGGGTACATTCCCAACGAAAGCGTAATGAATTCCTTTCATCATTGCAGTTTCCCTAGCGTGTTCCAGCGTCACAATTGGTGTAGGAGGAAGATTGAGTAATTTGTAATCGGGATGAAATCTTGTAAAATGAACCGGTACATCCGGACCAATTTCACCGATAATCCAATCACAAAGATTGCTTAACATTTTTTCAGAATCGTTTAAAGTGGGAACTACAAGATTTACGATTTCCAGGTGCACTTTACTTTTTGAAATTTGTTTGATGCTTCTTAATACCGGCTGAAGTTCAGCAGAAGAAACTTTATGATAAAATTCTTCGCTGAAACCTTTAAGATCAATTTTGATTGCATCCAGCACTTCACACATTTCTTTTAACGGTTCTTCATTCATAAAACCACAGCTGACTAAAACAGATCTAATATTTTTCTTTCTTGCCAGTCGTGCAATATCTGTTAAATATTCCGTAAATACAGTGGGTTCATTATAAGTAAAAGCTATAATCGGTATATCACGTGACTGTGAATTCTCGACTATTAA
>CAYUVK010000056.1:0-33464 GCA_964448105.1 uncultured Ignavibacteriaceae bacterium
GCTAAGTTTCCGTCCGGAAGGTCATAATCGAATGTAACGGTTCCATTGTATCTTTTTTCTACCCTGGGAGTAAAGTAAAGATTAAGGTCAGTCAGAGGTAAAAAACTCGGATTAGTTACTGCTTGGGGTTGACTATAAGTGGCATCTAAATGATCCGAAGTAAAATTTTGCTGCTGTGTACTATGCCCTGGACTAATACGCCGAAATGCTCATCCAGAAATCTTCTTTCAAGATTTAAATCAAATTTATAATTATTATATTCATTTGTAAGATTTGTAAAACCACCTTGTGCTGAAAAGGAAATTCCCGGCAGATAAGATACTCCGAGAGGACTTTCAGAAATACCTTTGCTTGCCTTCCTGATACCTAAATTTACGGTACCGCCAAGAACATCGGCATCCATGTCCGGTGTATTGGTTTTATAAACTTCAATACCGGCAAGCGAGCTTGAAGAAATCATTCGCATATCTACACCTCGCCCGCCGCCAACCCTGGTGCCCAGCGGATCATCTGAACTAATTTGCCGTCCGCTTTCATTTGCTGGAATAGGAACGCCTGCTATAGTAATCTGGTTATATTGCGGACTGATTCCGCGAATTACTACTTGTGTTGCCTGGCCGCCGGATCTTATTAGTGAAACTCCGGGCAGTCTGCCGATTGATTCTGCAGCATTAGCATCAGGAAGCTCCTGTATTCTTGCAGATGAAACTACATTGACGATATTGCTTGATGCCAGCTGCTGGTTAATAGCTGCATTTTGACCGCTGGCCTGCGCTGTGACTACTACTTCTGAGGTAGATACTGTAACTATAGTAAGCTTTATATTTAATTCCAGGTGTTGGCCTTCTTTCACTTCTATTTTTTCTGTCTGTGGTTCATATCCGATATAAGAGGCTTTCAACTGATAAGATCCTGCCGGAACATTTGAAATAAAGTATTTTCCCTCTATGTTTGTAGCTGCACCTATACTGGTTCCTTCAAGAAATATATTGGCACCAAAAAGCGGCTCTCCGGTTGTTGCATCGGTTACTTTACCTTCCACAGTACCAGCACCCCATAAGGGTTGGGAGGTAAGCATGGCAATTAATATTATATAAAAAACAGTAGATATTTTTGTTAACATATTATCTCCATTTTTGTTGATGTTAATTAGTATAATTTTTTATCTTACTATTTTGCACTCATTCAAAGATAATTATTATTATTAATTCTTATTCACATTTTTATAATGAATAGTTGATAATTCTTTAAGTATTCCGGCACTATATTCAGGAGTAATATCTCTCTGAGGTTCAGCCAGCATTTCATAACCGACCATAAATTTTTTAATGCTGGCTGACCTTAGCAGAGGAGGAAAGAAATGCATATGAAAATGCCATTCTTTATAATCTTTACCAGTAGTTGGTGCCTGATGCATTCCGGCTGAATATGGAAAAGATGTTTTAAACAGGTTATCATATTTAGTTGTTATAACTTTCAGAGCGCTTGCAAAATTTTTTACTTCTTTTTTATTAAACTGGAGTATGTTTGCAATTTTTCTTTTTGAAATTATTAGAGTCTCATAGGGCCAAACAGCCCAATATGGAACCATGACAACAAATGATTCGTTTTGATAAACTATTCTTTCATCTAATTTTAATTCCAACTTTAAATAGTCATTTAAAATACTCCGTTTGTTTTTTTTATAATATTTAACGAATTGCTTTAACTCTTTCATTGCTTCTAGAGGAATACTGTCCTGAGCCCAGATTTGTCCATGCGGGTGAGGATTACTATTGCCCATCATCGAACCCTTATTCTCAAATATTTGGACATGGTTTATATTTGAATTCGAACCCAGATTCTCGAATTCAAGCTGCCATGTTTCAATAACTTTTTCTATTTCGCTTTCTTCCAATTCCGCAAGAGTCAAATCATGCCTAGGAGAAAAATTCACAACCCTGCATATTCCTTTCTCACCTTTAGCAATAAGAAGATCTTTTTTATTATAATTAAAATCCCGAATGTTCTCTAACAGAGCTGAAAAATCATTGGTAAAAACGAAAGTATTTTTATATTGGGGATTTATTTCTCCGTTAGCACGTTTATTCCCCGGGCATAAATAACAATCAGGCTCGTATTCAGGACGAATTTGTCCTTCCGTATTTGAAACTTCTCCCTGCCACGGACGATTGGTCCTGTGGGGAGAAACCAAAATCCAATTTCCTGTTAAAATATTTTTCCTGCGATGAGGATAATTAAAATTATGCTGCGACATCTTTTTCTATTTCTATTATATTTGTTCCGCCACTAATTTTTGTTACATAAATACTAGCTTCTATACCAAATCCTTTCTTATACTCTTCTTTTAAATTTTTACCTATCGTATCAATCGCATCATTTTCTATCAAATTAATTGTACAACCACCAAATCCTCCTCCCATCATTCTTGAACCATATACATAAGGATTATCTTTTAAGAGTTCTACTAAAAAATCCAGTTCCTTACAGCTTACCTCATAATCCTTACTTAAACCCTTATGTGTTTGGTACATCAATGCACCAAAAGTCTTTAAATCATGTACACTAAGTGCATCACATGCTTTTAATAATCTATTGTTCTCTTCGACAACATATTTACATCTTTTATAAATAACAGGATTTAATCGTGATTTATATTCATTTAACAACTCTAATGAAACATCACGTAAACTTGATATTTCCGGATAATCTTTCTTGATTATTTTTACTCCATCATTACATTCTTTCCTTCTCTGGTTATATTCGGATGAAGCAAGCGAGTGAGAAACATTGGTATCGAATAAAACAATTGAGATATGCTTATAATTAAATGGGAAATATTCTTTTTCCAAAGAACGGCAATCGATACGAAGGACGCACTCACTCTTACCGAAAATATTGATGTACTGATCCATAATTCCGCATTTAACACCTACAAATTCATTTTCTGCTTTCTGAGAAATTTTCACAAGAGAAAGCTTATCAATTCCCAAATCAAAAATATGATTCAGAGCAAAAGCTAAACCTGCCTCTAATGCGGCTGAAGAAGATAATCCTGCGCCAATTGGAATATTACCTCCAAAAACACAATTAAATCCGTAAAAAATGTAATCAGCTTTTTTAAGCTGATCGACAACTCCTAATAAATAATTTGGCCAATCTTTGTCCGATTTTCCAAACTCTTCTAATGAACATTCAAAAAAATCATTCATATCAAACGCAAAAATCTTACAATTGTTATCGTTTCTTGGGGTAATTGCTAAATATACAGCTTTATCAATAGCTGCAGGCAAAACAAAACCCATATTGTAATCAGTATGTTCCCCTATTAGATTTACTCTTCCGGGTGAACGAAATAGATATGGTTCTTCGTTGAATAATTCTTTAAATTTTTTCCTTATTTTTCCCGATAAATTCATTTTTTTATACTGTTTTATTCTTTGATTTCAGATACATAAAGCCGCCAAAAATAAACATTAATGCACCCCACCAAATATCGGGATGTGTATTTGCCAGAACAGTTTTTACCGGAGGAGGATTTACCAAATTATAAATACCGCTGAGAAAAATTATTCCTCCCATTACAAGCAAAATTAGTCCAACAAAAAACCAAATAGGTCTCATAATCTTTTCCTTCTTTATTTTACCAGAATAATAAATTTAGAACAACCAGAATAATTAAAGAGATAATTGCAACAAATTCCGGACGTTTAACAAATGGTAAATGACGATCAAGTTTTTCTTCAGTTAATCCTTTAACAAGTCCGACTAATTCTTCTTTTGGCCTTTTCCGGGTAAAGAAACTAATCAATACAGTTACAACAGCACATATTAGCCAAGCCCACCAGGCCCGCCAGAAGTTTGCAGCTTGATCGCTTTGAACGCTTGACATAGTAATTATACTCTGGCTAAACCAGTTAAATTTGACTGCCAAATACATTGTAAATGATGACCCCATACCTGCAACCAATCCCCAGAAAGCCCCGTTAGGAGTAATCCACCATATAAACATTCCAAGAAGCATTGTTGCAAATAAAGGAGCATTTACCCATGAGAAAATTGCCTGCATATAATCCATAATACTCGGAAAACTCTTTGCCCAATATGCAGTTACCAGGGAAATAGCAACACCAACAATTGTTGAAACGCGTCCCATCCAAAGTAAATGTGTATCTGAGGCATTTTTATTCAATACTGATTTGTAGATATCATATGTCCATACAGTATTAAAAGCACTTATATTTCCAGCCTGTCCTGCCATAAATCCGGCAAGTAATGCTGTAACACCCAAACCGACCAATCCTGCTGGATAATATCTCGCAATTAATAGTGGAAGTGCCGAATCGTAATTTATATGCCCTCCATCATGAATTAACTTAAATCCACTATGAGGATCATTTGATAATACTATTGCAATTAAACCGGCTAGTATTACAATAAACGGAAGAGCCATTTTAAAGAATGATGCTACAATAGGTGTTAATCTAGCAGACCGTAAATTCTTTGCTGAAAATGCACGTTGAATAACAAGAAAGTCTGTGGTCCAATATCCAAAAGAAAGGACGAAACCTAACCCAAGCACAATCCCTGCCCAATTAATAAACATTCCATTTTCTGTCGGATTACCAGATGTTGACCAAAGGGTGGTAAAAGAGACTTGAGAAAATTCATTTATCCTTGTTACTATCTCGTTCCAGCTGCCAATTTCAATAAATCCTAAAATTGAAACTAGAAATAGTCCGAACCAGATCATAAAAAATTGTATTATCTCTGTAAATATCGCAGACATTAATCCACTCATGCCGACATAAATAGCAACTGTAATTGCCGAAACCCACATACTTATATCCCAATGCCAGCCTAAGAATGTGTGGAGTACCAGCGCCATCGCATAAAGATTAATACCCGATACCAAAAGAGTCATTATTGCAAAAGCAATCCCGTTAAGAACTCTTGTTTTTTCGTCAAAACGTAATTTTAAATATCCAGGTACAGATTTGATTTTGCTGCTGTAATAAAACGGCATCATATAAACGCCGAGGAAAAGCATGGCAGGGATTGCACCTATCCAATAGAAGTGAGCAACATACATTCCATATTTAAATGTATTACCGGTCATTCCAAGAAGTTCAAGTGCTCCAAGATTTGCAGAAAGAAATGCAAGTCCGGCGACCCAGGATGAATTTTTTCTTCCGGCAAGGAAGAAATCTTCTTCATTTTTAGTGAATCTTCGGAGGTACCATCCGATACCGAGAACGAATGCAAAATAGACCAATATAATAATCCAGTCTATAAAGGATAGTCCGATTGTTTGCATATATTTTACTTTATTTTATTGAAGGTTTTTATAATTAAATAGAAAATATTTTTTTAAGCACAGTTGGTTTTATATATATTTATATAACCTTTCTGCAATTGTTTGCACTAAAAATTAAAAAAACATCATTCAATTAAGTGGAACCTCTAACAATCAATTCAGCATCAAGTACCACGGTTTTTCTTTGACTGTTACTTTTTTCGTTTTCAATCATTTCAATTAGAATTTCCGTTGCTTTTTTTCCCATATCAAACGAAGGTTGATTAACCGTTGTTAAAGGAGGATCTACTAAAGCAGTAATCTTATTGTTCGAGAATCCGACAATAGCAATGTCCTCGGGAATCTTTAATCCGGCTTCTTTTATTCTTTGAAAGGCTCCAATTGCTACCGGGTCATTCACAGCAAATACTGCATCCGGAATAATATCTTCTTTTAAAAGAGCATCCATTGATTCATATCCATTATCTTCATGTAAATCGCCGTAACGGATAAATTTATTTAACAATGGTAAATTTGCTTTTTTTAAAGCGTTCTTATATCCCTTCAATCTCAGTTCACAAATTTTCAAATCCTTTGGACCGGCTAGATGCGCAATTTTTTTCCGACCTCTTTCGATTAAATGTGTTACTGCATCGAAGGCACTTTTTGCATCATCGATAACAACTTTATTTGCTGAAATGTCGTTGCATACTCTATCGAAAAAGACTATTGGTATCCCCCGGTTAATTAATTCTTTAAAATGATTTCCGTTTTTGGTACTTTGAGAAATTGAGACGATTAAGCCTGCAACCCTCTGATGCATCAGAGCATTGGTATTTACAACTTCTCTTTCATAGCTTTCGTTAGATTGACATACTAATATTGTATACCCGGAATGATAAGCGACTTCTTCAATTCCACTTATAGCTGATGAAAAGAAATCGTGCTCTATTTCAGGAACAATCACTCCTATAACATTTGTTTTATTGCTTTTTAGACTTCTTGCGATGGGATTTGGTGAGTAGTTTAATTTTTTTGCGAGTTTTTTGACTTGGTTCCTCGTCTCCTCTTTAATATCAGGATGTTCATTTAAAGCTCTCGATACTGTAGATGCAGATATCTTAAGCTTTTTAGCAATGTCAACTATTGTTGTATTTCTCATTTTTTTGAAATCGTTCCCGCAAACGGTTGCAAAATACGTTTTTAAAAATTATTAGTCAAGTATATTCATTAAAAAATCGTTCCCGCAAACGGTTGCAAAATACATTTTTAGAAATTATCTGTCAAGTATTTTTATTAGATAGTTTTAAGAATTGAATTCATTACTCTAAAACTTGCATTTATGGTTCCTGGTCAAGCAGGGAAATTTTTATCAGCTATATAAATAACCTTGAAGATAAAACTGATCCGCTTAAAAGAGTTATATGCTGGAAAAGTAAAATAATGAGTACTAAGTCGGTTAAAACAGGGGAATTTATAGGTTACGGGACATCCTACCTGGCACAAAGAGATATAAAAATTGCTACCATACCGGTTGGTTATGCTCATGGTTACAGCAGAGAATTAAGTAACCAGGGTCGTGTACTTATAAACGGACATAGAGTAAGTGTTATCGGAATTGTTAATATGAACTTGATGACTGTTGATATCTCAAATATCCCCGAAACTAAAAAAGGGGATGAAGCAGTACTCATCGGAAAACAGGGGGAGCTTTCTATCTCGGTGGCTTCATTTAGTGAGCTCAGCAACCAGCCCGATTATGAATTGCTGACCAGGCTGAATCAAAAAATTCCAAGAATGGTAGTGACTTAGCTTTAAATTTAGAACCGCATTTCAAAATAAATTAATAAAAACTAATTCTACCGAATTTTATACTTTCAATCTCCTAAATTTCCTTTTTGAATTACGTGCTTTTCTTAATTTTTTTCTTTTTGATGCCTTTAAATTGGTCTACTTCTTGTCACATTTCCTTAAAATTAAAAGAAAGAATAATGAATTTCAAAGAACTAAAACGGAAATAATACTATGAAAAAAATTATACAACTAAGTTTATTGTTTTTCCTTTTTATAAATACTCCATTCATCCAATCTCAGATATGGAGTAAATTAGGAGATGGATTGGATTATTCGGTAAATGCTGTTGTTTATTTCAATGGAAGTATTTACGCCGGTTCAGATTTAGTTTATATATGGAACGGCAATTCATGGACTGCTATTACCGACGGTATGAACGGACTTTTTGGTATTACTGAAATTGATGCAATGGCAGTCAACAATAATACCCTGTTTGTTGGAGGTACTTTTTTCGTTACTACTCCTGATTTAGATTGGTATAACTATGCTGCCAGACTCAATAATGGTTCATGGACTACATGCGGAACAGGATTAGGTAATGATGGCTGGTGTATGGGCGACATACCATTGGCAATGATTTCTTACGGAGGCAGTTTGTATGCCGGGGGAAAGTTTACAGACGCCGGGGCTCCCCTCTCGATCCTCAGATGGCAATGTACATTGCACGTTTTGATGGAGATATCTGGAACCCCGTGGGAGGCGGATTGGATGAACATATTGCCGACATGACGATTTATAATAATCAATTGATTGTATCCGGTTATTTCAAAAATGCTGGCGGTGTTCAGGCAAACTATATTGCAGCCTGTGATGGAGGTTCCTGGCACGCTCTCAGTTCCGGGATGAGTAATGGTTATCAAACTTGTAAGGTTACTGCTTTAGCTGTACATGATGGGTATCTTTATGCAGGCGGTTTGTTTGATACAGCCGGGAATAATTTCGCTAAAAATATTGCCAAATGGGACGGATCATCCTGGTCACCGGTTGGTGACGGAATAAATACTCAGGTCTACTCGCTGGAATCTTATAATGGAAATCTATATGCAGGCGGTAACTTCAGCATTGCAACCGGGGGCCCTGGGAATTATATTTCAAAATGGAATGGAGTACTGTGGTCTGATGTGGATGGAGGAACTGACGGTCCAGTTAACTTCTTTTTAGTACAGGATAATAAGCTTTATGTTGGAGGCAGTTTTAGTTCTGCCGGAGATCAACCGGCTAAAAATATAGCTGTGTGGTCAGATGGAGCATCTGCAGTAAATGAAAACCGAGTATCAAATATAAATGAATTCGCTCTTTATCAAAATTATCCTAATCCTTTTAATCCCAGTACCAGTATTAAATATACAGTTCCACTTACTCAGTTTGTAACTCTTAAAATTTATGATGTTATTGGAAATGAAATTGCAACACTTGTAAATGGAGAAAAGCCCGCAGGTAATTATGAGGTTAAATTCGATGCATCTCATTTAAGCAGCGGAGTTTATTTTTATAAGCTGCAAGCTGGGAGTTATATAAGTACGAAGAGAATGATCTTGATAAAATAATACCAGGTAATCCTAACTTTACAATTCAAAATATAGGAGACGCAAATTTTGCGTCCCCTACAATATCAACTTAAACGCTCCCAACATTTTCTACTTCCACTTATGCTGATCCGTAGCAATTAAATTAAATTTGTTCACCGGCAGGCAGATCTTCAGTAACTTGTTTTTTTTCCATCCGTAAATTTCTGTTATCTTTCATAATTTCCATTTTTTCATCTTCTTCAGTTATTTCCTCAAGTCTTTTATTGTTCTCAATTATTTTTTGTTCTATTAAGAGAAGCTTAAACTTTCTAACTTTATCAACTGCATCTTTCATTAGTACTTTACTGCTTTCAGGACCAGGGCGTATATCATCCCAGTTTTTACTTATAGAATATTTTTCCATTGTTATTTCACGAATATATTCATGAATACTTGCATCATTAAATTTATCTAGTAAAGCACCTTCCAGGATTTTCTCATCATTATGAAATGAATCATAAATTAAATCTGCTATAGTCCTATGAATACCAATATGAAAATCATCCGGGGAAATATGTTCGACTATTAATTTTATTACATCTTCGTTTCCTTCGAACAGCAGTTTAATTATTTCTTTTTCAAGATTGATAATAACAGGATCAATTTTCCTTATAACCTTTTCATCTTGGATAGGCAGTTGCTGTATTTCGTTTTGTTTTTTCTCAATTATCCTATGAGAATCTGTTGAAAATCTCGTATTATTTTTAATAGCTTTTTCTAATTCAGTTTCTAAAAGTTTTTCTCTCAGGTTGAATTTTTTTGCAATCGATTTAATTAATAAAGTTCTTTTTAATTCATCATTTATTAATGCGGCAGGTTTTACGAGTTCTCTAATTGCTTCGGTGGTTTTTGCGGGATCTTCAAACATTCCAAGTGATTCATAATAAGCCGATTGATATTCCATAAAATTTTGTGCATATCGTATCAATTCTTCGAATTTTTCTTTCCCATAATTATTAACATAGGAATCAGGATCCTCACCTGAGGGCAGAGAAATAATTTTTATTTCTATATCTTTTTTTAACAGGAGTTCAATGCTTCTCATTGAAGCTTTTATTCCGGCAACATCGGCATCAAACAATAAAACTACATTTTTTGTATAACGTGAAAGAAGCAAAACCTGATCTTCTGTAAGAGCAGTCCCGGATATAGCTACAACATTTTTTATCCCGTTTTGATATAATGAAATAAGATCCATATAACCTTCAACCAGGATAGCTTTATCCTGTCTTCTTATTTCATCCTTGGCAAAAGAAAGGCCGTAAAGAATTTTACCTTTGGTATAAATCAATGATTCAGGCGAATTTAAATATTTCGCTGTTCCTTCCCTATTTTCTAAAATTCTTCCTGCAAAAGCGACTACCCTACCATTTGGCGAGAAAATTGGAAAGATAATTCTGCCTGAGAATTTATCAAATAATCTTCCATCGTTATTCCTTCCAATTAGTCCAAGTTGAATTGCTTTTTCAAGATCAATTTTATTTTCTTTTGCAAACTCAATAAAATTTTCCCATCCGTTTAATGAATAACCTAATCCAAATGCGCGTAACGTTTGTAATTTTATTTTCCTTTTATTGAAGTATTCTCTGCCGATTTCCCCCTCGGTACTGTTTAATAAATTATCTGAAAAATATCGCGCAGCTAATGTATTAATATCATATAGAATTTCCTGTTCGGATTGTTTTTCTTCGCTGATGTTTTCATCAAACTCTAAAGTTATCCCCAATCTTTGAGCTAAATCCTGAACTGCTTCAACAAAGGAAATTTTTTCATATTCCATTAAAAATTTATAAACATTCCCGCCAGCATGGCATCCAAAGCAATGATAAATCTGTTTTTCTTCATTAACAGTAAAGGAGGGAGTTTTTTCGGAATGGAAAGGACATAATCCTAAAAAGTTTTTCCCTCTTTTTCTAAGAGGAACATATTCTGAAATAACATCTACAATGTTTGAAGCTGACCTAATTTCTTCAATTTTATTTTCAGGTATTCTCATTTAAAAAACAATATCTAATAAAATTATAATTTAAAATATAAAATAAATTAAAGTAAATGTTGCGTCTAATAAACATTAGGTAATTAAATATTCATGATTCTTTAAATCTCTATGTCCCTATAACAAATAAAACCTTTATTATTCTACAAATTCAAACTATTATTCAAAAAACCAGATATATAAAGTCAATCAAAAGTGGTACGTTCATAAAATTATTCTAACCTATTCAATATTTTCCCCCTGAGTTTTACATCACTTTGCCATTATCTAACAAACCATTTGATGTCACGATAAAATATATCCAATCACTATTTTTCTATTAAACTAACATAAAAATTATATGATTATTGGAATAGATGCATCTGCTTCTGGTCTCAAATCTACAGGAATAGGAAGATATATTACTTGTTTGTTGGAACAGTTGAAGAATTCTGATAATGAAATAAAAATCTTTCAGTCATCCGACAATTATGAAAAACATCTTATTGAAAAAATAAAAAGGAGTTCTTTAAATAAGAAATATCAAGGATTAAAAAGACATTATTATAGAATATTCAGCCTAACTCATGAAATGGTGAAATCGAAAGTTGATTGCGGGATTTTTCCAAATTATTTTATTTCCAATAATTTTAACAAACCCTCGACAATCGTAATTCATGATTTATCATTCATTACACACCCGCAATTTTATAGTAAAAAATTTGTTATTTATTATAAATATCTTCTCAAACAAACACTGAAGCAAAATCCGTTGATACTGACGGTCAGCGAACATACCAAAGAAAATATTTGCAAATATTTAAATATTAAAAAGGAGAATATTCTTCTTTTGCAGGCATATTCAAACATCGTAAAGATATCAAGTTATAATAAAGAACAAGCTCCAGCCGATACTCCTTACTTTTTATATGTTGGTCATATCGAACCAAGGAAAAATTTACTGTTTTTAGTTGCGAATTTTCTCCGGTGGAAAAACAAAATAAAATTAATAACTGAAGTTACGCAAAAGAGCTATTTAGCAAATTCAAAAGATAATTGATGGACTTTTTGCAATTCTTCATAAGCTACTTTAATAGCTTTTTCATAAATCCTTGCCTTTATTGCAAAGTGATTTAATTTTGTTTTCATACTAAGACATTCTAATTTGTAAAAGGCAAATATTGAAGCAAAAATATGATTACTCTGAGTCCGAACCATTCTCGCTGGAGATTTGCATAAAGAAGCATTCTTTTTTAAGGACTTATGATATACTTCTATTTTCCATCGTTTTTGATAGAACTCTGTAATTTGTTCATATGTTAATGTAGAATCACTTGTTACTAAATATAAAACACCTTCTGTACCGTCTTCGTTTTTGAAGATCTGTTTTGCTAAATATAACTCGAATGGGACATCCTCTAAATAGATTCTGTAAGAAGTGTTTTCTTTTAATTCAAGCGAACTTACTGTAACATATTTTTCATATATCTTGTCCTTTCGACTCAATGCAATCTTACGATTTGTCTTTATCGGCATTATGAATTCTTTTTCTAATTTCTTCTTTATATGAACCATATTAGCTGCTGATGCATACCAAACATCGTTTATTACATACTTAAATTGAACTTTATTCTTTATTATTTGATTTAATATTTGCTGATACATCTGATTCTTGGTGATTTCACTTACTCTTTTGTCTTTACCTCTTTTCTCATCGTATACTGTTTTTGTTTTTTTAACTATTACATAATTTATTGGGATTTTTCCTTTATCATTTATGTACAATGCCGATAGAAGATTTATTCCCTTGACCGCTCTTCCTTTTGTATGGTCATGATACCAACTTACTATTTCGTTTTCTTCTGTGTATGGTTTCTCTTCTATGGTATCGTCTATGGCTACTATTCCTTCTTCTGTCTCTATTTCTCTGATGGTTGACTTTACTATTTTCCATAATTCTTTTGAACCGAATTCACTTTCACTTAAAAATCTTGTTACTTTATCGTGGCTTATTTCTCCTTCTGTCATTATCGATAATCCGGTCGCTGTTGTATATGAAAATGAACTTAATAGATAATCAGAATATAATTCTAATAATTCTTTATCCATTTTCTTCTCTTCTTTTTGTTATTACAAAATTACGCCTTTTTTGTATCTTTGCGTAAGTTCAGTTAATAAGTTCTTTTAGATTCCCTAAAACATATTTTATCTTACCGGAAAGAATAATTTTAGAAAAAAGTTTTGACTTCGAGTTTAAAAAATTTAGCTGGCTTTTTATCTCTTCATCCCAGAATACTATTTTTCCGTTTTTTAATATTAAAATAATATCTTCAGGATTTATGGAATAAAACGAATCCCAATTTACATTAAATTTATTTTTAGCGACAACTAAATCTGCTATATAATTTTCTTTAATTGCTCCTAAAGATTTTAAACTCCAGACTTCAGCTGGTGTTATGGTAAGTGAATTGAATAAATTTTTATCGTTAAGCATTTTAAGTTTCCTTGCAAAACGAAGATGTTCCCAAATATTTCCTTCAGCACTGACCGTTGAATCGGTTCCAAATATAATTTTAGTTTCTCCGTTTAATTCTTTGATATCAGCAGTTTTATCAAATAAAAAATAATTCGATACAGGGCACCAGACAATTGCCCGGAAATATTTTGTATTTTCTTTTTGTAAAGCAATAGCGTGAATCCCGATAATTTTCTTCTTAAGAAAATTCCATTTTATTAATGTTTTAATTTCCTCTTTAGAAGAGTTATCTTTCCCTTCCCCTATGTGTATAATAATGGGATAAAGACCCGGTAAATTGATTCTTAGCTTCCAGTATTTTTCAAGTTTAACGGAATGAAATATTTTTCCCCCGGTAAAAATATCAATAATCTCATTATCATAATCTTTAAAGATATCCCCATGATGAAAAACTGTTGTTACCCCGGAAAAAGATTTTTGTAAATGCCCCATTTATACCTTCGCTGAAAGGGTATCTTTAAAATTGATTCTATTTGATCTTTATTTACTTTATGGATATCCTTTCCCCATTCCATATAATTTTTATAAATCCTCTTACCAAGAGGAGGAAAAAGATTAAAATCCAGGTGGTCGTGTGTGTTAATTAAGCCTGGGAAAGCGATTACATTTTCAAAATTGATTATTGTGTCACTTTGATTTTTTATTTCATTTTCATTACAAATATTTTGGATACCGGTTTTATTAATTATTATTGATTTTTTTCCGTATACTTCGCCAGTAATATATATATTGTTGAGAATCATTTTCTTAAATGAAGACTGTAAATCATTGGAACATTTTTATATTCTTCATAAATATTTAACGCATTCTTCTTCACATAAAATTCTTTAACATCTTCATCAATAATTTTTTCATTTCTATTAATAACAGTAAATCCGAAAGATGAAAACATGTGTTCTAATTTTTCTACCGGATGAATATAATTTTTGATTGTAATTGTTTTCCCATTTTTATTAAAGGTTCTTTTTGCTCCTTTTTTAAGTGCATCAGGATGAAAATCGGTAATAAATATTTCTCCTTCTTTTTTCAGTAGTCTATTCCATTCTTTAAAAATGTCTTCTATATTTGGGATATCTACAATTACCAGGGTAGAAATTATAAAATCAAACGAATTATCATCTAGAAAATTAAGCTTATTGTTTTGCAGAGTGTACGTTTCGGAATCCGGATATTTTTCTTTTAATTTTTCATTCATGGATTTTGAAATATCACAGCCAACCAGTTGTATTGGAGTCCTTTCTAATAGTTTCTTCCAGTATCGACCTGTGCCGCAGCCAAAGTCTAATATCCTCTTCCCATTTAAATTTACTTTTGTTAAAAATTCCTCGAAAAGAAGTCCATCAAAATAAAGCATTAAATTTCCATATTCGCCATCATATGTTTCAGCCCAAAGTTCATATGCTTTTAAAGGTTTTGTTTCTTTATTAATTGGGATTAAAGAATTCTTTAAAAAATTTTTGTATTCATATAATAACTGAAGAACTTAAAAAAAAGGCATAATTAAATTATAAAAGATGAATTGATAAAATTGAATTTTATATTTTTCATTTTCACAAGTAATATTATTTGAGTAAAATAAATTTTTTGGTTGCAGAAAAATTCCCAGCCCTTAAAACATAAAAATATATACCTGACGCAAAATTACTTGAGATGTTATTGGTATAAAAAGTAACTTCATAATTACCTCGGGACTTTTCTTCGCTAACAAGAGTTGCAACTTCCTTTCCCAGCAAATTATATACTTTTAACGAGACAAATTCATTACGCGGAATGCCGTACCTTATTTTTGTCGAAGGATTGAAAGGATTGGGAAAATTTTGTTCAAGGTTATATGCAAAAATGTTTAATTCATTTTCAACTCCGGTTGGCACTGAAACTAGAATTATTTTATTCGGCGCAAAATTCCATTGGTCACCAGTGAATTGACCGTTAAAATTTACACTGTTTCCATTTGCATAAATTGTCTGCTCACCTGGAACCGATGGTGCTGTATAAGTAAAATCAAAAGTAACAACACCATTTACTGGTGCCTTTGGTAATTCGTGGGTCAGTTCGCTGTTTTGAATTCTTAAATCACTTGAAACAGGTGCCAATGTACCGTTTGATACTGCTATATCTGTTCCTGCCGCTGTCAATGGCCCGCCGGATATTGTAATTGAATAGTTAGCAGTCTGATTTAAAGTCAATGTGTCGGGACCGCTTATAGTTACTGTTACATCAGATGAAGGATTTGATCCATGACATATGCAGCCAGGATTGTTACTTTTCTTTGTTACACCTGTAATACCTGAGGAGTAGGCATACAAAAAAATAGAAAAAGGAAAAATAATTATTGTACTATAAAATAATAAAATTATATATTGAAAAATTCTTTTCATTGCAATTAAGAGTTTTGATAAAAGTTTTGTTTAAGATTATAGTTATATCGACAAAGATAAAAGGACATAATACCCCACTATATTAAAAATCATTTAGTGTTTGTGAGGTAATTCACAGGACAGGAGATTTCTTAAATATAAATTTTACTTACTGGAGATATCTTCTTTGTTAATATTAATAGCATTTGGTTGCCAATCCAAACCCTGGCATGGAAGGAATTCCAAGGAAGGATGTTTATCATGTCTCATGCAAAGTACTGCTGTTTTGTCGAAATGTTTGCATGTTGAGCATAATGTTGATTCTATTATATCTTTATTTTTTTCTTCAAATAATTTATAATGAATTATTACCGGATGTAAAATAATTACATAAATTGCTACAACATTAATAATCCACCAAAATTGAAAATCAATATAACCTTGAAGTATCCAAATTATAGGAATTAAAACTGCTGTCCGGATAATAGTCCAAAATACAATTTCGCCCATAAATATAAACTCGCTGTCTTAGTTAATTATCAAATTAATTATTTTTTATAAATAAGAAAATACATTTGGTAATATTATTTTATTTTCTATTCTTTCTTAAAATCTGATTTTTTTCCGAAAATATTTATCATATCTTAAAATTGATAATGTATCAAAAGCTCTCAGATCAATAGGCCATTATATTGTTTTGTTTTTATAAAAAATAAGCGAGGTAATTATGGAACCTTCTGATCCCATTAAGAAAGATAAAGATCATGGAAGTGCTTTTGGCTTGGAAGATGGGGAAACTGTTTTTAAGCATGGCTGCAGTAAAAAAAGGAAGGAAATGGCTTGTTATTGTAGTTGGAATTTCATTTATGGCACTTTTGCGTGGCCTTTATGACGTTTTTTCAGATAGTATTATAGGAATTATTATTGCAGCATTTGGATATATTGTCTTTATAACTTACTTAATGCACACTAATAAAAAAGGATAAATTGATTCGGAAAGTATTTAGAACCAAAAATTGTATAATAAATTATAACAAATTTCTATAATTTTTCTTTATATTTGTAAAAAGGATTTAATAGAAAACTGATTTTTTAGCCTTTAATAATCGGTTTTTAATTGATATTTATATATAATAAATTACTTCGTTTGGGGAAAGCAGACTTGCTGTTATTTGTTTAAAATGTTAATATTGAATTTGAGACAATTTTTTTTGGTGTAATAATATTTGAAAGGTATAACTTAAATAAAGTGAGCGCGGGTGGTCTCGAACCACCGACCCTCTGCTTAAAAGGCAGATGCTCTACCACTGAGCTACGCGCCCAAAATTTTTAAGAACTACAAATATATAAATTAGGATTTTTTATTCCAAGCAAAAATAAATTTATAAAATACAAAAGTATGATAGTCAATAATTTTTATCTAAAAAAATATGAATAAAAACTCTAAGATATTAGTTTGCGATGATGATGAAACACTTTGTTATTTATTGAAAGAGCAATTGCTTGAGGAAGGTTTTTCTGTTGATACTGTGTATGATGGTGGCGAAGCAATTGAAAATATAAAAAGAAAAAATTATGATCTGCTACTTCTTGATCTTAATATGAAAGAAGTTTCAGGTGAAGAAGTATTAAAATTCACGTCCGATTATAATTCTTCAATACAGGTAATTGTTTTAACTGCTCAGAATGAAGTTAGAAAAGCAATTGAATGTATGAAATTGGGTGCTTATGATTTTATAACCAAACCCTACAATTTCGATGAACTGCTTCTTACAATAAACAGGGCTCTTGAACATAAAGACTTACTTGTTAAAACTACTATTCTTACAAATCAAGTAAATAAGATACTCCCACACAACATTATTGGAGAAAGTGAAGAACTTCAAAGAGTTATAAACCTGGCTAACAAATCCGCAATATCCGATTCGAATATTTTAATTGAAGGAGAAACAGGTACAGGGAAAGAATTATTTGCAGAATATATTCATAAACATTCCGAAAGGAGAGATAAACCTTTTGTTGTGGTGAATTGTGCTTCTTTACCAGATCAATTAATTGAAAGTGAACTTTTTGGACATGAAAAAGGCGCTTTCACTGATGCAAAATCAACTAAACAAGGATTGGTTGAGATTGCGCACGGAGGTACTCTTTTTTTAGATGAAATCGGTGAACTTAGTCTTACACTCCAGCCTAAGCTCCTTCGTTTTCTGGAAAATGGCGAATACAGAAGAATCGGTGGTGTTACAAATCTTACTTCTAATGTTAGGGTAATTGGTGCTACTAATAGGAACTTACTTGAAGAAGCAGATAATAAAAAATTCAGAAGGGATTTGTTGTTTAGATTAAATGTTATTACTCTTACTATACCTCCTTTAAGGGATAGGGAAAAGGATATAATCATTTTAGCAAATCATTTCTTAGAATCTAAATCGCCTATTAGATCGCCTAAAAGACTTTCTTCAAGATCTGAGAAAGTCTTAACAAGTTATAGCTTTCCAGGGAATGTACGGGAACTTGAACATATAATTGAACGCGCTTTAATTTTTGCCGAGGGGGACATAATTGAACCTGAGGATCTTAATTTACCGAGCAATGTTACACAGGCTGTACAAGATCAATATCAACAAATAACCAATGAAGATAACGGTCAATCCGAAGTAGTTTTAAGTATGGAAGAATTGGAAAGGAAACATATTGCTAGGGCTTTAAAGCTAAATAGATGGGATAGAACACAAACAGCATATCAATTAGGGATTAGCCCGAAGACTTTGTATACTAAGATTAAGAAATATGAGATTAAACAGGACTAAATTTATAAATGCTCAAAAAAATCATTTCTGAATATGCTCTTTCAGAATTGTTGGAGCAAAACGGTTCCGGACTAGCTATTGCAGATAAAGATAAAAGAATACTTTGGTTTAACCAAAAATTTAAAAAAAGTGCCGGGGAAAAGAGATTAAAGGGAAGAGGAATAGACACTATATTTAAAGATGTAGAGCCTTCGCAATTTGACAAGTTTAAGAATAAAAAATCTTTAGAAATTTCCCTTCCATCCTTAAATAATAATTTGAGGATTACCGCCCTTAAATCAAAAGATAAATTAGATGGTTTTGTTCTTTCGCTGGAAAAATCTAAAAAAGAAATCCCTTCTTTATTAGATGAATCCCCTCAAAAAAATCTTTTATTTCAAAAGGAATTTCAAAATATTCTAGCCCTTCTGGTAAAAGAGAAATCATTAAATGTTTTATCACGATCAATTTTAAATAGCTGTATAAAAATCAGCAGCAGTCAATTCGGAATAGTTGTTTTTCATGAAGAAAACAAAAAATATGAATTTCTTTTTATTGATCCTGGCAAGCATATAAAAAATGAAGAGGATATAAAAAAAGAAATAAGCGTTAATTATTCTTTTATTATAAAATGGCTTGGAATAAATAAACGTTCACTAGTGGCCTTAAACAGAACAACCAATATAGGCTTTAACTTAACTCGTGTTTTCCAAAGCGAATCTTTAATTGTCTCTCCATGTTTCTTTAACAATGACCTGCTTGCAACCATTATAGTTGGAGGAAAAGAGATATATAATTCTTTAGAGATAAATTATATAGAACAATTTGCTTCACTATTATCTTTTGCAGTTAGCAGTATAAGAACCAGAGAATTAAACACTGCCCTTGAAAACAGATTATTGCAGTCTCAAAAGCTTGAAACAATAGGAAAACTTACCAGTGGTATGGCTCATGATTTCAGCAACTTGCTTTCAAGTATTTTCGGAAGTTTAAATTTATTAAAGAAGAGGGTTCCTGAAAGTGAAAATATATACAGGCTGCTTGATAACATTGAGAATTGTTCAATAAGGGCAAAGGATTTAACAAAAGGGCTTTTATCTTATGGTAAGCCAACTCCTAAAAGAAAAGAATTAATAAAACCAAATTTGCTGCTTTCCGAAATATCAAAAGTAATTCTACAGACTTTTCCTAAAAAAATTACTTTGCAGATAAATATTGAAGATAATCTTTATGATATTTTGGGAAACGGAACAGAAATATATCAGGTTCTATTAAATTTAAATGTAAATGCAAAAGAAGCCATCGAAAATAAAGGGACAATATATCTTTCAGCTAAAAATATAACTATTGATGAAAAGAATATGATAAATTATCCTTTACTGGATAAAGGCAATTATGTTAATTTTACTGTTAGGGATACAGGGAGCGGTATTGATGACGAAAACTTGCAAAAAATATTTGATCCTTATTTTTCAACTAAAATAAAAGAAACCGGTTCGGGTTTGGGTCTTTATGTTACTTATGGTATTATTAAAGCACATAAAGGTCATATTGAAGTTTCGAGTACTTTAAGTGAAGGAACTTCTTTTGATGTTTTTATCCCGGCTTTTGAACCTTCACATGTTGAAAAATCTTCTTCTACGGAAAAAATTATTCTCCTGGCCGATGATGAAATGATGTTGAGAGACTTGCTTGCAGAACTATTAGAATCAAATGGTTATAGTGTAATAAAAGTAAGCTCCGGTGTTGAAGCTTTAAAAGTTTTAACGGAAGAAATCAAAGTTGATCTGGTTATAATGGATTACAGTATGCCGGAAATGAATGGACTTGAATGTGTAAATCAAATAAGAAAATTTAAATTTGAAATGCCTGTTATTCTTTCAACCGGGAGCTTATCACTGGAAAAGGATTTTAATCCTAAAAAGATGGGAATTAATAGTTTATTATCCAAACCGTATGAATTTGATACCATGCTTGCCACGATCCAGCAATTAATCTAAACCTGCAATTAAATTATTATTCTTTTTTATCAACATCAACCATTTTAATATTTTTAACATATTCTGAAAACACAGGCTGCTTAATTGCATGGAGCTTATTTAGTACATCATTTATCTCATTTACCGCAACTTCGATATATTCTAATTTTTTTAATATTGCTTCTTTTGATATAACTTCTTTATTGAGTTCCCTTTTTACCGCTGCGGCCGTTAATGTAATTAATGTCAATGGCTGCTTTATCTTGTGATTTGTAGTTACAACTGTTGCAGTAAAAGTATTTTTCTTTTCTGCTTCCAATACCAGCTTATGAGCTTCAGCTAATTTTAAAGCAGAATTTATACGGGCTAAAAGCTCTATCCTATTAAAAGGTTTCTTAATGTAATCGAAGGCCCCTGCTTCAAGACCTTCCTTTGTATCTTCGGCATCAGATTTTGCCGTTACTAATATAATGGGTATATCCGCAGTAGCATTATTTGATACTAAGGTTTTGCAAACTTCAATACCTGTTATTTCCGGCATCATTATATCAAGCAGAATTAAATCCGGGTGTTCATTTATTGCTTTATTTATTCCCGATTTTCCTTCATATGCAGTAACCACTTCATATCCTTCATTTTCCAATCGATCTTGAAGCATATAAACGTTTTCCGGTAAATCATCGATAACTAATATTTTTTTCATTTTCTAATATTCTAATTTGATTAAATATTTTTTTAAGTTTATAACTAATTATAATTGAGTTAACAGGTTTGGGAATAAAATCTTCAAACCCGTGTTTCAGAATAATTTTTTTATCCTCACTCATCGCTTTTGCCGATACTGCAAACACCGGCACATTTTTTAATCTTTGATTTTCCTTTATCTTCTTTATTGTTTGAAAGCCATCCATCTCAGGCATCATAATATCTAATAAAATTAAATCTGGAGTTTTGTCTTCAAGAATTTTTAGACATTCGATCCCGTTTTTAGCAAGAATAGTCTTACAATTACAAGCTTGAATTAATTCGCGCATTGTAAATAAAACTTCAGGTTCATCATCAACAATTAAAACTTCCCCGTAATAGTCAGGGTTTTCTTCTTTTACTGAATCATCAACAACTTCTTTGCCAACATTTTCTTCATTTTGAATATACGCAGATGAAAAATCTTCCTGTAATTTTAGACGATCCCTGACTATTTTAAGAACGTCCAGGGGATGATTTCTTTCAGCAACGGTAATATTTTCCACAATATTGTTTAGCTCGTCTTTTTCCTTATCTGAAAATTCATTTTCAGTGCACAAAATTACAGGAATATTTCGGGTTTCCCTATTTGTTTTAAGTTTATGTGATAATGTTATTCCATCATAAGAAGGCATTAGTAAACTAATAACTATTAGATCCGGTTGCCGTTCAATTATCTTTTCATAAGCATCTTCACCATCTTGAATAGCGGTGATCTCAATCGATTCATTCATGAATTCTTTTTTGAATCTTTCAATTTCCTTTTCATCATTATCAACAATAACTATTTTCTTAACTTTTCTCTGGGCAAGATTTTCAAGTTTAGTAAAAGCTGAAAATATTTGTTGTGATGATATAGGTTTTACAAAATATTCAAAAGCACCCAATCCGAATCCTAAATTTTTATCACTTATTATTGAAATTAAAATTACGGGAATATCTTTGGTATGGGGATTTTCTTTTAATTCTTTTAGAGTATTCCATCCATCTTTTTTAGGCAGCATAATATCTAAAGTAATTGCAAACGGCTGAACCCGAATTGCCTCTTCTATTCCTTTTTCACCATCTTCCGCATAAACTACCTTGTATCCTTTTGAAATTAAATACTGCCCTATCGTATAACGTACCTCTGGATCATCATCAATTACAAGTACAGGATTCTTCTTGTTTTTTTGTAAAGCATTTAGATTAATTTTCGAAATTTTATTTTCATCATGGAATTCTTCAATGTTTATCGGAACTGTAAAACTGAATATAGAACCTTTACCGACCTTACTTTGTACTGTGAGTTCTCCTCCCATTAAATCTGCAATTTTTTTACAAATGGATAATCCTAATCCTGTTCCATTATACTTTCTGGTACTTGTTCCATCAATTTGCCGGAATTCATCAAAAATTATTTTTTGATCCTCTTCGGAAATTCCTATCCCCGAATCTATAACATCAAACTTTAAGATTTTTTTATCTGTTAAAGTGACATGCAATTCCACGGAACCTTTTTCGGTAAATTTAACTGCATTACCAAGCAGGTTCATTAAAACTTGAGCAAGCTTCCCACGATCAATATTTATTATGATATTGGTATTTGAATGTCTAATTAAATTAAACTGTAATGATTTTTTATCTACCAGAGGTTTTATAATGGTTTCAATTTCGGACAAAAAGCTGTCCAGTGCGGCTTCTTCGGGATGCAGTTCCATTTTACCGGCTTCTATTTTTGATAGATCCAGTATGTCGTTAATTAGACTTAATAATCTTCTGGCACTGTTTAATACAACTTGCAGTCTTTCATTATTCCTATCGGTAAGCGAAGATTCTTCGAGAATTAATTCGGTGAGTCCAAGTATTGAATTCATCGGGGTTCGTAATTCATGAGATATACTGGCAAGGAATTGTGATTTTAATAGTGTAGAACTTTCGGCTTTTTGTTTTTGGATGGTTAATTCTTCTGCTTTTTCTTTTAATTGATTGTGAAGCTGGACAAGTGTTTCATTTTGCTTTGTTACTTGTTCATTCTGCTTTTGGTATTCGTCATTTAGATGTTTTAATTCATTTACCAAATCTTCAAGCTGCACAAATGCTTTTGCGTTTGTTAAACCTATTGCAAGTTGTTCCTGGATATTTACCAAATACTGCCTTGCTTCATCCGAAGGTTTATCAATTGCCCCTAATTCAAGAATAGCAATAACATTATTATTATAGACTACTGGAATAATTACTAAGTTTCTTATCTGTAATGTAAAAATGCCGGTTTTAATTACCGGCATCCTATCTGTGAAATTAAATTCAACAGTTTCTTTGTTTTTTATTGCCGGATCAAAAAAAGATGATCTATCCGACAACTTATAATTTTTGTCTATTCCATATGAATTTATTAGTGTGATATTTTCGTTATCAACTGAGTATATTGCACCAACCGTAAAATTGCATGTCTGAATTATCTTTCTTAAGGCTGCTTCGGAAATTTCATTTAAATTCGGATTCTTATTAATTAAAGCAATAAAGTCGGAATATTCATTTCTCGCCTTTTGATTTTTACTTAATACTTCCATCATATTATTAAAGGCATTGGCAAGCATCCCAATTTCATCATTGCTTTTAATATCTATTTTGTTTTTAAATTTTCCTTCCTTTGTAAATTCAGTTGCTTTGCTAAGCTGGGTGATTTGCTTCCTAATTTTATCTGTAAAAACAAAGGTTAATATTAAGGATAAAATTACTCCGGAAATACCAATTACAATTAAAATATCCTTTAGATTATTCTTTAAATCTGTTGTCTCATTTAAAGGAGTAAAAATTAGAAATTTAGGTTGCTCATATTTTGTAAAATCAGTTATAGGCGTATACAATGTTGTTAATAAATCCGTAGACTCAGCACTTAGAGTATATATTTTTAAATTACTTTGTAAAGAAAGATTTTTATATGCCTGAGATAAACCATAAATATATTTTTGATTAAGAGAACTATTTGAGATTTCTAAGGGGGTTTCTTTCCAGATTACGGATACTTCTGCTCCGACCTTTTGAGCAATTTCATTTAATAATTTCTCATTTAATATTCGTCCGTAATAGTATTCCAAACCGTTTGCAGCCTTATACAGCTTAATTACAGATAAAGGATTTTTCGCTAAAAAACTTTCCAGTGAAAATTCACTTTTAGGTAAGTCAATGTTATCATTATAATAAATTGGTTCGAGGGAATTGAACTGGTTATTAGATTCAAAAATAAAATCAATATTCTTTCCCATGTATTGATCGGGCAGCCGGATTTTTGCTGAAGGTTCTTTGCCGTTTTTTATTAAGAAAAGAAAATCATCATCGGTATTTTGAAGAATTTCTCTATAAAAATATGTAAAGTTGTTTGCAGAATTATTAAGATATTTTGATTGTTGAGAAGAAAGGACATTGTACATTATGGAGTAAAATGTAAAGGCAGAAATACCAATAATTAAAACGACTACGGCAAAGTTTATGAAGAGAATACGATAACTGATTTTCATGATTATACATCAGATTGAAGAACTTTTCTTATTGTTATTAAAAGTTCATCGAAATCATATGGTTTACTTATAAAATCATTTGCACCCATTTTTGCAGAATCGATTGCGCTTTTAACATCAGCGTATCCGGTTAGCACAATTACTTTCATTCTTTGATTTCTTTTTTCTAGTTCCTGAAGTACATCGAAGCCATCATGTTCCGGCATTTTTAAATCAAGAAGCATTAGATCAACCGGATTTTTTGCAATATAATCAAAAGCGTAAAATCCATTATTAAAATATTCTACATCGTAACCGACCTCTGCCAGTTCTTCTTTAAGAACTGAACAGAGGTTAATATCATCATCAATAATTAAAATAGATTCCATATTATTTAATTATTTCTATTTATTGGTATCTTCATTAAACTTATAAAATTTTATTCTTTGACGTTGTTTTAATACCTCATCTTTTAATGGATTTTCAGGACGTACACCAGCAACTCTTTCCTTTAAAGTAGGAATAAGATCTGTCTTAAGTAAGATTACCAACTCTTTTTTAGATGTTGTTATCTGGTCGCTCCCGAAAATATATCTTAAGCCAAAGAACCACCAAGGAAGATCTTTTAATATTGGGATACCACTGCGGGTTTTTTGATCTTCATTAACAAATAATCCGCCAATTACAGTCTCTTCATCGTTCAACATAACAATTTGTGTACTTGCTTGGGTTTTATTAATAACTGTAGGCCCTGTACCACTTGGATCAGGTACATAAGAACTCCTCTCTACATCAATATTTAGTAAAATGTAATCAACCCCATCTTCCCTATAAACATATGGTGTCACATCAACTATAGAGCCGGTAGAAAAGAACTTTTCAACTACATTACCAGCAAAATCTCTTTGTTTAATTGATATATCCTGACCCACTTGAATTCTTCCTTTTTGCCCATCCCTTACAGCAATATTCGGGCTTGCAATAATTTCACCAATATTTTGGCTTTCAAAAAACTTGAATAATGCAGTAGCTTGACCAAAAAAACTACCAGAAGAAAAAGAACCGTACCCGCCTATAGATGCAGTTTTTGAACCTCCGAGTGTAGATCCCATTCCAACAGAATCACCAGATAAAGCGGTTAGTCCAAATCCTTTTCCGGACAACATAGCCTTCCAATTCATTCCTCTTTCTTTTGCAGCTTGATCATCTAATTCAAAGAATACAGCAGAAATTTTCACTTCTCTTACATTAACAGATGCATATGTGTCAGGAGAACGTTTTTCTGTTTCTTCATTTTTTTTCTTTACAACGATAACATTGTCTTTATCTTCATAAACCAATCCCGCCATTTGCGTAATAATAATTAATGCTTTATCGTAACGCATGTTTTGAATTTCAACACCAATAGGATCGTTTGAATCAACCGTAGAAACAATTTTCTTTCCTGTAGTAGTTTCACTTACCTTACTTAATAGTGCAATAGCTTTATTAAATGGAAGATCTGAAGAAAGTGTTACTAGTTCGTTAGGATTTGTGTACTCCTTTAAATCATTCTCTAAATATTGCTGGGAGAATGCAGGCAGAGTAATAAATAATGCAAGGATTATGGAGGTTATAATAGTTTTCATTTTACTCTCTCTTATTTCTTTTTGTTTTTATTATCTTCATCTTTTTGCAACTGGAGGTCGACTTTTTCAATTATACCGCCTTTATTTATAATAAAATGAACCAATTTATTATCGTAATCGATTTTAGTTAAGTATCCCAAATAAACAGGTTCTCCTTCCCACAGCAGGTATGTACTACCCTTGGCATCGGCTAAGAAGGCACCTTCGGGAACAAGTGCCAGTAATTTTGCACCTTGTACGTCTAAAAGATTATCTATGTTAGGTGGAATTTCATTTCTTATTAATGGATAAAAAGCATCGTAAACATTTTTTGAACGAAGATCATTCTCCACAAGTTTTGCTGTTGCAAATCTGTCGTTCTGAGAATAGTACACTTTCACCAGCATATTAAAGTTTACATCAAAATATGGGATCCCATCGTCATCTGTCGAAATTAAATTGTTCATAGTTATTGAAGATAATTTTTTCAACTCTTTACTCTGCTCAATTGCATAAATTAATTGATAAATCTCGGAATATTTACCGCTCCCTTTTAATTTATATTGATAATAAGAAAACTCTTTATCTTGACCATGATCTGTATACTCAACATCAACATGGGTTTGGGAAGAGAAACTGGAAGTTACATCGGTTATAAAATCAAAAAATTTTATTGAAGAAAGGTTTTGCGGTATATTAAATTCTCTTGATGCTAATATTGAATCTAATGATTGGGATTTTACCAGGAGATCCTTGTATTGTTTGGCTAGATGCTCTTTATTTAATGCATGAGCTTTTAATTCATTCAGCTTATCTTTTTTATCAGAAATTTTACTTCGCTGAATACCGAAGATAAAAATACCACCGGCTATTAATATTACTAGTAATACCCCTAAAAGGGCTAACGTATTTTTAAGTTTCCTATTCATTTCTTTTCTTTTTCAAATGTTGTTAAATTAAAAATTGCATTAAATTTATATACATTTTGTTTTCGCATTGGTTCATAGTTAATTGATTTTAATTCTGTTGAATTAACAGAATAAGCAAAATCCGTTAAGACCTGCCTTGATAAAGCATACCCTGAAAGAACAAGACTGGTATTATTTGAATTTAAATTAGTTAGCCAGATATCTCTTTTTCCTTCAAAAAAATTGGAAATGTGTGCAAGGACCTTAGTCCATACTTTGGTACCAACAGCAGCTGAATCCAGGATTGCTTGAGTCTGACCAAATCCACTTATTTTTGCTTCCATAGCGGAAATTTTACTTAAAGTTTCCTGATTTTGCCTTTGAAGAAGTGTTTGTTCGGCAACCTTATCATTCAGACTACTTATTTCTTTAGTGTTACTTAGAAATTGTAATGTAAAATAAAAAGTGGCGGCAAATAGTAACGGTATAAGAGCATAACCATGCCAGCCAAATTGAAATATTTTTTGATCTTCTTTTACATATTTGGGAAGCAGATTTATCCCGTCATGCTTCTTTTCAGTATCGTCAAAGTAATCTATGGCAATAGCTAAAGGGATACTAAAGCTTGAAATTGAATCTTTTTCACGTTGACCCAATGAAGAAATATCAATATCGTCAAATTCCAGTCTTGAAACATTTGCTTCAGGGAAAGTACCATAAAATGATAATATTAAATTTTCAGAATCATCTTCCCCGCAGACAATAATATTATCCAGTGAATTAATCCCGCCGTTTTCCATCTCAAGAAGAATTTTTGAGAAATACACATCATATGTATGAAGATTTAGAGTTCCTATATCCAGGGTAGTACCAATGTGTTGAAGTTTTCTACCATGTAAGAAAATTAATTTACTATATTCTTTTCCTATATAAACAATTAGGGAATGATCATCCGGGAAAAATTTCTTTCTATTTGCAACATAATAAGCAAGAGAAATTTCGGCACTTTTTACAGAAGGAATTTTATAAGTTCTTTTACCGTTGGTTCTTGCCAGAGTATTAATTAGTTGAATTGCGTGGATATCCCCGCTACTAAGAAATACTGATAATAAAGATTTATTTGCAAGCTCTATGTATCCAAGGTTATCTTTATCAATAACAACATTTTTAGTTCTTTGGATATCATTAATAATTTCCTGGGTTACTTTAGAAGATTTCCCGTCTTTATTCCCATCAAAAACATGGTAATAAATAGACGGTTCAGTTAAAGCAGGAATAAAGTAAGATTTATTTAAATTAATGCCAACAAGTTCCGAATTCAATATATTTTGACTGGAGGAGCTAACAGTTGCTGAATCTTCATGCTTTAAATTTTGAAGAGTTAAGTCTTCACCTTCAATATTTAAATCTGAAACTCCGTCTTCCAACTGCAGTGCAGGCTGTAGAACATCTACCGAAGCTGTTTTTAAAACTTTAACATTCTCCTTTTCTTTGTTTACGACAGCAATTTTGGTATCGCTGCCTTCGCAATAAATACATATTAATTGTTTCACTTTACACCGCCGTTAATATTTGTTGAATTCTTGTTTTTTGATTTGCATAAGCAATTGCATTTTCCAGAGAAATTTTCCTTTCAAGGTAAAGTCGCTTCAAATCTTGTTCCATTGTAATCATGCCGCTTTTTGCACTCTGGTTTATCATCATGTAAATTTCACTTGTAGTATTATTCTTAATTGCCGCTTTTACACTTGGTGTAACAATAAGCACTTCTTTAGCTAAGACCCGTTTTCCATCAAGACTTGGAACTAATTTCTGAGAAACAACAGTAGTTAAAACATCTGCAAGACGGTTTCTTACACGTGCCTGTTCATTAGGATGGACCTCTGCAATAATTCTATCTATTGATTCTACAGCAGAGGAAGTATGTAAAGTAGAAAAAACTTTGTGCCCGGTATCCGTAACTTCTAATGCTGCCAATATTGTTTCGGGATCTCTCATTTCACCAACTACTATAATATCAGGGTCTTGTCTTAAAGCTTGCACAATGCCATCTTTAAAAGAAAGTACATCCCTTCCTACTTCGCGATGTTTTATAATAGATATATCTGATTTGTGGACAAATTCGACAGGAGATGCAATAATTATAATATGTGCAGGATCAAATTTGTTATGAAAATTAATAATAGCATCAAGAGTTGTTGATTTACCTGAACCTGTTATACCCGTTATTAAAGAAAGTCCAAATTTTATATAAGAATGATTCATTGCTCTAACTGCATTAGAGTGAAATCCCAATGAATCAATATGCCTTACCTCTGAATTTATTGCTCTCATATTTAAAGCAAGATTATCCAGGTCAAAATATGCATCAGCTCTGAACCGGACATCAATTTTTTTCCTTTCATATAGGAAAGTATAGCTGAAATCCAGATTTCGTTCAGTTAAAAGATTTTTTCTTTGATTAATAGTCAATAAATTTGTAATTAAAACTGTCGATTCTTCATTTGAGAAAGTTGGTAATTCCTTTACCCGTTCTTTATTCCCAAAAGTTCTCATCCATATAAAACCACCGTTTCCGTGCCCCCCTATTTCGATATCGGAAGCATCGCGTTCTATCATACTCGTTAAAACCTTATTTATAAAATTTCTTAGTAGAAGATTATCTTCAGGTTTTAATTTTTCTATATTATCTATTATATATTCTATTCTATCGGCACCAAATAAAGCTTTAGGAATTTGCTCAATAAAATTTGACAGTATATTTTTAATTTCAGATTGTGGCACTACATTTCTCTTTTTTTTTACAAAAAATTTTTTATTTAATTTTCTATCCTGTATGGACTTAAAGCGAATATTTTTAGCATAATTAATCTTCTGTTGTTGAAGCTATTACTTCTTCAATTGATGTTAATCCGAGCTTCACTTTTTCCAGTCCGGATTCTCTCAGGTTTGATGTTCCATCTTTCTTTGCCTGAATACGAATTTGTTCTTCATCTACCTCAATACCTGAACGAACAATAATTTGTCTTATTTCCTTAGAAAAATACAGAGCTTCGTGAATTGCCATTCTGCCTTTATAACCTGTTCCCCCGCATTTCTCGCACCCTTTTTCTTTCGCTTCATAAATCGTATAATTTTTCCATTCATCAACACTAAGACCTATTGCTTCCATGAAAACATCATCAAATTTTTCGACCTTTACTTTACAATCGTTGCAAAGTTTTCTTATCAATCTTTGTGCTACTATTATATTAATTGCATATGCTATTAAAAAAGGTTCAATACCCATTTTATATAGACGTGCAACAGCACTGGGAGCATCATTGGTGTGTAAAGTTGAAAATGTTAGGTGACCAGTATTCGCTAATTTTATCGCTACTTCAGCAGTCTCTTTATCTCGCATCTCACCAACCAAAACTATGTCCGGGTCATGACGAAGAATAGAACGTATAGCTTGCTCAAAATTCATTCTATAACCAATTTTCAGCTGACGGGCACCTTCAATAACATATTCAACAGGATCTTCAACAGTAAGAACATTTACAGTCGGATCAATAACCTGGTAAAGAGCAGCTACAAGAGTGGTGCTTTTACCACTTCCAGTTGGTCCGGTTAATATTACCATTCCCTGGGGCTGACTTATTGCTTTGGTAAAAGATTTTTTAGAATAACCAGTTAAACCTAATTTTTCCAAATCTCTGATAACTTTTCTATCATCAAGGATTCTAATGACTACACTCTCAAATTTATTTTTAAGCTCGGTCCCTACCATTGGAAGTACAGAAACCCTGAACCGAATAACATATCCATCTATTTCTCTCTGGATAAAACCATCTTGAGCTCTTTCTCTTTCAAACCTGTCCATACCTTTAGATCTGTCTTTTACAACAGCAACTACGGCTTCAGGTAAAGTGCCTTCTTGCACATGCCAGAGTTGAAGATTTCCATCAACTCTCATCACTATTTCTGTTCTATTTCCAGATTTAGGCACAAAATGGATATCACTGGCACCCTTTCTAACCCCTTCTACCAGCGCTCCTTCTACTAGATTGATTAATGCACTTTTATTTATCTCTGCATCAAGTTCTTCTTCGTTAAAAGAATTATCATCGGTCTCTATGTGCATTTCATAATCGGCTTCTTCCATCGCCTTTAAATAAACATTTTCAGGTGGGAAGATAGTCTGTACTATTTTTTCATAGTATGATTTCTTTATATAGGCTACTTCATATTTTTTTACATCGAGCCCAAAAGCGATTTTAGGAATATTTCTATCAGTAGGATCAATTGCTGCAAGAATTAATTTATCTTTTATTCTTTCATCATATTTATAAGGTATTATTTTATGCTCAAGTATTTGCTGTTTTAATTGATCACCGGCATTATTAATAGTCTTTTTAATAAAATCAAGTCGGCTTTGAGGGACTTCATCGACTGGAGTTTCTAATTGCCTGAATGCATATAGAATTGCTACTTCGCCAAAAATTATATCATGTTCAAATTTGAAATCTTCAACTAGGATCTGTGCTAAGTTTCTTTTTAATTTACTCTGATCATTTATTTTTGCAGCTAATGCCTTTTCAAGAGTCTCGGCATCAATAATTCCTTTTTTAAATAATAAGTAACCGATTTTGTCAGTTATTTCCAGTGATGTGTCTAGCATTTACTAGTACCTATTATAAATTTTTTACAAAAGAATTTGTATTTCGAGAGGCTTCGAAAGAAGTTATCCAAAACAATAGCTTTTCATTTTTAAAAAGTTTACGCTATTGTCCTCTCGACTTGCACTGTATTACTTCCCATTCCAGGAGTTTTTGGTCTCACAGTTGCAGTTTCTGCTGAAACAAGTGTTAATGCAATCATAACAACCATTATTATCATTGCTATAAAAACCTGAATCATTTCAATAAAGTTTTTTAACTTATATACAGTCTCGCTTTCATAATAATTAGCCAATTGAAGCGCAGTATTTTTTATTGTACCTGTTTCTTCTCCAGAATGAAATCTTGATAACGCTGTTTCAGTAAATACGCCGGCAGCTTCAAAAGCATCAGTCACGCCTATCCCTTTTTTAACCATCAAAGGTATTGCTACCGACTTAATTCTATCTTCAAAATATGCATTACCGGCAGCTTCAGCAGCGATTCTTATAGGTTCAATACTTTCAGCTGATCCACTATAAAGTGTGTAAAAAACACGGCAAAAAACTTCAATTAAAGTTTTATGAATTAATGTACCGATCATAGGTATCTTTAATAGATATTGATCTTTTAAATAAGCTCCTTTTTTTGTTCGGAAGTAATACATTAAAACGATAGGGGGTATTACTGTAACTGCTGTAACAAGCCAAATATTACCCATTAAAAAGTCACTTATTTTTAATGTGAAAGCAGTCATTGGTGGGAGTTCAATTTTGAATTTAACAAATAATTTGGCTGTTTCGGGAAAGATATATCCTACATAAAATAATACCGCCAAAAAGAGCACAAATATAGTTACTAACGGAGTAATTAATGCACTTCTCAGATTTTTTTTGAACTCCTGCCGCCTTTCTAAGAATTTAGCCGTGGCCCGGTAAATCTCGGTCATATTACCACTTTTTGAAGCTAGGCCTAGCATATAAGCAGTGAATTTCCCAAATACAGATTGGTATTTCAAAAAAGTTACCTCACTGTCGGCTCCTTTTTTCAGATCATTATTAATTTCTTTTAAAGTTTCTTTTAAGGTCTTATTCTGCGTGTCGTTAATCAGAAGAGTCAATATTTCTTGATAAGCTAATTTCTGCTCCATCATTTCTGCACTTATCTTAACAAACGTAACAATTTCTGACTGCGGTGGTTTAGATTTTAATTCAAGAAGTTTTTTATTTACCGAAAGGATCTCAAAGCCTAATCGTCTCAAGGCATCTTCTACTTCCTGTTTTGTAAAGGCTTTTTGTTCACCACGTACAGGTTTTTCTTTACCCCTTCTAACCCTGTACATAAAGGTAGATTTTTTTTCTATTGTAGTAACTTTAAGTTGATTTTTCTCTGCAAGGCGTCGGATTTTTTTCTTACCTTCTGTTATGGAATTTGCAGATAATGCGCCACTTATTGACTGTCCATTTAACTTTGCTGCAGTAAACCTAAATTCTACCATCAAACACTCTTATTTTTTTAATATTTATGCATTTTTGCATACTAATAACAATTCTTATTCCAAAACAATTTGACTTTAGAATACTTTATTTTCGCAATATTTAAATAATCTTTAGAAAGATTTACATTTTATTTAGGTAAATATTTTGGGAGAAAAAAAAATAAGGGGAGCGTAATTTAGATTTTATTGAAATAAGTTTTGTTGTTAAAACTCAAACTTGAGTTTGTAAATTAA